>NZ_JBEZDM010000031.1:0-123450 GCF_040648335.1 Nonomuraea sp. NPDC049158
CCGCCGTACCCCTTCATCGGGGGTACGGCGGGCAGCGCCGTTTTCTGCTCAGGAGTCGGGTACGTGTTCCCGGCGGGGTCGCAGCGCGTAGATCGCGGCGCCGGGATCGTCGGCGAAGAAGCGGATCACCCGGGCCTCGGCGCGGCGGCCGAGGGGGCGGACGGCGGTGATCGGTTCGGTCAGTTCGAGGATCAGGTTGGTCTGGGAGGCCACTGCCACGGCCAGCCGGTCGCCCTCCACCTTGATCATGCCGTTCTCGTTGAAGTTGCGGACCTGGCGTACCTGGGCGATCCGCTCGCGCGGGACGCGCAGGTCGAAGAACGCGCCGTAGCGGATGCGTACCTCGTCGGCGGAGACGACGTGGGGCCGGGTGACTGAGGCCGCGATGGCCGCGAGCACGATCAGGACCGTATAGGCGTCGGCCACGAGGAAGACGGCGCGCAGGCCGACCGGCGCGCCGAACGCCCGCAGCAGGATCTCCGCGACTATCAGCTCCACGACCATCGCGAACAGGAAGATCATCATCGTGGTGGTCTGCGCGCGGGAGTAGGACAGGGCGGTGGCGCCGTACGGCACACCGTGGCGGCGCCGCGCGACCCACAGCGCGAGGCTGACCATGCCCTTCACGTCGAACCCCATGATCCGCCGCACCTGATCGGGGACCAGCCGCCCACAGGCCGCCCGTAACGCCGTCCGCCGGTCCGCGCCGCCTCGGCGCTCGGCGCCGAACAGCCGGTACAGGGTCGCCGCCTCCAGGACGAGCACCGCGACGACGGCCGCCTCGGCTGCCGCGAGCAGTGGGCGGGGCAGCGGCACGCCGGACACGAGCAGGACGGCGAGCAGCAGCTCCATGGGCACCATGGCGAACAGCACGGCGCGCGCGATCCGCACCATCACCCTCGCTCCTTCAGCATGACCATGACCAGCCGGAACACCTCGGCCTGGGCGGCGGACATCTCCGCGTACATCGTCGTCAGCCAGTGGTCGCCATCCGCGTTCTCGGTGGTGGGCGGGCGCAGGTGATCGGGCGCCGCGTCCAGGTTCGCGAGCATCGCCGTCACCATCTCGTCCGGAAAGTGCGCGACGAGGTCGGCGGCGAGCGTGGTGACGCGGGGGTCGCCGGGGTCGGCGTCGGCGAGCTCGTCCAGCCGCGCGTAGAGGGCGTGTCCCCGGGCGGCCGCCTCGGGCTCGGTGAGCGGGCGGAACAGATCGACGAACCCGGCCCGGTCGGCGGGGTCGGCCACGGTGTCCATCAGAGCCAGCAGCTCCCGGTCCATTTCCGCGAACTTCGAGCCCTCGACGGAGAGAACGCGCAGGACCGTCGCCATGTCCGGCGACACCGTCGAGTCGGGATGCAGGTCCGTCTCCGCCAGCAGCGCGGCCAGCCGGTCGCGTCTGGCGCCGATCGTCTCCTGCTGCCGGGCCAGGTCGGCGTCCAGCTCCAGGAGTACTTCCCGCAGCTCGCGGCCCTGGTCGTCGGCCAGGACGTCGCGGATCTCGTCCAGGGACATGCCCAGCTCGGCCAGCCTGCGTACGCGGGTGAGGGCCACGGCGTCTCGCAGTCGGTACTCCCGGTAGCCGTTGGCGAGCCGTTCGGGTTCGGGGAGAAGGTTCAGGTGGTGGTAGTGACGTACGGTCCGGGTGGAAACCCCCGCCAGCGTGGCAAGCTCGCCGATCCTCATGGGCCCTATTGGACACGTTGACGCTACGGCAAGGTCAAGTGGTCACGGTCCGTCGTGGCTGGGCCCTTGGGAGTGCTGGCGGGGTCGGAGCAGTGGTACCAGGGCGAGGCCGGCCACCGCGGCCACCGTGATGACCACCGGCGGGGCGAGCAGTTGGGCGGCCGAGCCCGCTACGGCGAAGCCGATGCCCTGCCAGAACATCAGCCCAGCCGTCTGGATGCTCAGCGCCCTGCCCACCACCTCCTCCGGGGCCGCGTCCATGAGCAGCTGGTCCAGCCCCAGGTGGTGCGCCAGACCCATGCCCGACAGCACCAGCAGCCCGACCGCGAGCGGCAGTCCGGGACGCAGGCCGAAGGCGAGTTGCGGCAGGAACATCAGCAGCGCCAGCGGCACGATCAGCCGCAGCCGGCGGGCGGGCGAGGGGAGCCACAGGCACAGCACCTCACCCAGGACCGTGCCGACCGGCAGGGCCGACATGAGCAGCCCCAGCCCCACCGTCCCGAACCCGGCCAGCTGGGCGTACGGGGCCGCCAGCGCCTCGGGTGTCACCCCGATGGCGGGTACGGCCCAGCCGAACACCAGGACGCGGCGCAGCGGTACCAGCCGGAAGACCCGCCCGAGCCCCGCCAGTGAGTCGCGTACGAGCGAGAGCGACCGGGCCGAGGCGGCGGCGGGACGGGCCTTGACCCCCATGGCGAGCAGCGCCGCCGACACCAGGAAGGCGCCCGTGTTGAGCAGGAGGGCGGCGCGCGGGGTCAGCGCGATGAGCAGCAGCCCGCCGAGCGCGAACCCGCCCACCTGCGCGGCCTGCGCCACCAGCCGGAACAGGCTGCGGCCGGCGATGTAGACCTCGCCGTCGAGGACGCGCGGCAGCACCGCGGCCCGCGCGCCCGCGAAGACCGGGGCCACCAGCCCCATCCCGAACGCCAGCGCCAGCACGACGCCCACGGGCGAGCCGGGCAGCGCCATGGCCGCGGCCAGCGCGGCCGTCGTGAGGTTGCAGCCCACCAGCAGGGGCCGGATCGCCACCCGGTCGGCCAGGGCCGACAGCAGTACCCCGCCGAACAGGTAGGGGACGAACGCCACGGTGAACACCAGCGCGGCCAGGAAGGGCGAGCCGGTCTGGCGGTAGACCAGCACGGTGAGGGCGAACTGGGTCACGATCGTGCCCAGCATGCAGACCACATGCGACAGGAAGATCGCCCGGAACTCGGGCACGGCCAGTGCGTCCCGGTACCGGGCGCGGGTGGGCGTCGGCTGGTTCATCGAGTTCCCCCAGGTGAAGTGTCGGTCGCCGTGGCCTGCCCGGACCACGGCGACCGTCGGTCAGTAGGCGTATCGCATGTCTGGTCACCTCCCCAGCTCGACGGGCAGCGTCCGTACCCCGCGCAGGGTGCCGCTGTCCCACATCACCGGCTCGGCGCGCGGCCTGACGGCCGGGTGGCCGCGGGCGAGTTCCGTGAACAGCGCCCTGGTCTGCATGGCGGCGATACCGGCCCCCAAACAGGCGTGCAGGCCGCGGCCGAAGCCGAGGTGGGGGTTGGGGGTACGGTCCAGTCGAAGGGCGTCGGGGTCGGAGAAGGCGGCGGGGTCGCGGTTGGCGGCCCCGATGATCAGGGTCACGCCCTCTCCCTTGCGGACCTTCCGGCCGCCGACTTCGGTGTCGGTCAGGCAGCCGCGGGCGAGCACCTGGACCTGGCTGGTATAGCGAATCAACTCTTCAACCGCTAAATCGGGATTTTTGGAGAATTCGAGGAGGCTGCCGGGATTGTCAGTCAGGGCGAGGAGGGAGAGCGTCAGCAGCCGGGCCGAGGATTCGAAGCCGGCGTGGAAGGTGGAGCGGAGCGAATTCAGCACCAGACGGCGGTCGGCACTGGCGCTTGGCAGCTTTTTACTGATATATGCGAACATGCCGTCCGGGCGATGCTCGACCATCCAGCGTTCCATTAACGCGTCGAGTTCGGCCCGCGCGGCCAGGCCCGCCGGTATCACCTCGGGGCGCAGACCGCCGTCCATGGTGTCGATGACGGGCGGGGAAACGGAGTTGAGCCAGTCGAGATCCGGGGGATCCACGCCCAGCACCTCACAGATCGTCTCCACCGTCAGCGGGATGGCCAGCCGGTGGACGAAGTCGAACTCGGTGCCCGCCAGCGCCGCCAGGCGCCGCCGTACGCGCTGCTCGGTGCGTCCAGCCAGGGCCGTGTGGTCCTGGGCGCGGTAGGCGGCGGTGAGCAGCCGCCGCACGGGCGGGTGGTCGGGCGGATCGACGGTCTGCAACATGACCAGCTCGGCGGGCGTCCGCTCGCCGAGCCGCCGCCAGTCGGAGGTGAAACGGTCCAGCCCTTTGAGTACGGCCGCGCAGTCGGCATACCGGGTGAGCACCCAGGTGCCGAGTTCGCCATACCAGAAGAACGGTTCCGTTTCCCGCCAGGCGGCGTAGACGGGTGCTGGATTCCGGAGTATTTCCGGTTTTAGTAGGACACGGAGCGAATGCGGAAAGGGACTTTCCGTCGACACTAAGTCTCCATAAATCGTTAAAAATTGCTCCAAACAATTGATTTAGCCGGTGTGACAGTAGATGAGTAAGAAGTGATAGTCAACAGCGCTTTAGGCGTGCGGCCCGGTCTCGCGTGGCGGACGGGGGCCCGTTGACCCGCGCGCGCAGACTAGGCTTGTCACGCATGCCAGCCGACCGACGAGAGAGATCATGAAGACCTTCGAAGAGCTGTTCGCCGAGCTGTCAGAGAAGGCACGCACCCGACCCGCGGGTTCGGGCACCGTGGCCGCGCTTGACGCCGGCGTCCATGCCATCGGCAAGAAGGTCGTCGAGGAGGCCGCCGAGAGCTGGATGGCCGCCGAGCACGAGTCGAGTGACCGAGCCGCCGAGGAGATCTCCCAGCTGCTCTACCACGTGCAGGTGCTCATGCTCGCCAAGGGCATCGGGCTGGACGAGGTGTACAAGCATCTCTAGGGCGCCCGCGCCCGTCAGCCCGTACACCTAACAGCCCGCGAGACATCAAGGACACCACGGACATGTTGCGTCTGGCCGTACCCAACAAGGGCGCGCTCAGTGAGGCCGCCCAGACCATGCTCAAGGAGGCCGGTTACCGGTCCCGCAAGGACAGCAAGGAGCTCGTCGTCCTCGACGAGGACAACGGTTGCGAGCTGTTCTTCCTGCGCCCGCGCGACATCGCGGTCTACGTCGGCGAGGGCACTCTCGACGCCGGCATCACCGGCCGGGACATGCGCGTCGACTCCGGCGCCCCCGTCGAGGAGATCATGCCGCTGGGCTTCGGCGGCTCCACCTTCCGGCTGGCCGCCAGGGCGGGTGCCATGACGTCGGTCAAGGACCTCGACGGCCTGCGCATCGCCACCTCCTACGCCGGGGTGCTCGGCAAATACCTGTCGGAGTCGGGCGTCGACGCCCGCGTCATCAAGCTCGACGGCGCGGTCGAGACCGCCATCAGGCTGGGCGTGGCCGACGCGGTCGCCGACGTCGTGGAGACCGGCACCACGCTGCGCAACGTCGGCCTGGAGGTGTTCGGCGAGCCGATCATGCGCTCCGAGGCCGTGCTGATCAGGCAGCAGGGCAACGGCGCGGACGCCGGCATCGAGCAGCTCGTCCGCCGCCTGCAGGGCGTCGTGCACGCCCGCGACTTCGTGATGATGGACTACGACATCCGCGCCGAGCGGATCGAGGAGGCCATCGCGCTCACGCCCGGTATGGAGGGGCCCACGGTCTCGCCGCTGCACCGCGAGGGCTGGGTCGCCGTCCGGGTGATGGTCCGGCGGCGCGGGCACCAGCAGGTGATGGACCAGCTCTGGGAGATCGGGGCAAGGGCCATCCTGGCCACCGACATCTACGCCTGCCGCCTCTGAGATCTGTCCGCTAGGTGATGTCCCGTCCGGGAATCACCTAGCTGTGGGTGACGAAACGCTTGCTTGTAGTTATGTCCCGTTCTGTGATGACGCCGCCCTGCAGGCCTGGGCGGCGTTGCAGCGCGGCAACCGGCGCTGGGCGGCGGGCGCGTCCCGCCGCCCCCGCCAGGACCCCGTCCGCAGGAGGCAGGTGGCGGCGGGGCAGTCTCCCTACGCGGTGGTGCTGTCGTGCATCGACTCGCGGGTGCCGCCCGAGGTCGTCTTCGACGCCGGGCTGGGCGATCTGCTCGTCGTCCGTACGGCGGCGCACACCGTCGACCGGCTCGTCACCGCGGCGGTCCAGTACGGCCCGCAGGACTTACGCGCCAGCCTCGTCGTCGTCCTGGGACACCAGCGCTGCGGCGCCGTCACCGCTGCGGCCAGGGCGCTGCGCGAGCGGGAGACTCTGCCCGGAGAGCTGCCCAGCATCGTCGCCGCCCTCGAACCCGTCTACACCGGTTCCAGCGGTGAAGTTGACGACATGGTCCACGCGCACATCGTACGGACGGTGTCGGTGCTGAGAGCCGACACCCTGTTATCCGGCAAGGCCACCGTGGTCGGCGCCTACTACAGCCTCGACACGGGCCTGGTGCGGCGCGTCGCCTGACAAATGTCACCGCCAACCCCGGAGGGAACGCACTAACCGGGCAAGATCCACCGTCCTAGCGTTGATGCCATGAACGCCATCGTGTTCGACCACGTCAGCAAGGACTACGGGGACGTCCTTGCCGTCGATGATGTGTCCCTGGCGATAGAGCCCGGCAAGACCGTGGCCCTGCTCGGCCCCAACGGCGCCGGCAAGTCGACCTCCATCAACATGCTGCTCGGCCTGCTGCGCCCCTCCAGGGGGACGGTCAGCGTGTACGGCCGCACCCCCCGCCAGGCCGTCGCCGCCGGCCAGATGGGCGCCATGCTGCAGAGCGGCCAGCTCATCCCCGAGCTGACGGTCAAGGAGCTCATCGACCTGGTCCGCAGGCTGTATCCCCAGCCGCTGGACCTGGAGGAGATCCTCAAGCTGGCCGACCTCACCGACCTGGTGAACCGGCGCGCGAACAAGCTGTCGGGCGGCCAGTCCCAGCGTGTCAGGTTCGCCCTGGCGATCGCGGGCGCGCCCAAGGCGCTGCTGCTGGACGAGCCGACCGCGGCCATGGACGTGGAGTCGCGGCTGCGGTTCTGGGAGAGCATGCGCGCGTACGCGGCGGGCGGCCGGACCGTGCTGTTCGCCACGCACTACCTGGAGGAGGCCGACGAGCACTCCGACCGGGTGATCGTCATCGCCAGGGGCAAGGTGGTGGCCGACGACACCGCCGCCCGGATCAAGGCGAGCGTCGGCGGGCAGGTCGTCCGCTTCACCCTCGGCGAGCAGCCCGCGGCCGGGCTCGACCTGCTGCCCGGCGTCACGGCGGTCGAGATCGCCGCGGGCACGGCCACGCTGCGTACCTCCGACGCCGACGCGACCCTCGCCGGGCTCTACCGGGGCACCACGCTCGACGTGCGCGGCCTCCACCTCACCGGCGCCGACCTAGAGGACGCCTTCCTCGCCCTCACCAGGGAGTCCTGATGCTGTACTACGCCAAGACCGAGGCGCTGCGGATGCTGCGCAACCGCCGGTACATCATCTTCGTGGTGCTGTTCCCCGTCGTTTTCTACCTGATCAACGCCAACATCTACGGCACCCAGACGGACTCGGCCGGCGTGCGGATGAGCACCTACCTGCTGGTGTCGATGGCCGCCTACGGCGCGCTCGCCTCGTCCATGATGAGCTCGGCCGTGCCCTGGGCGCAGGAACGCCAGTCCGGCTGGCTGCGTCAGCTGCAGATCACCCCGCTGCCGAGCTGGGCGATCATCGTCACCAAGCTCGGCGCCGCGCTGGTCCTCGTGCTGCCGTCCCTGCTGCTGGTCAGCGTGGCGGCCGTGCTGCAGCAGGGCGTGTCGATGCCCGCCGGTCAGTGGGTGGCGCTGCTGCTGTCGCTGTGGGTGGGGGCGATCCCGTTCATCGCGCTCGGGTTGTTCATCGGGTCCCTGCTGAGCGCCGACGCCGCCCAGCCCGCCGCGATGATCTGTATGTTCACCCTGTCGCTGCTCGGCGGCCTCTGGTTTCCCATCGACGCCATCGGCGGCACGATGCGGACCATCGCCGGCTTCATGCCCTCCTACCACTACGCCAGCCTCGGCTGGAGCGTGATCGCGGGCCACGGCGTGTCCATGTCGGACGCGCTGATCGTGGTGGCGTGGGGGATCGTGCTCGGCGGCGCCGCCGCCTACGCCTACCGGCGGGCTACTGTTCGGGCATGAGCTGGACGAACCGGTTCACCTTCGGCGGGACGGGTGAGACCTCGTCCCGCTACCGGCGGCTGTACGGGATCTCCTTCGGCATGGTCTACCTGATCCTCCTGGTGGGGGAGATCCTGAGCGGGGAGTTCCACGGAGCCAAGGCCGTCTGGGCGTGGCTGTCGCTGATCGCGTTCGTGATCTCGTACCTGGCGACCGTCATGAGCCCGCGCAGCATGACGGAGCGGTCGCGGTCGACGTACCCGCTGCTCACCCTCACCACGGCGCAGGCGGTGGTCGGCGCGTTGGTCTTCGGCGGCGGCTGGCTGGCCCTGCCCATATACGTCACGGTGCTCTTCGCCATGATCCTGCCGCCCCGGCGGGCGGCCATCGGCATCGCCGGAATGCTGGCGGTCGTCGTCGGCTGCGGGCTGCTGCACCACTCCGACAGCACCACCCTCCTCATCCTGGGGATGGAGGTGGTCACGCTGGGCGCGCTGTTCATCGGCGTACGCAACACCAGGCTGCTGGCCGTGCAACTTCGCGAGGCGCAGAGCGAGGTGGCCCGGCTCGCCGCGGCGGACGAGCGGCTGCGCATCGCCCGCGACCTGCACGACCTGCTCGGCCACAGCCTGTCGCTGATCGTGCTCAAGAGCGAGCTGGCCGGGCGACTGGCCGAGGACTCCCCGAAGGTGCGCCAGGAGATCCAGGACATCGAGACCGTCGCCAGGAAGGCGCTGACGGAGGTGCGCGAGGCCGTCACCGGCTACCGGCAGCGCAGCCTGCCGGAAGAGCTGGACAACGCCAGGGCCGTGCTGCGGGCGGCGGGCGTGGAGCCGCTGGTACGGGTCTCGGGCACGCCGCTGCCCGGCCTGCTCGACGGCCTGTTCGGCTGGGCGGTACGCGAGGGCACCACCAACGTCGTACGGCACGCGCGGGCGAGTTGCTGCCGGATCGAGGTGACGTACGACGGCGAACAGGCCATCCTGGAGATCATGGACGACGGGCAGGCCGAGGAGCCGCTCCGGCTCGGCAGCGGTTTACAGGGGCTGACCGAGCGGGTGCGCGAAGTGGGCGGGAACGTCGAGGCGGGCCCGGGAGCCAAGGCGGGCTTCCGGCTGCGGGTGCTGGTCCCCGTGGGAGCGGCGGCGTGATCCGGGTGATCCTGGCCGAAGACCAGGCCATGGTACGCGGCGCCCTGGCGTCGCTGCTCGGCCTGGAGCCCGACATCGAGGTCGTCGGCGAGGCGGCCGACGGCGAGGCGGCCGTGTCCGTCGCGCTCCGGCAACTGCCGGACATCGCGCTGCTCGACATCGAGATGCCGGTCATGGACGGCCTCAGCGCGAGTGCCAAGATCACCTCACAGGTGCCCGGCTGCCGGGTGATGATCCTGACCACGTTCGGCCGTCCCGGTTACCTGCGGACCGCCATGGAGGCGGGGGCGGCGGCCTTCCTGGTCAAGGACAGCCCGGCCCGGGAGCTGGCGGCGGCGATCAGGCGCGTGCACGCGGGGGAGCGGGTCATCGACCCGGGCCTGGCGGCGGCGGCGCTCAGCGCGGGGCCCAATCCGCTGTCGGCGCGCGAGCGGGACGTGCTGGCCGCCGCGGTGGACGGCTCGACCATCGGCGACATCGCCCGGCACCTGCACCTGTCGGAGGGCACCGTACGCAACTACCTGTCGTCGGCCATCCAGAAGACCCACGCCCGCAACCGCATCGAGGCGGTCCAGCGCGCCAAGTCCCAGGGGTGGCTCTGAGGCGCTAATAGCGCAGCTCGGCCGGGACCGCGTAGTGGTCGGAGGCGGGTTCAGGCCCGTCGCCCACCACCTCGCAGCGCACCGGATGGCCCGCGCCGCCCGCCCGCGGCCAGGCGCTCAGCACGTAGTCGATGCGGCGAGGCGGGTACAGGCCGGGCCGGGCCCACTGGTCGGCCTTCACTTATATCTTTCCCTGAGTTCCCGACCCCAGGGGAAGCGTGGGCGCGGTCTCCGGTCAGTTACCCTTCCGGCATGAGTGCGCGACCGGCGAAGGGTGGCGGGCGATGGGTGTCCGTGGTGCCCGAGCGCGTGCACCCGTGGATCGACGGCTTCGCCGACCGGCACGGCCCGTTCGAGGCCGCCGGTGACGAGGAGGTCGTGCGCCTGGTGGCCGCCGACGGGGCGCTGGCGGAGCTGCACGTGCCCTTCCCGCCCCTGCCGCTCGGGCCACCGTACGTGACCAGGCTCGTCACCCACGCGCGGGCCGATCGGCGTGTGGGGGTGATCCTGGTACGGATGGGCGGCTACGCGACCGGCATGTTCCACGGGTCGCGGCTGGTGGTGTCCAAGGTCGGGTCTCGCCTGGTCCAGGGGCGTACCGCGGCGGGCGGGTGGTCGCAGCAGCGCTTCGCCAGACGCCGCCAGAACCAGGCGGATCAGGCCTTCGAGGCGGCGGCCGAGACCGTGGTGCGCGTCCTGTCGCCGTGCCTGGGCGAGCTGGACGCGGTCGTGCTCGGCGGCGATCGCCGGGCCGTGGACGCGCTGCGCGCCGACCGGCGTCTGGCCGGCCTGCTGGCACTAGAGACGGAGCCGTTCCTCGTCGTCCCCGACCCGAAGCTGGCCGTACTCAAGGACACGCCCGCGCTGTTCCGCGCGGTACGCATCCGCGTGGTGGACCCACCCGCTACGGGCGATGAATCGTAGGCGACATCGTCAGCGGTGACCCCTGAGAGCAACGCCCGTCGGAGGAGCACTGACCGTGAGTGTATGCTCGCCGGAAGATCGGTGTCTTGAGTCGATTCAAAAAGATCATGAGTAAGGCTATGATAAGCCGCGTTCAACGTTGGAGCGGCCTCGTGAGGATCAATGTCGACCACGAACATCAAGGAGGTCGCGCAGCGGGCACGCGTCTCCGTGGGCACTGTGAGCAACGTGCTCAACCGCCCCGAGATCGTCTCCCCCGCCACGCGTAAGCGCGTCTTCGACGCGATCCGCGAGCTGGGCTTCGTCCGCAACGAGGTGGCCCGCCACCTGCGGGTCGGCCGCAGCCGCACGGTCGGCCTGATCGTGCTCGACGTGGCCAACCCGTTCTTCGCCGACGTCGCGCAGGGCGCCGACGCCCTGGCGGACGAGCACGACACGATGGTGGTGCTGTGCAACAGCGCCGCCGACCCGGCCCGCGAGCTGCGCCATCTCGACCAGCTCGAACAGCAGCGGGTCATGGGCATACTGATCACACCGGTCGACGCGAGCAGCCCGAGACTGGCGGAGCTCGCCGCCAGGGGCACGCCCGTGGTGCTCGTCGACAGCGCGGCCGCCGGGCTCCAGTGCTCGGTGGCGGTCGACGACCGGCTCGGCGGCCATATCGCCGGGGTCCACCTGATCGAGCGGGGACACCGCAAGATCCTGTTCGTCGGCGGGCCGCGGTCGATCAAGCAGGTGGGGGACCGGCATTTAGGGATCACGAGCGCCGTCTCCGAGGCGCGGGACACCGAGCCCGGCGGGGGAGTCGAGCCCGGCGGCGGGCCGGGTGGCGGGGTCGAGCTGGTCGCCTGGTTCATGCCCGCGCTGAGCGTGGCCCACGGGCGGACCGCGGGCGAGCGCGTGGCGGCGCTGCCCGTCGAGGAGCGGCCGACGGCCGCCTTCTGCGCCAACGACCTGCTCGCCCTGGGATTCCTGCAGGCCATGGCCGCGCACGGACTGCGGGTGCCGCACGACATGGCGATCGTCGGCTACGACGACATCGACTTCGCCGCGGCGGCGACCGTGCCGCTGTCGTCGGTCGGCCAGCCGCGCGAGCTGCTCGGGCGTACCGCCATCGACCTGCTGCTGGAGGAGGTGGCGGAGCCGGAGCTGCACCGGCACCGGCAGGTCATCTTCCAGCCGGACCTGGTGGTCCGGCAGTCCAGCGACCTGCACAGGAGTCCACCTTGACGGAGATCTACCGCAACCCGCTCGCCGGCCCCGACGACCTGGCGGGATTCCGGCTGGAGGGGGACGGGGCGACCACGTTCCCGATGGGGCGGATGCGGCTGGAGAGCCTCAGACCGCCCGCCGACGGGCAGGCGGCCAACGTGGTGCTGTGGTGCCCCGAGGACCTGCCCGCCGACGTACGGATCGAGTGGGACTTCTGGCCGGTCAGGGAGCCGGGGCTGTGCATCATGTTCTTCCATGCCCGCGGCCGGGGTGGTGAGGATCTGTTCGACCCGGGCCTCGCGCCGCGCGACGGGCCGTACGAGCAGTATCACCACGGCGACATCGACGCCTACCACGTGTCCTATTTCCGGCGGATGTGGCCGTCAGAGCGCGCTCTGCACACCTGCAACCTGCGCAAGAGTCACGGGTTTCACCTGGTCACGCAGGGTGCCGACCCGCTGCCGGCGGCGCTGGACGCCGTCGGGCCGTACGCCGTGCGCCTGGACGTCCTGGGCGGTGAGATCACCTTCTCGATCAACGATGTGGTCTCGTTCCGCTGGACGGACGACGGGAGCACCGGCGGTCCAGCGCTGCGCGGCGGCAAGATCGGATTCCGGCAGATGGCCCCGATGATCGGGGAGTATGCGAATCTGCGGGTTTCACATCATTGACATTGAGTCGATTCAACACTAATTTCGCACCAACCGCCGTTCACCCGTACGAAACGGACTAGGAACGGCGGCGCAACACTCCACCCCCGTGTCCGCGCACACGCCACGAGAAGGTGGTGCCGGATGAACCATCCCGCCACGTCGATCAGGATTCAGGCTGCCTGCTCAGAGCTCATCTGGGCGGCCCGGCTGAACCTCCTCTGGATCGTGTTCACCCTCCTGGGTGGCGTGATCCTCGGGCTCGGGCCCGCCACCGTCGCCGCCTACACGCTGGCCCGGCGGCACGGCCAGGGTGAATCGTTTCAGGCTTGGCCGGAATTCTGGACCGTCTACCGGCGGGAGTTCGTCCGCGCCTCGCTGCTGGTCCTGCCGGCGGCGGTGCTCGGCACCATCCTGGTGGGCAACTACCTGTACTTCTCCGCTCTCGGACCCGGTTCGGGAGCATTGCGGATCGCGACCTTCGTGGCCCTCATCGCACTGGCTGGTGTGGGGGCCTACCTAGGACCGCTCTACGCGCACTACGACCTGCCGCTGTGGGCCTACTGGCCCAAGGCGTCACAGCTAGCGCTCATGCGTCCGGCATCGTCCGTGCTCCTGCTGCTAGCGCTTCTAGCCATCGCCTACGCGACCTCGGCGGCGCCCATCCTCGCGCCGGTGATCAGCTTCGGGGCGTGGATTCACCTCAACACGTGGCTCTGTCTGCGTTTCTTCGCGGAGAACGAGACGCGCCTGCATTCGAAAGGTAACTCATGAGCGCACCCCGTCGCCGCCGGCTCATCGCCGGTGCGGTAACGCTAACGGCTGCTCTCGCCGCTTCCGCCTGCTCCGGTGGTGCCGCGCCCCAGACCGACGCCGGCACGATCACCTTCATGACGCGGCTGTTCGGCACGGCGCCCGATCCCAAGGGCGAGATGCAGCAGGCGGTCGAGAAGTTCCTCGGCAAGAAGCTCCAGGTCACGTGGGTCCCCAACGCCGAGTACGCCGACAAGCTCAACGTCATGCTCGCCTCGGACAACATCCCGCAGGTCGTGGACGTGGACCCGCATATGCCGGCGTTCGTCAAGTCCGCCCAAGCCGGTGCTTTCTGGGATCTGACCGACAAGATAGACAAGTACCCGAACCTGAAGCCCGCCGACGCGCGGACGGCGCTCAACTCCTCGATCAACGGCAAGACCTACGGCTTCTACCGGATGCGCCCGCTGCTGCGCTCGGCGATCGTGATCCGCAAGGACTGGCTGAAGAAGCTCGGCCTGGAAGAGCCCAAGACGGTCGACGACCTGTACGAGGTCGCCAAGGCGTTCACCGAGAAGGACCCGGACGGCAACGGCAAGAACGACACCTACGGTCTCGTCATCCCGAAGTGGCCGGGCAACTACGCCACCGCCAGCCCGTATGACGTGATCGAGACCTGGTTCGGCGCCCCGAACGGCTGGGGCGAGCGCAACGGCAAGATCGTGCCGGGCTTCGACACCCCCGAGTTCCTCGAGGCGAACCGGTGGCTGAAGAAGATGGTCGACGGCGGCATGGTCAACCCCGACTTCGCCACCCTCGACGCCGCCAAGTGGAACGAGCCGTTCCACCAGAACAAGGGCGGCATGATCATCGACGTCAATGTCCGCTCCCGGCAGGTCCTCGACCTGTTCAAGGAGGACGACCCGCAGAACTACGGTGACAAGGTCACCATGGTCGGCAACCTCAAGCGCTCCGACGGCCAGAAGTTCTCCTACCCGTTCACCGGCTACAACGACGTCCTGGCCATCTCCAAGCAGAGCGTGCGGACCGAGGCCGACCTGGACAACGTGCTGAAGGTGCTGGACAAGCTGGCCACCAAGGAGGGCCAGGTCCTGCTCCAGAACGGCATCGAGGGCCGCAACTTCAAGGTCGAGAACGGCGACACCGCCGCGCTGATCAACGAGGACGACCCCGCGGTCAAGACCGTCCAGGACAACGTGGACGACGCCTTCACCCAGCTCAGCACCAAGGGAATGAACGACATCGGCGGCATCGCCTACCAGCGCGTGCCGTCCGGAGAGCCGTACAAGAAGATGCTCGCGCTGCAGAAGGAGCTGACGGCGGAGGACCTCAAGACGGCCGTGCACAACGTGGCTCTGCCCGTGGTCTCGCCCACCGCCGTCTCGAAGGGCGCGCAGCTCGACACGATCATCCCGGACGCCCGCATCAAGTACCTGTCGGGCACCTTCACCGAGGACCAGCTGAAGGCCGAGATCAAGCGCTGGTACGACTCGGGTGGCACGCAGGTGGCCGCCGAGGTCAACGACCTGGTCTCGAAGCTCCCCAAGTAGACCCCGCCTGAGGGGTCCGGGCCGCGCCCGGGCCCCTCACCGCTGACACGAGATCTGCCCACCGGCCCGCCTCCCCAGGACCGCAGAGGCGGGCCGCTCGGCGGATTTCTGATGAGGAAAGGGGCCGCTGTGGCCACCGACCTGGCGCCGCCTCCCGTGAAGGCGGCACCCAAGGCCAAGAAGCGTAGGGCCGACAAAGTGCCGTTCCGCACGGCGCTGATGCGTTATCGCTGGCTCTATCTGATGCTGCTTCCGGGCGTCGCCTACTTCGCGATCTTCAAGTATCTGCCGATGTACGGCGTGACGATCGCCTTCCAGGACTTCCTGCCGTTCCTCGGCTACTCCGGCAGCCCGTGGGTGGGGTTCAAGCACTTCGAGGAGCTGTTCGCCGGCCCGGACTTCGGCCGGCTGATGTTCAACACGATGTTCCTGGCGCTGCTGCACGTCGTCTTCGTCTTCCCCGCGCCGATCGTGGTGGCGCTGCTGCTGAACGAGCTGCGGATCAACATCGTCAAGCGCTCGGTCCAGTCGCTGATCTACATCCCGCACTTCCTGTCCTGGACCATCGTCGCGTCGCTGACGTACCTGCTGTTCGCGGCCGACTTCGGCGTGCTGTCCGGGTGGATCCGTGACATCCTCGGCGACACCTCGAAGATCGACTACATGGCGCAGGAGGACTGGTTCCGGCCGCTGATCATCCTGCAGCAGCTGTGGAAGCAGACCGGCTGGGGCACGATCCTCTACCTGGCCGCGCTGGCGGGCGTGGACCCGAACCTGTACGAGGCGGCGCGCATGGACGGCGCGGGACGCTTCCGGCAACTCTGGCACGTCACGCTCCCCGCGATCCGCCCCACCGTCGTCGTCATGGCGATCCTCGCCTCCGGCAACCTGCTCGACTCCGGTTTCGAGCAGATCTGGCTGATGACCACCTCGCTGAACCGCTCGGTGGCGGACGTGTTCGACACCTACGTCTACTACGTCGGCATCACCCAGGGCGCCATCAGCTACTCCACCGCCGTCGGCCTGTTCAAGGGCGTGGCCGGTGTCATCCTGATCTTCGGCTCCAACTGGCTGGCCAAGCGCCTCGGCCAGCGTGGATTGTTCTAAGGAGCCCCGGCATGTCGACCATGACAGAGACCAAGAACACCAAGAGCGCGACCAAGCCGCCGGTCAACAACAACAGCTCGCTCGGCAGCCGCGTCTTCGACACGCTCAACGTCGTGCTGCTCGTCGGGGTGGCGCTGATCACGATCCTGCCGCTGCTCTACGTGCTGGCGGGCTCGTTCGCGGGCGAGGCGGAGATCTCCTCGCGGCCGTTCTTCCTGTGGCCGGAGAAGTTCGTCACCGAGTCCTATCGCTACATCTTCGCCACCGACACCTTCATCCGCGCCCTGCTCACGACCGTGGTCGTGACGGCCGTGGGCACGGTGGTGCAGCTCCTGCTGACCTTCACCATGGCCTATCCGCTGGCCAAGAGGTACCTGCCGGGCCGGGCGCTGGTCCTGAACCTGATCATCTTCACGCTGGTCTTCTCCGGCGGCATGATCCCCACCTACCTGGTGGTGCGCGACATGGGGCTGCTCGACAGCTACTGGGCGCTGATCCTGCCGCTGGCGATCAACCCGTTCTACCTGATCATCGTGAAGAGCTTCTTCCAGGAGCTCCCGCAGGCCCTGGAAGAGGCGGCGCGGATCGACGGCTGCAACGAGATGGGCGTGTTCTTCAAGATCGTCCTACCGCTGTCCAAGCCGATCATCGCGACGTTCTCGCTGTTCTACGCGGTGGCCATCTGGAACGACTACATGTCGCCGCTGCTGTACATCAGCGACCCGAGCAAGTGGACGCTGCAGATCCTCGTCCGGCAGCTCACCAGCAACGACGCCGCGAACGCCCTGGCCCAGATGGACCGGACCTGGGTGCCGCCGGAGCAGGGGCTGAAGTTCGCGGTCGTGGTGATCGCGACGCTGCCGATCCTGTTCTTCTATCCGTTCCTGCAGAAGCACTTCGCCAAGGGCGTGCTGATCGGAGGCGTCAAGGAGTGACCCGGACCGTGCTGCTGGCCGGTGACTCGACGGTCGCCTCCTGTCCGGCGTTCGAGGCGCCGATGTCGGGCTGGGGGGCGCAGCTCGGCGCCCATGTCGGCGGCCCGGTGCGGAACTTCGCCAAGGGTGGCGCCACCACGGCCAGCCACCGGGCGGAGGGGTTGTGGGCGGCGCTCCTGCGGGAGGCCGCCCTCGGCGATGTCGTGGTGCTCCAGTTCGGGCACAACGATCAGAAGGAGCCTGACCTGCCGTACCGCGACAATCTTCGCGTCTTCGCCGAGGAGGCGCGTGGGGCGGGGGCGCTGCCGGTGCTGTGTACGCCGGTGCAGCGGCGCAGGTTCGACGGCGATCGGCTGGTGCCGACGCATGGCGACCATCCCGGCCAGGTGCGCGAGCTGGCGGCGGCCGAGGGCTTGCCGCTGATCGACCTGACCGTCGCGACCACTGAGCTGTACGAGCGGCTCGGACCCGAGGGCTCCAAGGCCCTGTTCACCCATTTCGCGCCCGGCGAGCACCCGCTCTATCCCGACGGCGTCGCCGACGACACCCACTTCTGCTTTCGCGGCGCCGACGAGGTGGCGGCGATCGTCGCCGGGCGACTCAAGGAGATCTGTTGACCACGCTGAACTGGCTCGACCGGCCCAAGGAACAGGGCGTGACCTGGGGGGTGCCGTGGGAGCGCGGCACGGTGGAGCGCGACTCCCCGTTCGCGCTCACCGATCCCGAGGGCCGCGCGGTGCCGGTGCAGAGCTGGGTGAGCGCCACCTGGCCGGACGGGTCGGTCAAGTGGTCGGCGCACGCGATCGGGCCGCAGGCCCAGCCCGCCGCGTCGTACGAACTCGCGGCGGGGCAGCCTGGTGGCGTGCCGGAGCGGCCCGTCACCGTTGTCCGTGAGGGCGGCGTGCTGCGGGTGAGCACCGGACCCGTCACCTGGACGATCGAGGAGGCGGGTGACACGCTGGCCCGCTCCGTCTCCCACGGTTCCCGCGAGATCGCCAGGAACGTCCGCCTGGTCAGCCTCCACCAGGACGGCCCCACCCCGGACGAGGGCGGCACCGTCACCCGCGAGCAGGCCACGGGCATCGTCCGCGAGGTCACCGTCGAGCAGGACGGACCCGTCCGGGCCGTGGTCCGGCTGACGGGAGACCACGGCGGCCGGCTGCCGTTCACCGTCCGCCTGTACTTCTACGCGGGCGCCGAGGACGTGCGCGTCATGCACACCTTCGTCTGGGACGGCGACCCGGAGCGCGACTTCCTGGCCGGGCTCGGCCTGCGCGCCGACGTGGTCATGCGCGACGAGCTCCACGACCGCCACGTGCGGCTGGCCGGGCAGGACGGCTTCCTCACCGAGGCGGTACGCGGCCTGACCGGGCTGCGCCGCGACCCCGGGGAAGCCGTACGGCGGGCCCAGACCGAGGGCAGGCCGTGTGGCCCGATCGGCAACCCCGAGGTGGCGAACCGCCTGCACCTCATCCCCGCCTGGAACGACTACACCCTCGACCAGACCTCGGCCGACGGCTTCACCCTGCGCAAACGCACCGCCGACGGCCACGCCTGGGTGAGCGTGCCGTCGGGCACCCGCTCGGCCGGGTACGGCTACCTCGGCGGCGCGAGCGGCGGCCTCGGCTTCGGCCTGCGCGACTTCTGGCGGCTGCACCCCACCCGGCTCGACGTCAGAGGCGCCGCCACGGACCTGGCCACCGCGACCGTCTGGCTCTGGTCGCCCTCCGCGCCCGCCATGGACCTGCGCTTCTACCACGACGGCATGGGCCAGGACACCTTCGCCGAGCAGCTGGAGGGCCTGGAGATCACCTACGAGGACTACGAGCCGGGCTTCGGCCATGCCCAGGGCATCGCGCGTACCCACGAGCTCACGTTGCGCGTCCACGACGCCACGCCGTCATCGGAGGCCCTGGCCGGGCACGCGGACGCGATGAACGAGCCGGCGCTGCTGGCCGCCGCCCCGGAACGCGTCCGCGAGGCGGGCGTGTTCGGCGACTGGGCGCTGCCGGACCGCTCCCTGCCCGCCCATGCCGCGATCGAGGACCGGCTGGACCTGCTGTTCGACTTCTACCGGCGCGAGCGGGAGCAGCGCAGGTGGTACGGGTTCTGGGACTACGGCGACGTCATGCACACCTATGACGCCGACCGGCACACCTGGCGCTACGACGTCGGCGGCTATGCCTGGGACAACTCCGAGCTCTCGCCCGACCTGTGGCTCTGGTACCAGTACCTGCGCACGGGACGGGCCGACGTCTTCCGCTTCGCCGAGGCCATGACCCGCCACACCGGCGAGGTCGACGTCTATCACCTCGGCCGCTGGAAGGGCCTGGGCACCAGGCACAACGTGCAGCACTGGGGCTGCAGCGCCAAGCAGCTGCGCATCTCCAACGCCGCCTACCGGCGCCTGTTCTACTACCTGACCGCCGACGAGCGCACCGGCGACCTGCTCGACGAGCTGGCCAGGCCCGAGGAGACGTTCCTGGTGATCGACCCCACGCGCAAGGTGCGCGAGGACGTCTACACCCCCGATCCGGCCGCCCTGGCGGTCGGGCTCGGCACCGACTGGGGCGCGCTCGCGGCGGCCTGGCTCACCCGGTGGGAGCGGTACGGCGACGAGCACGCCAAGGACAGGCTGCTGGGCACGATGGCCGGCATCGGGGCGCTGCCGCGCGGGTTCCTGACCGGCGAGGCCCGCCTCGACCTGGCCACGGGCCGCTTCGACACCTCGCGGGACCAGATCTCCGTCTCCCACCTGTCGTCGGTCTTCGGGCTGCCCGAGATGTGCTCCGAGCTGATCGCGCTCGACCTGGACGTCCCCGGGTTCGAGCAGGCGTGGCTGGACTACTGCCGGCTCTACCTGGCCTCCCCCGAGCGGCAGGCCGCCGAGGTGGGCCGGCCGCTGAGCGGCATCTCGCTCGTGCAGGCGCACAGCCGCCTCGCCGCGTACGCCGCGGCCCGCTCGGGCGACGCCGAGCTGGCGGACCTGGCCTGGCGCAAGTTCTTCCTCGACGAGGGCGACCAGCTCAACCGCAACCCCCTGCAACGCGAGCCGGACTGGCGCCTGACCCGGGTCGAGGGGCCGCACGTCCTGGCGCATGTGCTGGAAGCGCCGTTCGTCTCCACCAACGACGCCGCCCAGTACGGCCTGGCCGCGATCCAGAACCTCGCGCTGATCGGAGACCACCTGCCGGCGGATTAAGCAGAGGTGGGGCTCCCGGCGGGGGCTCTACACTGATCTGTATGCACACTCCCGATTGACCGGCGTCCCCCCACGCCCACCTCTTCTTACCCCTAGCTCGGGAGTGTTCCGTCAATCATGATCATCGCCAGTGACATCGAGCTGCGCGCGGGCGCGCGGCTACTCATAGAGAACGCCTCGTTCCGGGTCAATCCCGGCGACAAGATCGGGCTCGTCGGCCGCAACGGCGCGGGCAAGACCACGCTGACCAAGGTGCTGGCCGGCGAGGGCATGCCCGCCAGCGGCAGCGTCACCACCAGCGGCGCCGTCGGCTACCTGCCGCAGGACCCGCGCACCGGTGACCTGCAGGTGCTCGCCCGCGACCGCATCCTGTCGGCCAGAGGGCTCGACGAGGTGCTGCGCAAGCTGCGCGAGGCCGAGCTCGGCATGTCCTCCGCCGACGTGCGCACCCGCGACAAGGCCGTCAAGCAGTACGGCCGGCTCGAGGACCAGATGCACGTGCTCGGCGGCTACGCGGCCGAGTCCGAGGCCGCCTCCATCGCCTCCAGTCTGGGCCTGCCCGACCGGGTGCTCGGGCAGCCACTGGAAACGCTTTCCGGCGGCCAGCGAAGGCGCGTGGAATTGGCGCGCATTCTTTTCAGCGGAGCGGAAACTCTCCTTCTTGACGAGCCGACAAACCACCTAGATGCGGACTCAATCGGGTGGCTTCGTGATTTTTTGCGATCGCATCAGGGCGGCTTGGTGATCATCAGCCACGACGTGGGTCTTCTTGAAGCGACGGTCAACAAGGTGCTGCACCTCGACGCCAACCGCAGTGTGATCGACCACTACAACGTCGGCTGGAAGGCCTATCTGGCGCAGCGCGAGACCGACGAGAAGCGCAGGAAGCGCGAGCGGGCCAACGCCGAGAAGCAGGCGGGCGCCCTGCTGTCGCAGGCCGACAAGATGCGGGCCAAGGCCACCAAGGCCAAGGCCGCCCAGGACATGATGCGCCGCGCGCACCGGCTGCTGGCCGGCACGGAGGAGGAGCGCCAGAGCGACAAGGTCGCCAAGCTGCGCTTCCCCGACCCCCTGCCCTGCGGGCGCACCCCGCTCACGGGCGCGGGCCTGTCCAAGTCCTACGGCTCGCTCGAGGTCTTCACCGACGTCGACGTGGCCATCGACCGAGGTCACCGGGTCGTGATCCTCGGGCTCAACGGCGCGGGCAAGACCACGCTGCTGCGGCTGCTGGGCGGGGTCGAAACGCCCGACAGCGGCGAGATCAGGCCCGGCCACGGCCTGAAGATCGGCTATTACGCCCAGGAGCACGAGACGCTCGACGGCGAGCGCACCCTGCTGGAGAACATGCGCTCGGCCGGCGACAAGTTCACCGACACCGAGTTGCGCAAGGTCCTCGGCTCCTTCCTGTTCTCCGGCGACGACTCCGACAAGCCGGCGGGCGTGCTGTCCGGCGGCGAGAAGACCCGGCTGGCGCTGGCCATGCTGGTCCTGTCCAGTGCGAACGTACTTCTGCTCGATGAGCCCACGAACAACCTAGATCCGGTCAGCCGCGAGCAAGTTCTGAACGCTCTGAGGTCATATTCAGGAGCGATCGTGCTCGTCACCCATGACGAGGGTGCCGTTGACGCCTTGTCACCGGATAGGGTGATCTTGCTACCAGACGGAACTGAAGACGCGTGGAGCGAGGAATTTTCCGATCTTGTGGCACTTGCCTGATCTTAATTTGGGTGGGTACGGATCTTTTCCCGTGGAGTAGGTAGCCGATCCCGCTGAAATGACTGATCATGGCGGAGTAACGCTGCGGAAGTCCGGCACTACAGGAGGTACTCGTGGCCGAGACACTGAAGAAGGGCACCCGGGTAACCGGGGCCGATCGTGAAAAACTGGCCGGCGATCTCAAGAAGCGCTACGCCGCGGGCGAGAGCATCCGCGCCCTGGCCGCTTCGACCGGTCGGTCTTACGGGTTCATCCACCGCATCCTGAGCGAGTCCGGTGTGACTCTGCGCGGGCGCGGAGGAGCGACCCGAGGCAAGTCCAAGCGCTGACGGCCGCCTCGGAACGTGCGACCGCAGCCGCTCGTCCCAAGTCAGCCGCCGTCGCGCCCGAGTCCCAGAATGACATTCTGTAGGCTCGGGCGCGACGGCTAAGGCAAATGAGGGAGCGGGCGATGGCGGAAGCGCAGGCGCCACAGCGTGGGGGGTACACGGAGGAAGTCTCTGCCGAAAGGCTGGCGGAGATCGGACTTCGCTTCGAGGTGGACGGTGAGATCGCGACGATCGCGCTGGATCGGCCCAGTAAGCGAAACGCACAGACGTTCGCGACCTGGGCGGCACTGGCTGACATCGGGGACAACCTGCCTGAGCAGGTGCGCATCGTCGTCGTGAAAGGTGAGGGACCGTCCTTCTCGGCAGGTATCGACCTGCGAATGTTCACGTCTGAGGGAGTGCCCGGACAGGGCTCGTTCAGCTCGGCGGCACAACTCGACACCACAGCGTTCGAGCAGCAGATCAGGAAGGCCCAACAAGGGTTCCTGTGGTTCCGCCGACCGGAGATCGTCTCCATAGCGGCCGTGCAGGGGCACGCGATCGGTGCGGGGTTTCAGCTCGCGCTCGCCTGTGACCTGCGCATCGTGGCCGACGACGTCAAATTCTGCATGAAAGAGCCCGCACTGGGGCTGGTGCCCGATCTGACCGGCACCAAGCCACTGGTCGAGCTGGTGGGGCTGGCCAAGGCGATCGACATCTGCCTGACCGCGAGGACGATCGGGGCGGAGGAGGCCATGCGGATCGGCCTCGCCGAACGCGTGGTCGCGGCGGATGACCTGGCGCGAGCCGTACAAGACAAGATCGCCGAGCTGCTGTCGACCAACCGGGACGCGGCGGCGGCGACCAAGCGACTCCTCCAGGGGGCGCGGGCGCGCACCCTGGAGGAGCAGAGCGTGGCGGAAGGTGTCGAGCAGGCACGCCGCCTCAAAGCGCTCTTTGGCGGAGCCTGAGCGTCGAGCCGGCTCGGGAGCCGCTGAGGTGTCGCGTTGAGCTGACTCGATCGCGCCGGGTTTCGCGCTGAGCTGACCCGGGAATCCCACGGGGCTCCCGGGTGCTGAGCCGGGGGAGGAGGACCCCCGAATGGCGATGATGGGAGGGGGCTTCGGCCCCCAGGTATGGGCGTCCCTGCGGCGCGACGGCTCCGTGACCAAGCAGCGGCTCACGCCGGGCACGGTCCGGCGCATCGCGCGCTACGCCAAGCCCTACACCGGGCAGATAACCGCGTTCCTGCTGCTGGTGATGGCGGGCGCGGTGATCGTGATCGCCAATCCGCTGCTGATGAAGGCGATCATCGACGACGGCATCCTGCCCAGGCGCGGTGGCGTCGTGGTCGGCCTGGCCGTGGCGATCGGCGCGCTCGCGCTGGTGGACGCGGCTCTCACGCTCGTGCAGCGCTGGTTCTCCGCGCGCATCGGCGAAGGGCTGATCTACGACCTGCGCACCGAGGTGTTCGACCACGTGCAGCGCATGCCGGTGGCCTTCTTCATGCGCGCGCAGACCGGCGCGCTGGTCAGCCGGCTCAACAGTGACGTGATCGGCGCCCAGCGCGCCGTGACCAGCACGCTGTCCTCGGTGGTCAGCAACGTGGTCAGCCTGGTCCTGGTGCTGGGCGCGATGCTGGCGCTGTCGTGGCAGGTGACGGTGGTCGCGCTGGTGCTGCTGCCGATCTTCATCGTGCCCGCCAAGTGGGTCGGGCGGCGCATGTCCGCGCTGACCCGCGAGCAGATGCAGCTCGACGCCGAGATGAGCTCGGTCACGACCGAGCGGTTCAACGTGGCGGGCGCGATGGTGGCCAAGCTCTACGGCCGCCCCGAGGACGACACCGCCGTCTACAGCGCCCGCGCCGGCCGGGTGCGCGACGTGGGTGTGACGGTCGGGATGTACGCCACCGTGTTCCGGGTCGCGCTCGGCCTGGTCGCGGCGCTGGCCACCGCGCTGGTGTACGGCATCGGCGGCGTGCTGGCCGTCGGCGGCGCCTTCGAGCTGGGCACCCTGGTGGCCCTGGCCGCCCTGCTGATGCGGCTGTACGGACCCCTCACCTCGCTGTCGAACGTGCAGGTGGACGTGATGACCGCGCTCGTCAGCTTCGACCGGGTCTTCGAGATCCTCGACCTCAAGCCCATGGTGTCGGAGAAGCCCGGCGCCCGGCCGCTGCCGGACGGGCCGGTGACGATCGAGTTCGACGACGTCGAGTTCCGCTACCCGGCGGCCGAGGAGGTGTCGCTGGCCTCCCTGGAGTCGGTGGCCAGGCAGGACACGGGCCCGTCCCAGCAGGTGCTGCGCGGCGTGTCGTTCACGGCCGGGCCCGGCCGGCTCATCGCCCTGGTCGGCCCCTCGGGGGCGGGCAAGACCACGATCACCTCGCTGGTCTCCCGGCTCTACGACGTCAACGAGGGCGCGGTGCGGATCAACGGGCTCGACGTGCGCGAGGCCACGCTCGCCTCGCTGCGCGACACCGTGGGCGTGGTCATGCAGGACGCTCATCTCTTCCATGACACGATCGGGGCCAACCTCCGTTACGCCAGGCCAGGGGCGAGCGATGAGGAGATCTGGGACGCTCTCAGGGCCGCGCAGATAGGTGACCTCATCGAGGCGCTCCCCGATGGGCTGGACACCGTCGTCGGCGACCGCGGCTACCGGCTGTCCGGTGGCGAGAAGCAGCGGCTGGCGCTGGCCAGGCTGCTGCTGAAGGCGCCGCGCGTGGTGGTGCTCGACGAGGCCACCGCGCACCTGGACTCGGAGTCGGAGGCGGCCGTGCAGCAGGCCCTGAAGACCGCGCTGGCCGGCCGCACTTCGCTGGTGATCGCGCACCGGCTGTCGACGATCAGGGAGGCCGACGAGATCCTCGTCGTCCAGGACGGCCGCATCGCCGAGCGGGGCCGCCACGAAGAGCTGCTGGCACGCGGCGGGCTCTACGCCGAGCTCTACCGCACCCAGTTCAGCGCTTCAGATAGCCCAGTCGCGTGAGCTCCTGCCTGGCGACCTTCTCCACCAGGGTGAGGTCGCCGGGCCGCAGGCGGGTACGCCAGGAGCCGACCTCGGAGACCCGCGGGGCGTACAAACCGATCTTGGAGACGCGCGTCTCCAGGAACTCCGTGAGCGCCGCCACCGGCTCCGCGGGCCGCTGCACGAGATCCTCATAGCGCAGCGTGAGGAGCTGGTCGGCGGGCAGCTCCTTGCGCAGCGTGGCGCTGAGCCGTACGGCGCTGCGCCAGCGCAGAGCGCTCTTGCCCGCGGCGGGCATGCCCTTCCAGCGGTCGCGGTGCTCGTCGCGGTTGACGCCGAGGAACGGGTTGGGGAACTCGGTCTCCTCCGACAGCATCACCGGCTTGAACCAGGCCAGGCAGTCCGGGTCGTCGAGCATGTCGGCGGTCACGTCGCGGCCGTCGCGGATCAGCTGCACGAACCGGGCGTCGGGGAAGGCCCGCAGCAGCACGGGCGCGCTGTAGAGCAGGTCGGGGCTGCCGTCGCCGAACCTGGTCACCTCGCTGGTGGCCACGCACGGGCCCATGCTCGTCACGCCGCCCGCCTCCCTGCACGCCTCGGCGCACTGGCCGCACGAGCGGGGCAGCACCTGCCACGACTCGGCCAGCGCGTCGCGCAGCACGCGTACGGCTCCCGACGTCTGGCCGATCGACGGCTTGCGGGCGAAGGCGTACACCACGTGGGCGACGGACGTCCGGCCCATCGTGATGTGGAAGCCGGGGGAGCGTTTCAGGGCGCGGGCGAGCAGGTCCGCGCCGGAGTGCGGAGCACCGAGCAGGAAGACCGGCCTGCGGACCTTGATGCCGTTGACCACGAGGATGTGGGGCGGAAGTCGCATACGAGAGGTAAGTGTGACACCGTTTGGCGGGTGAAAAAGCCAACCTCGGCGTCGCCGCCCGTCCAGGAGTTGATCAATGCGGCAGGGTGACACCGTCGCCGTCGTCTCGCCCTCGGGGCCGCCGAACGCCGTCCTGCTCAGGCGGGGGGTCGAGCGCCTGGAGGGACTCGGGCTGAAGGTCGTGGTCGGCGAGCACGTTCTCGGCCGCCAGGAGCTTCCCTACCTCGCCGGAACCGACGCGGCGCGCGCCGCCGACCTGCAGGCCGCCTGGTGCGACCCGGCCGTCTCCGCGGTGTTCTGCGCCAGGGGCGGCTACGGCGCGGCCCGGCTGCTCGGCCTGCTCGACTGGGGCCTCATGCGCGCGGCGGGACCCAAGACGCTGATCGGGTCGAGTGACATCACGGCGCTGCACCACGCGTTCGCGGCGGAGCTGGGCGTGCCCACGCTGCACGGCCCGATGCCGGCCTGCGACGTGATCGCCGAGGAGAAGGGGGCCGAGCCGCGCACCTGGGAGCACCTGCGGGCCGCCCTGGACCGCCAGGCGCCGCCCGTCCTCGGCGACCTGGTGCTGTCTCCCGGCCGGGCCGAGGGCATACTGGCGGGCGGTAACCTGTCGCTGCTCGCCTCCATGTGCGGCACCCGCTACCACCCGTCGTTCGCCGGGAAGATCGTGCTGCTGGAGGACATCGGCGAGGAGCCCTACCGCGTCGACCGGATGCTCACCCAGCTCCTGCAGGCGGGTGCCTTCGACGGCGTGCGCGGGATCGCCCTCGGTACGTGGGTGGGCTGCGGGGATCCCTATCCCGTGCTTAAAGACCGGCTGCTGCCGCTCGGAGTGCCCGTCCTGGCGGGGTTGCCGGTGGGTCACGGCGCACCACAGATGAGTGTGTGGCTTGGGGCTCTTGGGGCTATCGATACCGAATCGTGCTCGCTGGCTGGTCTGTTCCGCGACGAGGAGCAGGCAAGGTAGGAATACACGTATACGGACGAAACGGACAGAGGGGACACGGTGCGTGAACTTGTTCAGGCGTGACCGGGAGCCCTCGCGACGCTCGATCGAGGACACCGACCTCGACTCCCTGCTCGGGCTCGTCGCCGATTCCCTCGGCTTCACCTGCGACTTCGCCGCCGACGGTGCCTCGCTGACGCTGAGTGGCGGCAGGGAGATCCTGGTCAGGCTCACCGGGCTGCGCCGCGAGGCGGGCCGCAGGCCCAGGGACGACTGGCCGATGCTGGTCTCCGAGCACCTCGCCAACGCGGTCGCGGCGGCCGACGAGCTGCTCGACGTGTGCGACCTCGACCAGGTCAAGCCGCTGCTGCGGACCCGCGTCGAGGCGGTCGACGAGGTCGCCGACCTGACCAGGGTGATCGGCCGCCACATCAACGGCGACCTGGTCGAGCTGCTCACGGTGGGCTCCAGGCCGGTACGCCCCGAGGAGGCCGGCTGCTGGCCCGTCCCGTCGGGCCGGGCGCTGGAGCTGGCCGTCACGAACGTCGGGCGGGACGAGCGGCTGGAGATCGAGTCCATCGAGCTGTCGGGCACGCCGGTGTGGCGCCTGACCAGCCGGACCCCGGCCGCCGCCACCCATCTGCGCTGGCTCGGCGACTATCTGCCGTTGCCCGCCGACGGGGTGCTGGTGGTGCTGCCGGATCCGTACACGCTGATCGTGCACCCGGTCGACGGGATCGGCGTGGTGCGGGCCCTGGAGCGGCTGCGCGTGCACGCCGTACGCACCGACGGGCTCAGCCCGCAGGTCTACTGGTGGCACGAGGGGCGGCTGACCCTCATCAGGGCGGACATCGTCCTGCAGGACGGCCTGGCCCGACTCGTGGTGGCGCCGCCGCCGGAGTTCGCCAAGGTGCTGGCCCGGCTCGCCGCCTGAACCATCAGATCAGCACAGCCGGGAGAGCGCGCGGGCCGCGTGCACCAGGGGGACGTGGCTGAACGCCTGGGGGAAATTTCCCACCATACGGTCGTATCGCGGGTCGTACTCTTCGGCGAGCAGCCCCACGTCGTTGCGCAGCGCGAGCAGCCGCTCGAACAGCCGTGTCGCCTCCTCCTTGCGTCCCTGCATGGCCATCACCTCGACCAGCCAGAAGCTGCACGCCAGGAACGCGCCCTCGCCGCCGGTCAGGCCGTCGACGTCGTTGTCCTCGGCCACCGGGTAGCGCAGCACGAAACCGTCGGACATCAGCTCCTTCTCGATGGCCGCCACTGTGCCGAGCACGCGCGGGTCGTCGGCCGGCAGGAAGCCCACCATGGGCATGAGCAGCAGCGAGGCGTCGAGGGCCGTCGAGCCGTAGTACTGGGTGAAGGTGTTGCGCGTGGGGTCGTAGGCCTTGTCGCAGATCTCGGCGTGCACGACGTCGCGCAGTTCCCGCCACTTGTCGACGGGGCCGGTCCTGCCGAACCTCTCCACGTACTTCACGGCACGGTCGAGCGCCACCCAGCACATCATCTTGGAGTGGGTGAAGTGCCTGCGCGGGCCGCGTACCTCCCACAGCCCCTCGTCGGGCTCGTCCCAGTGCTCGGCCACGTAGTCGAGCAGCTGACGCTGGATCGCCCAGGCGCGGTCGTCGGCGGCCACGCCGGAGGTCCTGGAGAAGAACAGGCAGCTCATCACCTCGCCGTAGACGTCCAGCTGAAGCTGGTTGACGGCGTCGTTGCCGATCCTGACCGGGCGGGAGTCCTCGTAGCCGTCCAGCCACTCGAGCTGCGTCTCCGGCAGCCGCCGCTCGCCCGCGACGCCGTACATGATCTGCAGGTCCTGCGGGCGGCCCGCGATCGCGCGCAGCAGCCACGCCCGCCAGGCGGCGGCCTCGTCCAGATAGCCGGAGTTGATCAGGGCGTCGAGCGTCATCGTCGCGTCGCGCAGCCAGCAGTAGCGGTAGTCCCAGTTGCGCACCCCGCCCAGGTCTTCGGGGACGGAGGTGGTGGGCGCGGCCACGATGGCGCCGGTGGGGTCGTAGATGAGGCCCTTGAGGGTGATCAGCGAACGGACGACGGCCTCGCGGTAGGGGCCTTCATAGGAGCATTTGGCCACCCATTCGGTCCACATCGCCTCGGTCTCGGCGAGCTGGGTCTCGGCGTGGATCTGCGACGGCATCGGCTGATGCGATGGGTGCCAGGTGAACACGAACGGCAGCCGCTCGCCCTCCTTGATGGTGAAGGTGGCGCGGTGGGCGTAGTCGCCGCCCTTGAGCGGGACGGGGGAGTGCAGCCAGATGGAGTCGGGGCCGCCGATCGCCTGCAGGTGGCCGTTGGTGCGGCGCACCCACGGCACGATCCTGCCGTAGTCGAAGCGGACTCTGAGCTGCGTGGACATCTCGACCGTGCCCGAGACGCCCTCGACGATGCGGACCACGTCGGGGTTGCGGTCACGCGGCGGCATGAAGTCGATGACGCGGACCGTGCCCGTCGGGGTGTCCCACTCGCTCTCCAGGATGAGCGTGTCGGGGCGGTAGCGCCGCCGCGTGGCGGGCCGCCTGCCGGTCGGGCCGAGCCACCAGTGGCCGTTGCGCTCGCTGCCGAGCATGGCCGCGAAACAGGAGGGGGAGTCGAATCTGGGCAGGCAGAGCCAGTCGATGGAGCCGTCTCTGCCGACCAGGGCCGCCGACTGCATGTCCCCGATGAGCGCATAGTCCTCGATCCGCATGTATCGACGCTACCGGCGGAAGGGCGATCTCGCGGCCGCTCCGCGCACGTCGCGTCGAGAGCGGGCACGGCCGCGAGATCAGTCTTGGAGAGCCGGCGGGCGAGCGGCCGGGGTCACGACATGGGGAACCAGCGGGTGAGCAGCTGGGTCAGCGGGCCGATGGCCAGCGCGAAGATCAGGGTCCCGACGCCGACCGTGCCGCCGAGCAGCCAGCCGGCGGCCAGCACCATGATCTCGATGAGGAAGCGGGCGAGCCGGAGCGACAGGCCCAGCCGGGTCAGGCCGGTCATGATGCCGTCACGCGGTCCCGCGCCCATCCCCGCGCCGATGTACAGGACAGTGGCCAGGGCGATCGACAGCACGCCGAGCACCAGGTAGAGCCAGCTCGCCGCCCAGTGCGTGGCGGTGGGCAGGACGGAGAAGCCGGCGTCGGCGAACAGGCCGACGAACAGGACGTTGCTGATCGTGCCGAGGCCGGGCTTCTCCTTCAGCGGGATCCACAGCAGCATCACCAGCACGCCGACCACGAGGATGATCGTCCCGACCGACAGGCCCGTCCGCATGGCCAGGCCCTGGTGCAGGGTGTTCCACGGGGCGTTGCCCAGCCCGGACACGAGCTGGAAGGCGATGCCCAGCCCGTACAGCGCCAGGCCGCCGTAAAGACGCAGGAGGCGGACAGGGAGGGTATTCGGGCGTGGGACGGTCGCTTCGCTCATAGTGGTCCTAGAGTGGCAGGGATGCGGCTTGCCAAAACAGGGCCAATCCCGGAAAGTGGCCTTATGAGGCATTTGTCGGCGACTCAGGTGGCCAGGCTGGTGGACGTCCCGGCGGGCGCCCGGCCCTATTACCGCGCGCTCGCCGACTCCGTGCGCGCGCTCATCATGGACGGGCAGCTGCCGGTGCGGGTGCGCCTGCCCGCCGAGCGTGACCTGGCCAAGACCCTGGAGGTCAGCCGCACCACGGTAACGGCCGCCTACGACCTGCTGCGCGAGCGGGGCTACCTGGAGAGCAGGCAGGGTTCGGGGAGCTGGACCGCGCTGCCGGACCCGGCCATGTCGGCGGACAACCCGTGGCTGTCCGTCGACGGCGACGGGCTCATCCCACTGCACTGCGCCGCCCCGCCCGCGCCGTCGGCGCTGGCCGAGGCCATGACCGAGGCCGTGGCGGACCTGCCCAGGTACGGCATGGGCCACGGCTACGACCCGATGGGCCTGCTCGCGCTCAGGGAGCGGATCGCCGCCCACTACACCGGCCGCGGGCTGGCCACCAGGCCGGAGCAGATCCTCGTCACCACCGGCTCCCAGCACGCCATCCAGCTCGTGCTGGGCCTGCTCGTCGGCGCGGGCGACCCGATGCTCGTCGAGTCGCCCACCTACCCGCACGCCATGGACGTGGCCCGCCAGCGCGGCGCCAGGATCGTGCCCGTCGGCATCTCGCACGAGGGCTGGCAGGCAGACCTGCTCTCCTGCGCCATGCGCCAGTCCGCGGCCCGGCTGGCCTATCTGATGCCCGACTTCCAGAACCCGACCGGGGCGCTCATGGACGACGCCACCAGGGCCGCGATCGCCGGGGCCGCCAGGCGTACCGACACCGTGCTGGTGATCGATGAGACCTGGTCGGAGCTGGCCCTGGACGAGGTGCCGCGCACGGCGCCCATGGCCGCCTTCGACACCGACAGCCGGATGATCAGCATCGGCTCGGCCTCCAAGCTGTGGTGGGGCGGGCTGCGCATCGGCTGGGTACGCACCACGGCCGCGCTGGCCCGCCGCCTGGCCGTCTACCGCGGGGCCGTGGACATCGCCAGCCCGGTGCTGGAGCAGCTCGTGGTGGCGCGGCTGTTCGACCGGATCGAGCAGACCAGGGCCGAGCGCCGCCGCACGCTGCGGGCCTCCCGCGACGCGCTCGCCGCCGTGCTCCGCGAACGGCTGCCCGGGTGGAGCTTCACCGTGCCGAAAGGCGGCGGCTCGTTGTGGGTGCGGCTGGACGGGGGCTCCTCGGTCGCCCTCGCCGACGCCGCGGCCCATCAGGGGGTACGCCTCGCGCCGGGGCCCTGGTTCGGGCTGGAAGGCACGCTGGAGGGCTACCTGCGCCTGCCGTACACGCACCCGCCCCAGGTGCTCGCCGAAGCCGTCAGCCGGATCGCGGCGGCTCACGAGCGCGGAGCCGCCGGGACCAGGCCGCGGCTGCCCGACTCGCTCATGCCGATGGTCTGAGGCGCCCGGCTCATTCCGGGGGTTTGACGCCCCGGGCGAGCGGGGCCCGCCAGTTGTAGCGCATCGCGGCGATGCGCAGGCCGAAGGCCAGTACGGCGGCGGCCAGCGTGGCGGGCCAGCCGTGCAGATCGTGGGTGTAGAGCGCGGCCATCACCGCCGAGCCGAGCGTCGCGGGGACCGCGTAGAGCTGGCGGTCGTACAGCAGTGTCGGGATCTCCCCGGCCAGCACGTCGCGCAGCATGCCGCCGCCGACCGCCGTCGTGACGCCGAGCAGGGCCGCGTGCAGGGGGCCGAGCCCGTAGTCGAGCGCCTTCTCGGTGCCCACCGCGCAGAACAGCCCGAGGCCCGCCGCGTCGAGCACCAGGATGGCGGGCATCACCTTGGCCACGTGCGGATGCCAGAAGAACACGATGACCGTGGCCGCGAGCGGCACGAGCACGTACCCGGAGCTCTGGAAGGCGGTGGGCCGGACGTTGAGGATCAGGTCGCGCACGACGCCGCCGCCCAGCGCGGTCATCTCGGCGATCACCGCCATGCCCACCACGTCGAGCCGCTTGCGTACGCCCATCAGCGCGCCCGACAGGGCGAAGACGAAGATGCCTACGAGATCGAGAATTTCCGACACGAGAGAGATTTCTACCGGAGCGGCTGGGTGTGGTGCTCCGCCATCAGTACCCGCAGCCGCCGGGTGAACACCAGCAACACCACTCCCGCCACGACCGCCGTCGAGGCCAGGAGCAGGTAGTAGGCGGGTTCGGACAGCACGTCGCTGAGCCGCCCGGTCTGGCCGCCGACCGCGTCGCCCACCGAGACCGCGATGAACCAGATGCCGAGCATCTGGCCCTTGAACGCCCGCGGCGCCAGCTTGCTGGTGACCGAGAGCCCGACCGGGCTCAGCGACAGCTCGCCGAACACCTGGATCAGATAGACCAGCACCAGCCACCAGACCGAGATCTTGCCCGTCTCGGCCAGCTTGGCCGCCAGCGCCATGACCACGAAGCTCAGACCCGCCATGAACAACGCGAACGCGAACTTCTGCGGCGTGCTCACCCGGGTCCCCAGCTTCGTCCACAGCGCCGCGAACACCGGCACCAGGAGCAGGATGAACAGCGAGTTGAACGACTGCGTGGTCGCCGCCTGGATGGGGATGCCGAACAGCGACAGGACGGTGTTGTGCTGGGCGAAGAACAGCAGCTTGCTCGGCGCCAGGTCGAAGATCATCCAGAAGATGGCGGCCGCCACGAAGAGCCAGATGTAGGCCTTCATCCGCAGCCGCTCGTCCTCGGTCAGGTCGTGGCTGCCGAGCATGATGTAGCCGAAGTAGAGCACCGGCACCGCCAGCACCACGACCGTCACCACGACCGTGAGCCTGGACAGCGTGAACGTCCCCGTCGCCACCCAGATCGCCATGGCCACCACGGTCACCGCCACCGCGAACGAGACGACCTTGACGGCCCGCGTCCCTTCGGCCGGCGTCAGCGGCAGGCCCGGCTCGTCGCCGACGCCCCTGAGGCTCTTCCTGCCCAGCGTGTACTGCAGCAGGCCCAGCGCCATGCCGACCGCCGCCGCGCCGAAGCCCAGATGCCAGCGGCCGCCCGCGGCCAGCTCGCCCACCACGATCGGCGCGAGGAAGGCGCCGATGTTGATGCCCAGGTAGAACAGCGAGAACCCGGCGTCCCTGCGCCCGTCGTCCTCGTCGCGGTAGAGCCGGCCGACCATGACCGAGATGTTCGGCTTGAGCAGGCCGGTGCCCGCGATGATCAGCAGCAGCCCGAGCCAGATGAAGAACGAGTCGCCGACCGGGAGGGCCATGCTGATGTGGCCGCACATGATGATGAAGCCGCCCAGGAAGACCGACCTGCGCGGGCCCAGCACCCGGTCGGCGATCCAGCCGCCGGGCAGCGCCACCAGGTAGATCAGCGCGCCGTAGACGCCGACCACCGCCTGCGCGGTCTGCTCGGTCATGCCGAGGCCGTGCTGGGCGGGCGAGGCCGCCATGAAGGTGGCCAGGATGGCGCGCAGGCCGTACCAGCTGAAACGCTCCCACATCTCGGTGCCGAACAGCGTCGCCAGGCCCCACGGATGCCCGAAGAACGTCCTTTCGCTCTTGGTCATGCGCCGCCCTCCTTTGTGCGCGATCCATCACTCTACGTGACGACGATGCCATGGTCTTGCCGCTACCCCGGCGGTGTGGTGCGATGCATGCCAGCTGGGCAAGTGAGTACTGACTGGAGGCGGGTGCCATGGCAGATGTCCTCGAAGTCCGGGCCGAGATCGAGCGGTTAATCGCCGGCCGTACCGTATGCGGGCAGCTCGGCGAGCTGGCCGAGCGCTACCCCGACGCGCCCGCCTACTCCGACCCCGTCGACGGCGGCTGGAACACGCTGAGTTACGGCGAGGCCAGGCAGCGGGTGCTCGAGATTGCGGCCGGATACGCCGCGCTCGGCCTCGAACCCGGCGAATCCGTCGCGCTGATGATGATCAACAGGAGCGAGCACGTGCTCGCCGACCTCGGCGCGGTGCACGCGGGCGGCGTCGGCTGCACCGTCTACTCGACGTTCGCGCCCGACCAGATCGCGTTCGTCGCCGCCGATGTGAGCGCCCGGATCGTGGTGCTCGGCGGGCCCGCCGAGCTGGCCCGCTGGCAGCCGGTGCTGGACCGGCTGACGGGACTCCGCAAGATCATCATGCTGGAGGGCGCGCCCGACGACGACCGGTTCCTGTCCTGGCCGGACTTCCTGGAGCTGGGCCGCTCCGCGCTGGCCGCGCACCCGGACGAGGTCGAGGCCCGCTGGCGCGCCGTGACCGCGGACGACGTGGCCACCGTCCTGTACACCTCGGGCACCACCGGCCGGCCCAAGGGCGTCCCCCTCACCCACACGAACGTCTTCTACGAGGTCGAGTCGACCGACCGCATCACCTCGCTGCCCCTCCAGGGCACGCAGATCTCTTACCTCACCTACGCGCACATCGCCGAGCGGGTGCTCAGCCTCTACCTGCCCCTGGTGAAGGTCTCCCACGTGTACTTCTGCACCGACCTGGCCAATCTCGGCGCCACGCTCGGGCAGGTCAAGCCGATGATGTTCTTCGGCGTGCCGCGCGTGTGGGAGAAGATGATGGCCCGCCTGCTGGCCGTCCTCGCCACCCAGACCGACGAGCAGCAGGACGCCGTACGACGGGCCATGGCCGCCGGCGTCGCCTACGTCGAGGCCGGGCAGTACGGCGGCACGCTCACCCCCGAGATCGCCGCCGCCTACGAGCAGGCCGACTCCTCACTGCTGTCCATCATCCGCGGCATGATCGGCTTCGACCGCGCCGAGTGGACCGCCACGGGCGCCGCGCCGCTGCCCGCCGAGGTGCAGCGCTTCTACGCCGGTCTCGGGCTCAAGGTCATCGACGTGTACGGCATGACGGAGACGACCGGCGCCTTCACCGGCAACAGCCCCTCCTGCTACCGCCTGGGCACCGTCGGGCGGGCGGAGCCGGGCGTCGAGGTCCGCATCGCCGAGGACGGCGAGATCCTCGCCCGCAGCCCCCTCAACACCCGCGGCTACCACAACCGTCCCGAGGACACCGCCCAGCTGATCGACGACGACGGCTGGCTGCACACCGGCGACATCGGCTCGGTCGACGACGACGGCTTCTACCGGGTCGTCGACCGCAAGAAGGAGCTGATCATCACCGCCGGCGGCGAGAACATCTCCCCGGCCGAGATCGAGAACCACCTCAAGGAGCACCCCCTCATCGGCCAGGCCCTCGCCTACGGCGACAACCGGGCCTACCCGGTGGCCGTGCTGACACTCGACGCCGAGGTGGCGCCCGGCTGGGCCCAGGCGCGCGGCATCACGTTCGGCTCGCTCGCCGAACTGGCCGAGCACTCCGCCGTGCTCAAGGAGGTGGAGGCCGCCGTCGTGGTGGCCAACGCCAAGCTGGCCAGGGTGCAGCAGGTCAAGCGGTGGGCGCTGCTCGGCACCGAGTGGACGGCCGAGACCGAGGAGCTGACGCCCAGCCTGAAGCTCAAGAGGCGGGTCATCCACGCCAAGTACGCCGACGTCATCGAGGGCCTGTACTCCGGCTGATCCTTTGCCGTTCGGGGCGTGCGTCGTGGTCCTGGTCATTACCGGGTGCTTCCTAGCGTCTCGACCATGACCAGAAGTCTTCTTCTCGTCTCGCTCGCGGCGGGGGCCCTCGCGGTGCCCATACCGGCGTCCTCCGCAGCGAGCGAGCTCGCCATTCGTGAGATCAACATCCGGCCCGCAAGCCCCGTCGTCGGGGCCGGGAACACCGTCCGCCTGGTGATCGACGTGGTCGCCAAGGGGGTGAAGGGCAAGGACGGGGTGAGCATCAAGGTGGAGCCCGGCTCCACGCCCGGCGCCACGGGCCAGCCGCCCATCACCGGCGGACCACCCGTCGGCGCCGTACCGTCGGTCCCCGGTACGCCTCCCGCCTCCTCCACGGGTACCGGGGTGCTCGCGCCCGGTCCGACGGGGGCGGCCCGGCGTGGTACGGCGGCTCCGCGCCCGGGACTCGTCGGGCACCGAGGCGCCTTGCGCGTCGCCGCTCCGGGCATCAAGCCCGCTCCGGGCGGAGAGGCCGTCGTGGATCCCGCCCAGGCCGTGGACGCCGGTGCGCGGCCTGTCGGGGAGGGGTGGCCGGCCTGGTTCGGGCCGGACATCTGGGCGTCGGCCAGGCGGCCGCAGCCGCGGCCCATCACCGTGGAACCCGCGCTGCCGTTCATGCCGGAGTGGCGGACGGTGCCGGTCGGGATGCGGATGCTGGACGGCTGGCAGACCTGGCGGTTCCTGCCCGACAAGGTCCTCACCCGCTTCTACCCGTCGGGCACCTGGACGATCACCGCCACCGCGACCGGCGACGACGGGCAGAGCGTGACGCGCAACCAGACGTTCCAGCTCAAGCGGGAGACCAAGATGTCGTCCGTACGGGCGGAGAAGGCGGGCGGCGCCGACTCCGTACGGCTGCGCGGCTCCCTGACCAGGGTGGACCCGCGCGGCTACGAGGACTACGCGCCGTTCGCGGACCAGCAGGTGGAGATCCTGTGGCGCGCGGAGGCCGAGGACACGTGGGAGCGGGCGGCGATCGCGACCACCGGCGAGACGGGCGACTTCGGCAGGACGGTGCGGGGCCGCAACGGCGGCTACTGGCGGGTCCGCTATCTCGGAACCGACCATTACGCCCCAAAGGTCTCAAAAATCCATGAAAGCGGGATAAACACCTAAAAACGGTGTCATAAACCCCGTCGGGTGAATTGTCGTTGCAAGATTGTGATCGGGGCTTTCGCAACTTTTCCTTTCCCCAACGCGTCAATGGCGTTGACGTGCTCTGTCCTTGGGGCGCGTTCTACCACGGGGAAGGAAGTTCATTCATGATGCGACGTCTCGCCGCCGGACTGGCCGCGGCAGCTCTGGGCGCCACGGTCGTGGCGACCGCCGCCACTCCGGCGCTGGCGGAACCCGAGCCCGACGGTGGTCACACCGCCCTGCAGTTCGACGCCAACCCCGAACCCGCCTGGCGCGGCAAGCCCCTCAACCTCGAGGGCAAGCTGTCGGTGCAGTGCGAAGAGGACTACATCAGCGGCTTCGTGTCCGTCCACCACGCCGACTACTGCAAGGAGTCGGAGTCGTGGCACCGCCTCGGCTGGAAGCGGATCTCGATCCTCTTCAAGGCCGACGGCAGCGGCCGGTGGGAGTACGTGGAGTCGGTCCGGACCAGCCGTGACGGCTACTTCTCCACCCGCGTCCCGGCCTACACCTCGGGCACCTGGAAGGCGGTCTTCGAGGGCGCCGAGTGGCTCGACGGCTCACAGGCCACCGACTGGGTGAAGGTCGTCGGCCGCCGCCACTGACCGTACGCGGCTCGAGAAATGCCCGGTCCCCGGCACGGGGGCCGGGCATTTCTGTATTCAGGCTTTCCGGTAGAGCACCAGATGCTCGTGAGAGAGGACGCCGTCGCGGATATCGCCCGTCGCGGTGAACCCGGTGTCGTCCACATAGTCCAGATGGGCGCCCGTCACGGTGTAGCGGCCGGTGTAGGCAGCGCTGTTCCTAGGTGCGCGCCACCCAGGCAGAGGGACGCGGTGATGGCGTAGAGTCCCGCGAATGATCGAAGAGCCGTTGGCGGGCGGCGGGGTCAACGAGGTCGTCCGGGTGGGAGACACCGTCCGGCGGCCGACCGGTCCCTGGACGCCGGCCGTACACCGTCTGCTGGATCACCTCGCCGCGGCCGGGTTCGACGGGGCGCCCCGCGCGTACGGGCTGGACGAGGCCGGCCGGGAGATCCTCGACTTCGTCCCGGGCGAGGTGGCGCACTACCCGCTGCCCGCCTACGCCTGGAGTGACGCCGCGCTGGAGGCGCTGGCCGTACTCATGCGGGCTTATCACGAGGCCACCACCGGCTTCGCGGCGCAGGACGCCGAGTGGTACTTCCCGGCGCGCGAGCCGTTCGAGGTCATCTGCCACAGCGACATCGCCCCCTACAACTGCGTCTACCGCGACGGCCTGCCGGTGGCGCTCATCGACTTCGACACCGCCCATCCCGGGCCGCGCCTGTGGGACGTCGCCTACGCCGCCTACCGGTTCGTGCCGCTGTCGGCCGTCGGCAACGGCGAGGCCGTGACGTCGGTGACCGAGCAGGCCAGGCGGCTCCGGCTGCTCGCCGACGCCTACGGCCTTTCCGGCGAGGAGCGTACGGCGCTGCCCGAGGTGGCGGCCGAACGGCTGCGGGCGATGGTCGATCACATGCGGCGGCAGGCGGCGGCCGGGAACGAGGCGTTCGCCGCCCACCTGGCCGACGGGCACGCCGACCTCTACCTGACGGACATCGAACACCTCACCCGCCACGCCACCGAGTTCCGGAACGCCCAGCGAGGAATCACCTGATCGCGAACCGCGTTGTCCTCCGGTGAGTTGCCGGGTTTGGGAGCGGCCGGAAGACCGACATAGGCTGGGCTCTGGCGACGGATTGGAGGTGACGCCATGTTGCGAGACTCGTTCGGACGGGTGGCGACGGATCTACGGGTGTCCCTCACGGACAAGTGCAACCTGCGCTGCACCTACTGCATGCCGCCCGAAGGGCTCGACTGGCTGCCCAACGCCCAGCTCCTCACGGCCGATGAGATCGTCAGGCTGGTCACCATCGGCGTCGAACGGCTGGGGATCACCGAGGTCCGCTACACCGGCGGCGAGCCGCTGCTGCGCCGCGAGCTGCCCGACATCGTCGGCCGCACCGTGGCGCTCGATCCCAGGCCGCAGGTGTCGCTGACGACCAACGGCATCGGGCTGGCCCGGCTGGCCGGGGTGCTCGTCGAAGCCGGCCTCGACCGGGTGAACGTCTCACTCGACACCCTCGACCGCGACACGTTCAAGCGGCTCGCGCACCGCGACAGGTTCGACGACGTCATCGCCGGGCTCAGCGCCGCCCACGAGGCGGGCCTGCGCCCCGTCAAGGTCAACACGGTCCTGATGCGCGACATCAACGACCACGAGGCCGTGCCGCTGCTGCGCTACTGCCTCGACCAGGGCTACGAACTGCGCTTCATCGAGCAGATGCCGCTCGACGCCCAGCACGGCTGGAGTCGCGAGAACATGGTGACCGCCGACGAGATCCTCGCGATGCTGTCGGCCTCGTTCGACCTCACGGCCGACGATCTGGAGGATCGCGGCAGCGCCCCCGCCGAGCGCTTCCTGGTGGACGGCGGCCCCGCCCGGGTGGGCGTGATCGGGTCGGTGACACGCCCGTTCTGCGGCGCCTGCGACCGCGTACGGCTGACCGCCGACGGGCAGATCCGCAACTGCCTGTTCGCCACCGAGGAGTCCGACCTGAAGACACCCCTGCGGGCCGGCGCCTCCGACGAGGAACTCGCCGCTCGCTGGATCGCCGCCGTGTCGCGCAAGCGCGCCGGGCACGGCATCGACGACCCGTCGTTCCTCCAGCCGTCCCGCCCGATGTCGGCGATCGGCGGCTAGCCCTCTTAGCCGTACGCCGTACGGAGCTGCTTGCCCGTATCCGTACGCGGTGCGGGCGCTGCCCCGCCGACCGAGAGCCGTGGCCGGGGTGCGTACCGTGGGGGCGTGACGATCGGCGGAGAGTACGACGCGGTCATCCTGGCCGGGGGACAGGCGCGGCGGCTGGGCGGTCTGGACAAGCCCGGCTTGAGTGTCGGGGCGCGGGCGATGATCGAGGGCGTCGTCCTGGCGGTCTCCGGAGCCCGCAGGGTGATCGTGGTCGGCCCCGAACGCCCCCTGCCAGGAGTGTCGTTCGCGCGGGAGGATCCGCCGGGCGGCGGGCCGGTTCCGGCGTTGCGGGCCGGGCTGCGCGAGGTCACGGCCCCCCGGGTGGTGCTGCTCGCCGGAGATCTCCCGTACCTCAGAGCCGGACACCTCGCCGAGCTGCTGCGCGCCTCGGATACGGGTGCCGGCCATGCCGGGGGCGGGGTGGTGGCGGTGGACGACGGCGGGCGGGAGCAGTGGCTGCTGAGCCTGTGGCCTGCCGAGAGGCTGCGCCGAGCGCTGGAGGGCTACTCCGGGCGCTCCCTGAGAGGACTGCTCGGACCGCTCGTCCACGCGCGCGTCGCGCTGCCCGGCCGGCCGTGGTTCGACTGCGACACAATGGACGATCTAGAGGAGGCTCGCATGAATGTGCTGAACGAGTGGACCGCCCTGGCCTGCCAGGAGCTGGGCATCGACCCGGCCCGCGTCGACCGGGACCTGATCCTGGACCTGACCAAGGAGGTGGCGCACGGCGTCGCCAGGCCCGCCGCGCCGCTGACCGCCTATCTGCTGGGGCTCGCCGAGGGCGCCGGCACCGCGCCCGAGGACGCCGTCGCCCGGATTACCGCGCTCGCCAAGAACTGGGGCGCGGCCACGGCCGAGACGCTGACCGAGAGTTGACACTCCAACGAACTGTTGGTGTCAAGCCATGCTCAAAGTTGCCAATTTCCTGACAATAATGAGCGGCACAGAGCGTAAACGATTTTGGGAAAGCGGCCCTACCCAACAGGGTTCCGGGGCATGGGACTGATCGTCCGAGTGAGAGTTTCCCCAGGAAAAGGGCGACGCCGGGTGGTTACGGGGGCAAACCACCCGGCGTCGCTTCATCGGCGTTCCGACGGGGGCCCGGAACGCCGGCACCAGCACTCCGACGGGGGACCGGAGCGCTTGCCTAAAGCGTACACCTACAACCCATGGGATGCGTCAAGACTTAGTCACGACCCGATCTCGCGTCGATGCCTTGGTATCTCGCTTTGGTTAGCTTCCGGTGTGTGAAAGGTAGGGGGAGGGGCATCCCTGCCCCTCTCATTGGCCCCGATTACGGCTATGTATGGCAAAAAGACGGCCGCGGCGATGAACAGCAGCCGGTACGGCACGGGCACCGGGACGACCACGGCCAGGATCAGGCACAGCGTGCGGATCCCCATCTTGATGAGGTAGCTGATCTCCCGCCGGTGGATGTCCGAGCTCAGCGACGGTTTCGCGTCCGTGACCTGGTGGACGTCCTGCTTCTTGCGCCACCCCTTCATGACATCCACGGTAGACCCCGGGTGCGCCGCCCGCGACAGCGGCCAGGGACGGCGGCAGCGGTCATGCGATCATGGCCTTCGAGTAAGGAGTGTGGAGATGACGGATCGTACGTACCGGGTGACCGAGATCGTCGGCACGTCGGGGGAGAGCATCGACCAGGCCATCCGCAACGGGATCAGACGCGCGTCGGAGACGCTGCGGCACCTCGACTGGTTCGAGGTGACGGAGGTCCGCGGGCACATCGACGCGGGCGAGGTGGCGCACTTCCAGGTCGGCATGAAGGTGGGCTTCCGCCTCGAGGACTCCTGACGGCCCCGGCGAGCACGCGAGCACCGCTGAGACGGCCACGAGCGCGCCCAGGTGAGTCCCGGACGCGCTCGTGGCCCTACAGCCGGTGCTACGGCGAAAGGGTCAGCTCGCCTGGCTGACCGTGGACATGTTGAAGTCCGGCACCCTGATGGCGGGCATCACGGTACGGCTGAAGTAGTCGCCCCACTCGCGCGGCAGCGTCTGCTCGCTGGAACCCACCTCCGACACCCGCCCCAGCAGGTCGACCGGGCTCTCGTTGAACCGGAAGTTGTTCACCTCGCCCACGACCTCGCCGTGCTCGACCAGGTAGACCCCGTCACGGGTGAGCCCGGTCACCAGCAGCGTCTGCGGATCGACCTCGCGGATGTACCACAGGCACGTGAGCAGCAGGCCGCGCTCGGTGCCGGCGATCATCTCCGTCAGCGAGCGCCCGTCGCCGGGGGCCCGCACGATCAGGTTGTCGATCGAAGGGGTGACCGGCAGCCCGCTGAGCTCGGCCGAGTACTGCGTCTGCCGCAGCGCCGTGAGCTGCCCGTCCCGCACCCACTCGGTCGCCGACAGCGGCAGGCCGTTGTCGAAGATCGAGCTCTCGCGGCTGGAGGCGTGGGCGACCACGAACGGCGCGCACTCGATGCCCGGGGCGGCCGGATCGCTGACGAGCGTCACCGGCAGCGTGGCCAGTCGCTCGCCGACGCGGGTGCCGCCACCCGGCTTGGCGAACACCGAGCGACCGTCCAGCGCGTCCCTGGCGCCCGCGGACCAGTACGCGTAGACCATCAGGTCGGCCACCGCGCTCGGCGGCAGCAGGGCCTCGTAGCGGCCCGCGGGCAGGTCCACCCGGGTCTTGGCCCACTCGAGGCGCTGCGCCAGCGACGCGTCGAGCGCCGCCACGTCCACGTCGGAGAAGTCGCGGGTGCCCACGCCCGTCCAGGCCGAGCGCTTCAGGTCGGCCGACTTGGCGTTGAGCTCCAGCCGCCCGGACGGCTGGTCGTGGCGCAGCCGCAGCCCGCTGGAGGTGGCGAGGAACGTCGAGTTCAGCGAGTGCTCCGCGAAGCCGTACAGCCTCCTGCCGCCCGCTTCCGCGGCGGCGAACGCGTCGCCGAGCGCGGGCGCGAACCGTTCGAACACCCCGATGTCGGTCGGGGTCACCGGCTCCGCCCACGAGGCGCTCGCCGGCAGGCCCTCGACCAGCGGCCGCGCGTCCTCGGCCGGCTGCGCCTCGCGCGCCGCCCGGTCGGCCGCGGCCACCACGTCGGCGAGCTGATCCGGCCGTACGGCGGCACGGGAGACCACGCCCACACCCTGGCCCGCGATCGAGATCACGGTCAGCTGGGCGGAGCGGGCCACGCCGTTGGTCGTGAGCGTGTTGCCCGCGAACCGCAGGTTGGCCGTGGACCCCTCGTCCACGAGCACGACGCATCCGTCGGTGGTGGACAGCTCCAGAGCCTTCTCCACCATGTCCTGCGGAGAGATCTGGACCGGCAGACCGGCATGGCCCGCCCCGGATCGCTGCTCGCTCACTTTCCACCCTCCTGCACGGTGTTGAGGATCCGTACGCCCCTGAACAGGCCGGACGGGCAGCCGTGGCTGACCGGCGCGACCTGGCCCGGCTGACCCTTGCCGCAGTTGAAGGCGCCACCCAGCACGTAGGTCTGCGGCCCGCCGACGGCCTCCATCGACTGCCAGAAGTCCGTCGTGGTCGCCTGGTAGGCGAAGTCGCGCACCTGCCCGGCCAGCCGGCCGTGCGAGATCCGGTAGGCCCGCTGGCCGGTGAACTGGAAGTTGTAGCGCTGCATGTCGATCGACCAGCTCTTGTCGCCGACGATGTAGAGACCCCGCTCGACCCGCGAGATGAGCTCCTCGGTCGACGGCCCGCCGGGCGCGGCGGCCAGCGAGACGTTGGCCATCCGCTGGATCGGCATGTGCCCCGGCGAGTCGGCGAACGCGCACCCGTTGGACTGCCCGAACCCCTTCATCAGCGCCATCCGCCGGTCGAGCTGGTAGCCGACCAGGATGCCGTCCCTGACGATGTCGAAGCTCTGCCCCTGCACGCCCTCGTCGTCGAAGCCGATCGTGGCCAGGCCGTGCGTGACGGTCCTGTCGCCGGTCACGTTCATCACCGGGGAGCCGTAGACGAGCTCGTTGAGCTGGTCGAAGGTGGCGAAACTGGTGCCCGCGTAGGCGGCCTCGTAGCCGAGCGCCCGGTCGAGCTCGGTGGCGTGCCCGATCGACTCGTGGATGGTCAGCCACAGATTGGACGGGTCGATCACCAGGTCGTGGTCGCCCGCCTCCACCGAGGGCGCGGCCAGCTTCTCCGCCAGCAGCGCGGGCAACTGGGCCAGCTCATCGGCCCAGTCCCAGCCGGTGCCCGTCAGGTATTCGTAGCCGCGGCCCACCGGAGGCGCGATCGTCGACATGTCGTCGAATCCGCCGTTGGCCGCCTTCATCGCGTTGAGCTTGGGATGCACGCGTACCCGCTGCTGCGTGGTGACCGTGCCCGCCGTGTCGGCGTAGAACTTCTGCTCCTTGACCTGGAGCAGCCGGGCCGAGACGTGGTCGGCGCCCTTGAGCAGCCCGGCCGACCAGTCGGCCAGCAGCGCCACCTTCTCCGCCGACGGCACCTCGAACGGGTCGACGTCGTAGGCGGAGACCCACACCACCTCGGCGTGGACCGGCTCGGGGGCCAGCTCGATGGGCTCCCGGTTGATCGGGGCGCTCACCTCGGCCACCCGGATGGCCTGCTCGGCCACCTTGGCGGCCGCCTCGGGCGTGAGATGGATGCCCGCGGCGAAGCCCCACGTGCCGCCCTTGACGACGCGGACCGCGTAGCCGAGGTCGTCGGCGTCCATGGCTCCTTCGAGCCGGGCGTCGTAGAGGCTGAGCGACTCGGCTCTCACGCGTTCCAACCGGAAGTCGGCATGCTCGGCACCCAGGTCACGGGCGCGTTGCAGGGCGGCGTCCGCCAGCTGCCGCATCGGCAGCTCCAGGAAATCGGAATCGATCTGGCGCATGTCCACGATCCTAACCCTGCGATCTTGTATCCCCCGGACAAGTGCATACCCGCCGGTAGGAGATAGCGTCAGGTGTCATGGCACGCTCTGTACTCGTCACCGGAGGCAATCGCGGCATCGGCCTCGCGATCGCCCGTGAACTAGCCGCGACCGGCGACGCCGTCGCGGTCACCTATCGATCGGGAGAGCCGCCGGAGGGGCTGTTCGGCGTCAAGTGCGACGTGACCAGCATGTCCGACGTGGAAGCCGCCTTCGACAAGGTCGAGGCCGAGCAGGGCCCGGTCGAGGTGCTGGTCGCCAACGCCGGCGTCACCAAGGACACGCTGCTGGCGATGATGAAGGAGGAGACCTTCACCGACGTCATCGACGCCAACCTGACCGGCGCCTACCGCGTGGCCAAGCGGGCCATCAGGCCCATGATGAAGCTCAAGCGCGGCCGCGTCATCCTCGTCTCCTCCGTCGTCGCCCTGTCCGGCTCGGCCGGCCAGACCAACTACGCCGCCTCCAAGGCGGGCCTCATCGGCTTCGGCCGGTCCATGGCGCGCGAGTACGGCTCGCGCGGCATCACCGTCAACGTGGTCGCGCCCGGATTCGTCGCCACCGACATGACGGCCGACCTCGACGTCGAGGCCATCACCAAGAACATCCCGCTCGGGCGACAGGCGTCGCCGAGCGAGGTCGCGCGCGTCGTCCGCTTCCTGGCCGGCGACGACGCCTCTTACATCACCGGGGCCGTGATCCCGGTCGACGGCGGACTCGGAATGGGGCACTGACGTGGGAATTCTCCAAGGCAAGCGGATCCTGGTGACCGGCGTGCTCACCGACGCGTCGATCGCCTTCTCGGTGGCCAAACTGGCCCAGGAGGAGGGCGCCACCGTGGTGCTCACCGGGTTCGGCCGGTTGAGCCTGGTCGAGCGCATCGCCAAGCGGCTGCCCGAGACACCGCCGGTGATCGAGCTCGACGTCCAGAACACCGAGCACCTCGACACGCTGGCCGACCGGGTCGGCGAGCACGTCGACGGCCTCGACGGCGTCGTCCACTCCATCGGCTTCGCCCCGCAGAGCGCCCTGGGCGGCAACTTCCTCAACACCACCTGGGAAGACGTCGCCACGGCCCTGCACATCTCGACCTACTCCTACAAGTCGCTGGCCGTGGCCTGCCTGCCGCTGATGAAGGAGGGCGGCGCGGTCGTCGGCCTCGACTTCGACGCGAGCAAGGCGTGGCCGGTCTACGACTGGATGGGCGTGGCCAAGGCGGGCCTGGAGTCGTGCAACCGCTATCTCGCCCGCGACCTGGCCAAGCAGAACATCCGCGTCAACCTCGTCGCCGCCGGGCCGCTGCGCACGATGGCGGCCAAGTCGATCCCGGGCTTCAAGGAGTTCGAGGACAGCTGGCCGGAGCGCGCCCCGCTGGGCTGGGACCTGTCCGACACGGTCCCCGCCGCCAAGGCGTGCGTGGCGCTGATGTCCGACTGGTTCCCCGCCACCACGGGCGAGATCGTCCATGTGGACGGTGGCGCTCACGCGATCGGCGCGTGATACCAGGCTGAACGGGCTAGTACGTTGGGCGACGCCGCACAGGCGTCGCCCTTCTTATTTCGCTGAGGCTTATTTCGCTGAGGCTTGTCATGGTGAGGCCCTGGCATGGAGGGCGGGCGAGCGCGGATGCTGGTGCGATGGGGCGCTGGCTCAAGAACCCGGCAAGGCTGAAGACGCTCAGCCGGCTGAAGAACCCGTGGGTGCTGGGCGCGGTGGCCAGTATCGGTGCCGGGGTCCTGCCCCTGGTGGTGCCGGGGGAGTGGCCGCTGGTGTGGCGGGCGCTGATCGCGGTCGTGGCGGCCGCGTTGGCCGGCGCCAGCGGATCGTACTTCGGCGTGGTGCTGACCCGAGCCGAGGACGCCGCCGCGGCCATCGAGGCGCTGCACTTGGTTCTGGACCCGCTGATCCACCACCCGCAGGGCCCGGCCGGCGGAGAGCGCAGCGTGTTCGAGCTGCTGCTGCCCCAGTCGTGCCCCACCCCCTTCTGGGGGCGGCGTGGCGAGCGGGACTGGTTGTGGGCCTGGTGCCAGGAGGAGGCGGTGCCGGGCCTGCTGGTGGTGGACGGGCCGGGCGGGTGCGGCAAGACCCGGCTGGCGTTACGGGCCGCCCAGGAGGCCGCCGCGGACGGGTGGGTGGCCGGCTGGCTGCGCGAGGGCAAGGCCGCCGACCTGGTCGACGCGGCCGCGGCGGTGGCCGACTCCCAGGTACTGGTCCTGGTCGACAACGCCGACATCCGAACCGACCTGGCGAGCCTGCTGGGCGCACTGGCGCGCTACGAGGGGCGGGCCCGGCTGCGGGTGGTGCTGATCACCCGGCACGGCGTCGAACTCGGCCAGGCGCTGCAATCTCACCTCCCCGAACAACACGCCCTGCTGGTGAAGAGCGCCCCGGTGATGTCGCTGCTGCCGCTGGGGGAGGCCTCCGACCTGATCCGCTGGTACGGCGAGGCCGTCCGCGCGTTCGCGGCCGCGCGGGCGACGCCGGCGCCCCCGGTCTCGGACACGATCGCGCCGGTCCGGGAGGGCCAGACCATGGTCGAGGTGCTGACCCAGGCGATGGTGACGGTTTTGCGCCAAGCCGCGCCGACCGGCTCACCCGCGCCCCTGGACGAGGTCGCCGGCGTACTGTTCGAGCACGAGGCACGCTGGTGGCGCGGCACCGCCGCACTGGACCGGTGGGCGGTCGGCCCGGTCACCGACCTGCTGCTGGCCCGCATCGTCGCCGCCCTGGCCCTGTTCGCCCCCGCCGATGAGCCGGACGCCATCGGGGTGCTGAGGCGCGTCCCTGAATTGGCCGACGCCCCCGCCGAACGGGTCACCAACCTGGTCCGCTGGGCTCACTCTCTCTACCCGCCCGCCACAGGGGCGGGAGTACGTCTCGGCCCGAACCTGCTGGCCGACTGGTTCATCACCACCAGCCTGACCCGTACGGAGGGCGACCGCCATTTCGCCCGCCACCTGCTGAACGACCCGACCGAGGAGCAGGCCGCCCGGATCCTGACCCTGCTGGCCCGCGCGGGCGAACATCACCCACCCGCCCGGCTGCTGTTCGAGCAGCTGCTGGGCGGCGACCCGGTACGGCTGGCCCGCCACGCCATCTACGCCGCCCTCACCACCGCCACGAACCGTCGCGAGCTGGACCACACCACCGCCACCGCCCTTGCCGCCGCCGACCTCGACCCCGACACCACCACCCGGCTTCTGCGGCTCACCCCCGCGTACGCCTTGCCCCGCTGCGCCCTCACGCTGACCCGCCGCCGCCTGCATGGCGCCCGCGCCACCGGCACCCCACCTGAACTCGCCGACGCCCTGACCGACCTCGCGGCCGCGCTGGAGCGGGTGGGTGAGCACAGGGAGCAGGTGCTGGTGACCCGGGAAGCGGTCGGCCTGCGGCGCGGGCTGGCGGACGGCACCCCCGCCCGCCGATTCGACCTCGCCGATGCCCTGGGCAACCTGTCGGTCGCGCTGAACGGGGCAGGTGAGCCTCGCGAGCAGCTGCTGGCGGCGCGGGAAGCGGTCGATCTGTGCCGTGAGCTGGCGGACGGTGCCCCCGCTTATCGGCGCGACCTCGGCCGAGCCCTGGGCAACCTGTCGGTCGCGCTGCACCGCGCGGGTGACCCTCGCGAACAGCTACAGGTGGCACGGGAAGAGGTCGACCTGCGACGCGGGCTGGCGGACGATCACCCCACCCACCGGCCCGGTTTCGGCCGATCACTGATCAGGCTCGCGGGCGCGCTGCACCAGGCGGGTGAGCATCGCGAGCAGCAGCTGCTGGTGGCGCGGGAAGCGGTCGGTCTGTGCCGTGAGCTGGCGGACGGCGACCCCGCCCTCCGGCCCACCCTTGCCCACGCCCTGATCCACCTGTCGGCCGCGCTGAACCGGGTGCGTGAGCATCGCGAGCAGCTGCTGGTGGCGCGGGAAGTGGTCGGCCTGTGCCGTGAGCTGACGGACGGCAACTCCGCCCACCGATTCGACCTCGCCGAGGCCCTGATCGAATGTACGACCGCGCTGAACCGGGTGGGTGAGCACGGCGAGCAGTTGCGGGTGGCGCGGGAAGCGGTCGGCCTGTGCCGTGAGCTGGCGGACGGCAACCCCGGTTGTCGGCCCGCCCTCCGCCGAGCCCTGGGCAACCTGTCGGTCGCGCTGCACCGGGTGGGTGAGCACGGGGAGCAACTGCGGGTGGCACGGGAAGAGGTCGGCCTGTGCCGTGAGCTGATGGACGGCAACGCTTACCGGTCTGACCTCGCCGATGCCCTGGCCAACCTGTCGTTCGCGCTGCACCAGGTGGGTGAACACCACGAGCAGCTGCGGGTGGCACGGGAAGCGGCCGGCCTGTGCCGTGAGCTGGCGGACGGCAACCCCGCCCACCGCCGTGTCCTCGGCGAAGCCCTGGGCAACCTGTCGGCCGCGCTGGACCGGGTGGGTGAGCACGACGAGCAACTGCGGGTAGTACAGGAAGCGGTCGACCTGTACCGGGAACTCGCCGCCCACGACCCCGAACTCTTCCACCAGGCGTACGTCGACAACCGCGCCACCCTACGGCAGCTACGGCCTCAACATGGCGACCAAGACGACATCACCTTCAACCTGTGACGCGTCGCTCGCCGGCCGCGCGGCTCACTGAAGGGTGGCCACGAACTTCCCGAGCCGGGTGAGTCCTTCGCGAAGATCGTCCGCTGGCGCCGCGTACGAGAGCCGGACGTGTGTCTCCGCCGTGTGGACGCCGAAGTCCCTGCCCGGGGTGAGGGCGACGTGGGCCTCCCGCAGCGCGCGCTCGCAGAACTGCCAGGAGGTGAGCCCGGTGTGGCCGACGTCGAAGTACACGTAGAACGCGCCGTCGGGCGGGACGGGAACCGGCAGTCCGATCCGCGCCAGCCCGTCGAGGACGAGCGCGCGCCGCTCGGCGAACTCGACGCGGCGTGCCTCGCAGACCGCCAGGGACTCGGGGGTGAAGCAGGCCAGAGCGGCCTGCTGGGCGGGGGCGGACGCGCAGAGGAAGTAGTTCTGGGCCAGGCGTTCCATCGCCGGTACGAGGATCTCCGGGACGACGCACCAGCCGAGTCGCCAGCCGGTCATGCCGAAGTACTTCGAGAAGCTGTTGATGACGATGGCGCCGGGATCGAACGACAGCACGCTCCGCGGTGGCCGGCCCCGCTCATCGTGGTCGCTCAGGTTGAGGTAGATCTCGTCGACCAGGCGCCACGCGTCACGCTCGCGGGCGAGTTCGCAGATCGCGGCCAGTTCGCCGGCCGGAACCGAGGTGCCCGTCGGGTTCGACGGGGTGGCGATCATGATCCCTCGGGTCCGGTCCGTCCAGTTCTCCTTCACCGATGCCGCGTCCAGTTGGAAGCGGGTCTCGGCGGTGGCGGGGACGAGCGTGACGTGCGCGCCGAAGCTTTCGGCGATCTGCCGGTTGCAGGGGTACGACGGGTCCGCGATCAGCACCTCGTCGCCCGTGTCGACGAGCGCCGCGGTGGCCAGCACCAAGGCGGCCGAGGCTCCCGCGGTCACGACGACGCGGGAAGGGGCGACCTCGACGCCGTGCTCGTTCCGGTAGAACCGGGCGATCGCCTGCCTCAGCTCGGGCAGCCCGAGCGCCGCCGTGTAGGGCATCGGCCTGCCGTCCATGGCCTCGCGCATCGCGTCGCGGACGGCCGGGGGCGCGCCGAAGTCCGGTTCGCCGATGCTGAGCTTGATGACGTGATGCCCCTGGGACTCCAGCGCCGCGGCGTGCTTGCCGAACTCCATCGCGAAGAACGGCGCGACAGCCTGCGCGCGTCGCGAGATTCTCACCCCACGATCTACAGCGCCGGTCACGCGGTTTCGCCCCTTCCTCCACCCAAAGCCATGAAATGGAAGCTTATGCGTAGTTTGCGTGAAGGTGTTCCTATCCGGCGGCTCGCAGAGGCGGGGGGCCGGTTCTCCACGACGCTCTTCATCTGAATGGTGGCGCGGAGACCCGGTCCTTCAGGGCAGGGAGGAAGCCGCCACCCCTCCTTTCGAAAACAGTATGGAAAGCCTTGGTCACGTTCGGTAATGTGTGCGGTGGGTGAGGCAACTGTGACAGGAGGTGCGCGATGGCGATCCGCCGCTCCGCCACCAAACGCCACGGCCTGCCCTCGATCGTGCAGCTGCGGCTCACGCCAACATCGGCCCAGGCCGACGCGCTGGCCGCGGCGGTGCTGTTGTGCGATCAGGCGGCCACCGTCGTGTCCCGCCTGGCGTGGCAGCACCGCACTTTCGCCGTGGTGGAGTTGCACCGTGCAGCAGCCACACCCCGCGCCGGCAGATCAGGTCGGCCTCGCCGCGCGACAGCGTGTCTGGAGCTGAGGCGCCGGGCGGTGTCGTCGGCCTTCGTGGTGACGCCAGGGGCGGACTGGGCCTACGCGATCGCGGCGGGGCTGCGGCATCGCACGGTGCTGCCGGCGGTGGGCGGCCTGCTGATCGGGCATCTGGCGGCCACCGCGGCGGCTACGCGGCACTCACCCTGTTCCCGGAGACAGCGGAGGTGCTGATCGTGGAGTACAAGATCAATCTGCTCGCGCCCGCCACGGCTGTCGAGCAGGGCGCTAAGCCAGGCGGTGGCGGCGGCCGTTGTTGGCTCTGGCCGGTTCGAAGGGGATCGAGTCCGGCTGCTCCGTGCGCTGGCGGCGCTGCTGGACGATGCGGGTCGCCAGGATCGCCGAGGTCAGCAGGGCGATCGTCAACGAGGTGCCCAGGACGTCCGAGGCGGGTTTCGACGGGCGGATGATCGGCTGGTCGCGCAGGGGAGCCGTGAGGTCCTGGGCGAAGGGGTTGGGCCACAGGAGGTCGATGCGGGGCTCGTCGGTGTCGGCGGTCTGGATCTTGATCGGGTCGGCGTTCGTGTCCAGCTGGTGCGGCTCGGTATCGGGTGGCGTCGGGCCGCCCGTCGGGAGGGTCGTCGTCGACTCCTTCTTCTCCCGCTTGTTCGGCTTCGCCGTGGGAGTGGGCTTGGCGGAGTCGTGGGGATCCGGCGTCTCCAGGACGTGCTCGGGGTCCTTGTTGTGCGGCTGGCCGTCATGCTCGCAGGCCAGCACCGGGAGGCAGGCCTCGCTGAGGGTGTTGGGCAGCAGGTCGTCCGACGGAGTCGGCTGGGGCTGCCCCGACCTGGTGGGGATCGCCGTCGGGACCGCGTCGCCCACCGTACCGAGGAGATCGTCCGCGGTGCCGTCGACCTTCTTCGTCACAGGTTTGAGCGTGTCGCCCGTGAGGCTGTCGACCGTGCCGGTGACCGCCTCCACGACGTCGCACAGGCCGTTCGTCACTCCGGACAGCAGCCCGTCGCCGCGCTTGCAGTCGGCCGCCTCGGCCAGCGCGGGCGAGGAGACGACCGGGATCGCGGCCAGCGCCAGCGCGAGAGCTCCAGCCGAGATCGCGGTCCTGCTGCCCATCCGTCCCCTCCTGCGTCGCTTACGGAGGAAATCTTTATGGACATCGGCGGTGTGTCGCAGGCGTTTTCCGGCTAAAGTTGCGATTCGGTATCGACGCGTGACACGCGAGCATGACTCTCGTTCGCCCTCAGTCGAGCGACGACACGTCATCCAGGGCCTCACGTATCTCTCGCGGCAACACCACGTCCTCGGCGGTCAGTGCGCCGGCGAGCTGAGCGTGCGTACGGGCACCGACGATAGCGGAGGACACGCCCGGCTGGTCGCGTACCCATGAGAGCGCCACCGCCAACGGCGAGACCCCGAGCCCGTCGGCCGCGGTCATCACGGATTCGACCACACGACGGCTGCGTTCGTCGAGATAAGGGCGGACAAAATCGGCGAAATGCGGCGTAGCAGCCCGCGAATCGGCCGGGATACCCGTCCGATACTTCCCCGTCAGAACCCCCCTGCCGAGCGGTGACCAGGCCAGCACGCCCGCGCCCACGTGCTCGGCGGCGGGCAGCAGCTCGCGCTCCGGCTCGCGGGCCAGCAGGGAGTATTCGGCCTGGGCGGAGGTGATCGGGATGCGCCCCGGGATCGACCGCTGCATGACCGCGGCGGCGGCCAGCTGCCAGCCGGCGTAGTCGCAGACGCCCGCGTAGACGGCCCGGCCCGAGGAGACGATCGCGTCGAGCGCCGCCATCGTCTCCTCCAGCGGCACCTCGGCGTCGTAGGTGTGCAGCTGCCACAGGTCGATGTAGTCGAGGCCCAGGCGGTTGAGTGAGTCGTCGACCGCGGCGATCAGATGGCGCCTTGAGGCGTCGCGCGGCCGGCGGCCCGACGGCGTCACCACCGCCTTGGTCGAGATCACCAGCTCGGAGCGCGGCACCGAGTCGCGCAGCAACCGGCCGAGCAGGCGCTCGGCGTCGCCGCCCGTGTAGACGTCGGCCGTGTCGACCAGGGTGCCGCCCGCGCTCATGAAGGTGCGCAGCTGCGCCGCCGCGTCGTCGGCGCTGGTGTCACGCCCCCAGGTCATCGTGCCGAGCCCCAGACGGGACACCGACAGGCCGCTCCGGCCGACATAGCGCTGCTCCATGATCCCGCCAGGTTACCGCCCGGGTGCGTCAAACGCCGTGATCCACGCCTGCGACACTTGGTCGGTGACCACCCTCCTTCTCGCCCGCCACGGGCTCACCGCACTCACCGGGCCGGTGCTGGCCGGCCGCACTCCAGGAGTGCACCTGAGCGAGGCGGGCCGGGCGCAGGCCGCGGCGCTGGCCGGGCGCATCGCGGGCGTCCGGCTCGACGCGATCGTCTCCAGCCCGCTCGAACGCTGCCAGGAGACGGCCCTGGCCGTCGCCGAGGGGCGCGGCATGGCCGTACAGACCGATGAACGGTTCGTGGAGTGCGGTTACGGGGCGTGGACCGGGCGGCCGCTCAAGGAGCTGGCGAAGGAGCCGTTGTGGCAGGTGGTGCAGGCGCACCCCAGTGCGGTGACATTTCCGGAAGGGGAGGCCTTGACGGAAATGCAACACCGGGCCGTGGCCGCCGTACGGGAGTGGAATCAACGCCTGGGGGAGAAAGGAGTCTACCTGGCCTGCAGCCACGGAGACGTGATCAAGGCCATCGTCGCCGACGCGCTGGGGCTCCACCTGGATCAGTTTCAGCGGATAACTGCAGATCCCGGAGCTCTCACCGTCATTCGCTATGCCCCCTTGCGCCCCTTTGTTCTCAGGCTTAACGATATGGGGGAATTGCAGCTTCCCGAGGATTCGGAGGAGAAAGACGGGGGAGAAAAACTCTCCGGGAGCGATGCCGCCGTCGGCGGTGGACCCGGAACCACGTAAGGTCAGGCTATGCCGGTCTTCGACTACGACCCACCAGAGAGGTTCGTGGCCGGTGCCTTGGGGCAACCGGGCGCGCGAGCCTTCTTTCTGCAGGCCAGAGCCGAGGGCAGACTGACCACGGTAGCGCTGGAGAAGCTGCAGGTGGCGGCGCTCGCGGGCAGGCTGGACGAGCTGCTCGACGAGGTGCTGCGCCGCAGCGGGGGCACCGCGCACGTGCCCGCCATGGCGCCCGCCGACCTGACGGACGACAAGCCCCTAGAGGTGCCTGTCACGGAGGACTTCAGGGTCGGCACCATGGCACTGGCCTGGGATCCCGATACTTCACAGGTGGTGATCGAAGCGCAGGAGATCATCGACGAGGAAGCCGTCGAAGCACCCGAGCCCGCCATGCTGCGGGTGCGGATCAGCGCCGGGGTCGCCCGTGCGTTCACCCAGCGGGCGCTCCAGCTCGTCGCTGCGGGCCGACCGGCCTGTCCCCTTTGCGGGCAGCCACTCGACCCCGAGGGACACGTCTGCGTCCGTCTCAACGGCTATCGCGGGGGTGAGGCGACATCATGAGCGCTCCGGAGAGCGAGCCGGCTACCAGGCCGCCGTCGCACCCGTCGCCCATGGAGGACGAGGGGGCGCTCAAGCTGCTCCGCGACGGCAGCCTGGAAGTCGCGGGCCGCCTCGTCGAGGCGACCAACATGACGCTCTACTGCTCGATCACGCTCGGCTCGCGCACCGCCGCCTGCGTCTACAAGCCCGTACGCGGCGAGCGCCCGCTCTGGGACTTCCCCGACGGCACGCTGGCCGCCCGCGAGGTCGCGGCGTTCGAGGTCTCCCAGGCGACCGGCTGGCAGATCGTGCCGCCGACCGTCCTGCGGGAGGGCCCGTTCGGTCCCGGGATGTGCCAGCTCTGGATCGACACCGAGCGTGAGGTCGACCTCATGCGCCTCGTACGCAGCCGCAACCCGGTGGTGCGCCGGATGGCGGTGTTCGACGCGGTGGTCAACAACGCCGACCGCAAGGGCGGCCACCTGCTGCCGCTGCCCACCGGCCACGTCTACGGGGTCGACCACGGCGTCTGCTTCTCCGCCGAGGACAAACTACGCACCGTGCTCTGGCAGTGGCGGGGCAAGCCGCTGGCCCGCGACGCCGTGGCCACGCTGACCAAGCTGGAGCGCGACATCGAGTCGGGTCAGCTCGGCCGCAGGCTGCGTGAGCTGCTCACACTCGCCGAGGTCGAGGCGACCTGGAATCGGATCAGGAAGCTGCTCGAAACCGGCCTGCACCCCTACCCCTCCCGCGACTGGCCGGCCATCCCTTGGCCGCCCATGTAGACCGACCGGCTCAACTGGCCATCCCCTGGCCGCCCATGGAAAACCGTTTACTACGCTTTGCCCTATGTGCACGGTGATCGTGAAGACGGGTCAGCCCCTGACGCTGATGGGCGTGCGAGACGAGTTCGCCGACCGGCCCTGGGAGGGGCCGGGAGAGCACTGGCCCGAACACCCCGGCGTGCTGGGCGGGCGCGACCTCAAGGCGGGCGGCACCTGGCTGGCCGTCGACCCCGCCCGGCGTCGCGCCGCCGCCCTCCTCAACGGGCGCGGCCGGCCCGCGGCCGAGGCCACCAAGATCTCCCGCGGCGACCTGCCGCTGCTCGCCGTAGCGGCGAACGACCTGCCCGATGTCGACCTGACCCGCTACGACCCCTTCCATCTGCTGCTCGCCGACCTGACACGGGTGCGGCTGTTCAGCTGGGACGGGGAACGGCTCGGCTCCTCCGAGGTGCCCGACGGCACCAGCATGATCGTCAACACCGGTCTCAACCCGGAACACGAACGGGTGGCCGCCTTCCGGCCGCGCTTCGAGGACGCCGCAGACTGGCGCGAGCTCATCGCCGCCGCCCCCTCGGCCGACCCGGCCGCCCTGATCATCCGGCACGAGCTGCCCGACGGCCGCGTCTTCGCCTCGCTGTCGGTGACCCTGGTCACGCTGGCGGCGGAGGGTGTGACGTACGAGTTCACGGACCTGACCGCTGATTCTGGACGGATAGGCTCAAAGGCATGAGATCGTGGTCTGCCCCCGCCATTCCCGCGCTTCCCGGTGAGAGCGTCCCACTGCGGCTCTACGACACGGCGGCCGGGCAGGTCCGGCAGAGCGACCCGGGTCCGACCGCCCGCATGTACGTCTGCGGCATCACCCCCTACGACGCCACCCACCTGGGCCACGCCAACACCTACCTGGCCTTCGACATGGTCGGCAGGGTCTGGCGTGACGCGGGCCACGAGGTCCACTACACCCAGAACGCCACCGACGTCGACGACCCGCTCCTGGAGCGGGCCCAGCAGACCGGCGTCAGCTGGCAGGACCTGGCCGAGCGGGAGATCGAGCTGTTCCGCACCGACATGGAGGCGCTGCGCATCGTGCCGCCGCGCGAGTATGTCGGCGTGACCGAGGTCGTCGAGCGGGTGGCCGAGCTGATCGCCAAGCTGGGGGCCAAGGGCGTCACGTACGACCTCGACGGCGACGTCTACTTCAGCGTGGCGGACGCGCCCAAGTTCGGGCAGGTGTCCGGCTACAGCGAGGAGCTGATGGTCGAGCTGTTCGGCGAGCGCGGCGGCGACCCCGACCGGCCCGGCAAGCGCCACCCGCTCGACTGGCTGCTGTGGCGGGCCGAGCGGCCCGGCGAGCCGTCATGGGAGTCGACGCTCGGCCGCGGCCGGCCCGGCTGGCACATCGAGTGCACCTCGATCGCCCTCGACAACCTGGGCGCCGGCTACGACGTCGCGGGCGGCGGCACCGACCTGATCTTCCCCCACCACGAGTGCGGCGCCTCCGAGGGGCACGCGGCCACCGGGGAGTGGCCGTTCGCCAAGTTCTACACCCACGCCGGGATGGTGGCGCTCGACGGCGAGAAGATGTCGAAGTCCAAGGGCAACCTGGTCTTCGTCTCCAAGCTGCGGGGCCGGCACGACCCGATGGCGATCCGGCTCGTGCTGCTCGCCCACCACTACCGCGAGGACTGGGAGTACGTCCCGGAGCAGCTCGCCGCGGCCGAGGCCCGGCTGGCCACGTGGCGTTCGGCGGCCGGGCTCGCCACCGCGCCCGAGGCGGGCCCGTTGCTGGCCGAGGTGCGCGAACGGCTCGCCGACGACCTCGACACCCCGGGCGCGCTGGCCGCCGTCGACGCCTGGGTCGAGCGGGCCCTGTCCGAGGGCGGCTCGGACCCGGCGGCGCCGGCCCTGGTCCGCGACCTGACCGACGCCCTGCTGGGTGTGGCGCTCTAGACGGACGACGCGGCGAGGCGGCCTACCTTGCCGTCGATCACCTGCGCGTACACGGCCTCGGTCTGCTGAGCGACGCGGGCCCAGCCGTACCTCTCCTGGGCACGACGGGCCCCGGCCGCGCCCAGCGCCCGGCGCCGGCCCTCGTCGGCGAGCACGTCGCGCAGGGCCCTGGCCAGCGCGCGCGGGCGGCGGGGCGGCACCAGCACGCCGCAGCCCGCGACCGTGTCGAGGTGGCCGCCGACCGCGGAGGCGACGACCGGCACGCCACACGCCATCGCCTCGACCGCCACCATGCCGAACGGCTCGTACCAGGGCACGCAGGCCACCACGTCCGCCGAGCGCATGAGCGCCGGGACGCGCTCACGGGGGACGCTGCCGATCACGTACACCCGGTCCCCGACGCCGTACGCGGCCGCCAGTTCGCGCAGCCGCGCCGCCTCCTCGCCGTCCCGCTGCCCGCCGGCGATCACCAGGTCGGCCCCGGGGAGCCCGCGCATGGCCTGGACGACGGTGTCGACACCCTTGCGTGGCACCTGGCGGCCGATGCTGAGCACCATCGGGCGCCGGGCGCCCACCGCCACGCGCGGCGCGACCGGGCCCCGGGGGCAGAATTCGGTCAGGTCGACGCCGCACGGCACGACCGCGACGCGTTGCTCGGGCACGCCCATCGCGCGCAGTTCGTTCACCTCGTCGCCGCAGGTGGCGAGCACCCTGTCGGCGCGGGCGCCGATCTCGCGCTCGGTCGCGAGGCGGTGCGCGGGGCTGGTGTCCGCGGGGCCCTGCCAGCGCCGCTTGACCGTGCCCAGCGCGTGGAAGGTCTGCACCACCGGTACGTCCTCGGTGGCCTGCAGGGCCGCCTGGCCGCTCATCCAGAAGTGCGCGTGCGCGACGTCGGGCCGGCGCACGGCCCAGCGGTCGGCGAGGCGGTCGGTGAACTCCGGCATGTACAGCGGGAGGTCGTCCTTCGAGATCGGAACCGCGGGCCCGGCCGTGACGTACTCGACCGTGACGCCGGGCGCCAGGGGCACCGAGTCCGGCTGGGCCGGATCGGAGCGGCGGGTGTGGACGACGACCGTGTGCCCGCGCTCTCCCAGCGCGAGGGCCAGCGCGGCGACGTAGACGTTCTGGCCACCTGAGTCGACGCTGCCGATCGCGGCCAGGGGGTCCGCGTGTTCAGAGATCAGATCGACATTCACTGGTCAGCTCCCTCACTACCTTGACCACCTGCTCGCTTGTCATCTGTGACAGACATGAGTGCCGGGGGACCGGACACTCGCGTGCCCTGGTGTCCCGGCCGGGGCTCGCTGGACACCGAGGGCACTCCGTAGGGCTCACCGGGCAGACGGGAGGACCGGGGCGAACAGGCTCACGACAGGCGTACCGACCGCGGCTGCCAGGTGCGCGCGGCCGGTTTTTCCCGCCACGAACACGCCGGCCCGCTCGATGAGGGCTGCCAGCTGTGAAAGCGTTGTTCTTCCGCCGAGGTCGACCGCGACATTGTGGGCGACATAGGTGGTGAGCTCGCGCTCCTTGCCTGTCACGACGACCCGGTGCCCGTCTTCGGCCAGCCCCAGGACCGCTTGCCGATGCCCTTCGGCAGGCCAGGTCCTGGCGGGTGCTGACGTCCCCGTGTGCACCACTACATACGCGCCTTCGCCGGCGCCTGTGCCGGTATCTATAAGGTTCCCGATTACGTGCCCGATATCCGGGAGGGGGCGCCGGACAGCGAGTTTTCCCTGATCATCGAGCGGTAATTCGCAACCGGCCGCCCGCGCGAGCGCGAAAATCCGCCCGCGCCGCCCAGATTCGGCGCCTCTCCAGCGCGTCACCACCGTGGGCCGTTCAGCCGTGTTCAGGTTGGTGTTGACCTCATCACCTTCCTACGTAGAGGGAGTGGCTACCGAGAGAAGCGGCTCTTAAACCTGATCCGTACCTCTGAACTGCGAAAACAGGTCGAACGTCTAGTGGTTTGTCACGCTATGTAGTTGTTTGTGGAGGGGGTCCTCGGGTAGCTGGCTGACAGCGCGACGGAGGTGAACGGTGTTCGAACAACGACGTCCCGGGGCCGTGCTCTTCGACCGGGACGGAACCCTGATCAAGGACGTCCCTTACAACGGCGACCCGGCCAGGGTCGAGCCGATGCCGGGCGCGCTGGAGGCGCTGGTACGGCTGCGCCGGGCCGACGTGCCGGTGGCGGTCGTCACCAACCAGTCGGGCGTGGCCAAGGGGCTGCTGACGCCGGACGAGATGGATCAGGTGAACGCCAGGGTCGAGGAGCTCCTCGGCCCGTTCGACGCGTGGGCCATCTGCGTGCACGACGACTCCGACGGCTGCACCTGCCGCAAGCCGGCGCCGGGCCTGGTGATCAGGGCGGCGGCCGTCCTCGACGTCAGCCCGCGCGACTGCGTCGTGGTGGGCGACATCGGCAGGGTCATGGAGGCGGCCAGGGCGGCGGGGGCCAGGGGCATCCTGGTGCCGACCGGCGAGACCCGCAGGGAAGAGATCCAGCAGGCCGCCGAGGTGGCCGAGGACCTGTCCGACGTGGCGGACCGCGTACTGGGCGCCGTCGCCCAGGCCGGCGAGGCGGCTCGCGCGAGCACGGGCGCCGCGGTCTGGTCACCGCTGGTGGGCTGGAGCCGTTGGTGAGGATCCCGCACCGGTATGCCGACTGATCTGGGAAGGATGTATGACCGGAAAAGTGGTGGGTAGGGCCATTTGGCATGATGACAATAGATTGGTCGCACAAGGCCGCCTGCCTGGTCGTAGACCCGGAATTGTTCTTCCCGATCTCGCCCGAGGGGCTGGGTCACGCGGAAGCGGAGCGCGCCAAAGTCGTCTGCCGCGACTGCCCCGTACGTGAGCCCTGTCTCGACTACGCGCTCAGCACCGGACAGGCCTACGGCGTCTGGGGCGGCACCGACCCGTCGCAGCGGCGGGAGATCATCCTGGCATCACCTCGGCGAGAAAGCGTTGGCGCTCGCCGTCCTCGAGGCGGTCGCTGAACAGCACGCCGTCGAGGTGGTCGACCTCGTGCTGCAGCACTCTGGCCAGCACACCCAGCGCCCGTACGGTCACGCCCTTGCCGAACGCGTCGCGGCCCCGAGCCGTCACCATGTACGAACGTTCGAGCGGCCACCACAGGCCCGGCGCCGACAGGCACGCCTCGTCAGCCGTGACACGCCGCTCCGACAGCTCCAGTCGCGGATTGACCAGGCATCCCGACTTGCCGTCGTAGGAGTAGACGACCACGCGTAGCGGCACCCCGATCTGGGGCGCGGCCAGCCCGGCGCGGCCGGCTCCCGCGCGCATCGTCGCGGTCAGGGACTTGACCAGCCCCCGGAGTTCGCGGTCGAAGTCGTGAACCGGCGCCGCCACCGAGCGGAGCGCCGGATCGCTGAACATGCGGATAGGGCGGACTGTCACCGCAACTCCCCGATCGGTCGCGTGGTCTGGGGTGGTGCTTCCCATCCGCCTTCGGGATCAACCGCCAGGGTTCTGGGTTGTGGCATCGCGGTAACGGTCCTGGGTTGCGGCAGAGCGGGAGCGGTTCTGGGTTGCGGCGGAGCGGTAGCGGTTCTGGGTTGTAGCACAGCGGTAACAAGGGGGACCCAGCGGCGAAACCGCCCGAAAGCACTATCTACTCTGTGATCTCACTTCCGGCTCATGGACCTGTGATGTTTGGCCGGGCGCTCGGGGCCCGGCCAAGCCCACCGCCACGGGGGGTGTTCGCGTGAACGCGCTCCCCCTAGACGACCCGGCGCGTGAGCTGGAGACGGCGCCGGACGCGCTGTCCGGCTTCACCGTCGGCGTGACCGCCACCCGGCGGCGCGAAGAGTTCGGCGCGCTGCTCGAACGGCGCGGCGCACGGGTGGTGAGCGCGCCCGCCATCAGGCTGGTGCCGCTCTCCGAGGACTCCGACCTGCTGGCCGCCACCCGGCTCAGCCTGGCCGGCCCGGTGGACGACGTGGTGATCACCACCGGCGTCGGCTTCCGCGGCTGGATGGCGGCGGCCGAGGGCTGGGGCCTGTCCGCCGACCTGGCCGACCACCTGACCAGGGCCCGCCTGCTCACCCGCGGCCCCAAAGCCAGGGGAGCGGTGCGCGCCGCCGGGCTGAACGACCACTGGACCCCCGCCACCGAGTCCTGCGAGGAGGTCAAGCAGTACCTCCTCGCCCAGGATCTGCGCGGGCGCCGCATCGCGGTGCAGCAGCACGGCGAGCCGCTGACGGAGTTCGTCGAGGCGCTGCGGGAGGCCGGGGCCGAGGTGATCGAGATCCCGGTCTACCGGTGGCTGCCCTACCGCGACCCCTCACCGCTGCGCCGCCTCATCACCCAGACGCTCTCCGGCGCCGTGGACGCCGTTGCCTTCACCAGCGCGCCCGCCGTACACGCCATGCTCGGCGCCGCCCGCGCCGAGGGGCTGGAGGACCAGCTGCTGGCGGCGTTCGGCGACCGCGTCGTGGCGGCCTGCGTCGGGCCGGTCACCGCCGGGCCGCTGGTCACGCGCGGGGTACCCACCCTGCAGCCCGACAGGTCACGCCTCGGCGCCCTGGCCAGGGCCCTGGCCAGGCACCTGCCAGAACACGGCGTCACCCGGCTGGTGGCGGGCGGGCACCGGCTGGAGATCCGCGGGCACGCGGTGGTCGTCGACGGCGACCTCAGGCCGCTGCCGCCCGCGCCGATGGCCGTGCTCAAGCGCCTGGCCGACAAGCCCGGCAATGTGATCTCGCGCACCGACCTGCGTACCGTGCTGCCGGGCAGCCTGTCGCGCGACTCGGCGGAGCACGCGGTCGAGATGGCGATCACCCGGCTGCGGCGCGCACTGGGGCCCGCCGGGATCGTCGAGACGGTGGTCAAACGGGGCTACCGGCTCGCCTGCAGCCACGAGACGGCACCCCTGTGACGTCATCCGCGCCCCAGGGGGCCACTCCCGTTGCCGGCGCGCCGATTCCGGTCGCGTACGTACAGGTCGGTTCGAGCGCGTCGGTGTCGGCTGCGTCTGTGCGGGGCGGTTCGGCCGTGCCCACGTTGGTGCTGGCCGCGCACGGGACGCGGAGCGCGGCGGGGGAGCGGTCCCTGGCCGCCCTGGCGGCGGCGGTCAGGCGGGCGCGGCCTCGGCATCGCGTCGAGCTGAGCTACCTGGAGATCAGCTCGCCCCTGCTGGCCGACGTGCTGCCCGCCGTCCCGGGACCCGTGGTCGTGGTGCCGCTGCTGCTCGCCGGCGGCTACCACGTGCACATCGATCTGCCGAACGTCGTCGCCGAGCACCGCCCCGACGCGCTCGTCGCGCCGCCGCTCGGCCCGCACCGGCTGCTCACCACCGCGCTCGCCCGCAAGCTGGCGCGCGCGGGACTGCGCCCCGCCGACACGGTCATTCTGGGCGCGGCGGGCTCCTCGGACCCGGCCGGGCTCGCCGACGTCCGTGCCGCCGCCCACCTGCTGGCGGTACGGCTGGGCCGCCCGGTCACGGCCGCGTTCACCTCGGTGGGCAGCCCGTCGCTCGACGAGGCCGTGGAACGCCTCAGGTCGGCTCCATTGCCAGGCGAAGCTGTGGAACGCGTGGGGTCGGGTCCGTTGTCAGGCGAGGTTGTGGAACGCGTGGGGTCGGGCCCGGCGTCGCGCCTGGCGGTCGCCTCGTATCTGCTGGCGCCCGGCTTCTTCCACGGCCGCTTGGCGGAGGCGGGCGCGGATCTGGTCAGCGAGCCCCTGGGAGCCGACCCGGCCGTGGTGGAGCTGATCTGGCACCGCTTCGACCAGACGAGGACCCGGACGGCCGTACCGAACACCTGGAGCGCCGTACAGACCGCTTAGCTCGGCTCACCCGCCGCCGACGGCGTCCCCGACCACGACACTTCAGGGCCGGGACACTCACAGTCGCAGCGCTCACGGTCGCAGCGCTCACAGCCGCGATGCCTGCGGTTCCGGCGCTCGCGATCCCGAGGGACGCGATCCCGACGGACGTGATTTGGACGGACGTGATTCGGGCGCCAGCGATCCCCGACGGACGTGACTCGGACGGACAGGATCCGGCGTCAGCGATCCCCGGCGGACGCGAACCCGGGGCCTCCGATTTCGGCGCCCACGATCCCCGACGCCCGCAACTCCGGCTCCTGCGATCCCGACGGACACCGATCCCGACGGACACCGTGGTCGACGGACGCCGTGGTCGGCGGTTGGTGGTTGGTGGTTGGTAGGGAGGGTGGGCGGTGCGGTCGGGGAGTGTCAGGCCGGGGTGGGTTCGAGGCGGAGTTCGCGGACGATCTCCTGGGCGCCGGCGTCCCGTGACGGTCCAGCGTCGGCGCCCATGAACATCTCGATGTAGGCGTGGTGGAAGCATCCCGCCAGCAGTAGCCGGGCGGTGCCCTCCGGATCGACGTCGGCGGCCACCCGTCCCAGGCGCTGCTCACCCTCCAGGTAGGCGGCCAGCGGGAGGATCTCGGCCATCGGTCCGAGCCCGTGATCGCGTACGGCCTGCCGGAAGCGGACCGTGACGGACGGCGAGGTGAACGCGGGCAGCGCCACAGCCTGCACATCGGTGTAGTAGTCGATGCCCGCCCGCACGATGGGCAGGAGGTTGTCGGCGACGCCGCCCCTGCCGATGCGGTGGGACAGTCCGTGCAGGATGCTGAGCCAGAGCGGGAGCCGGTCCTGCAGCAGGGCGAGGAAATGGTCCACGGAGCCGCCGGGGCGGTCCTCCCTGAGAGAGAGCGCCATCTCCAGGATGCGTCGCCGGGTGTCCTGACTCCTCTGGTGCGGGTCTACGTGGGAAGTCGCCATGGTTGGCCTAACGTGCGCAGTCACATGGGCAGGTTCACGTGGGCAGGTTCAACGTGGCAGTCGCGGCCGGGTCCTCGTGACGAGCCGGTCCTGGGGTTCCAACTTGGTGCAAAGTTGTATGGTTACCGATTATTACCTGAAACTTCCAGAAAGTTCGGCAAAAAGGCTGCGAGTCAGCTGTCAGTGTCGCGGTCCCGGCGCCGCAGGTAGCGCTCGAACTCGGCGGCGATCGCGTCTCCGCTGGCCTCGGGCAGCTCGGCGGCGTCCTTGCGCTCCTCGAGCTCCTTGACGTATTCGGCCACCTCGCTGTCCTGCGAGGCGAGCTCGTCCACGCCGTTCTCCCAGGCGCGGGCCTCCTCGTCGAGATCGCCGAGCGGCATCGGGATCTCCAGCAGGTCTTCGAGGCGGCGCAGCAGCGCCAGGGTGGCCTTGGGATTGGGCGGCTGGGCCACGTAGTGCGGCACCGACGCCCACAGCGAGACGGCGTTGAGACCGGCCTCGCCGAACGACTGCTGGAGCACGCCCACGATGCCGGTGGGGCCCTCGTAGCGGCTCAGCTCCAGATTGGTCGAGCGGGCCAGGTCCTCGTCCGTGGCGCCGCCCAGGATCGGCACGGGGCGGGTGTGCGGGGAGTCGTTGAGCAGCGCGCCGAGCATCACGGCCAGCTCGACGCCGAGCTCACGGCAGACCTCGATGATGTCGGCGCAGAACGACCGCCACCGCATGTTGGGCTCGATGCCGCGCAGCAGCACCACGTCACGCTCGACGCCCGGCGGCCGGGCGCGCAGCAGGCGCGTCGTCGGCCAGATGATGGAGCGGGTCAGCCCGTCGCCCATCTCCACGACGGGCCGGGTGACCTGGAAGTCGTAGTAGTCGTCGGGATCCAGCTCGACCAGCGGCTCCGCCTTCCAGGCGGACTCGAGGTGGGCGATCACACCACTGGATGCCTCGCCGGCGTCGTTCCACCCTTCGAACGCGGCTATCAGCACCGGGTCGACGAGCTCGGGGAACCTTTCGAACTCGATCACGTGTCGCCTCCTCTCTCCGCTGTCCAGCTAAGCCTATGCGGTGAGGAGGCGGTCATGTCACGGAGTAACGATGATCAGTCACCGTCGCGGAGCGACCGGTCAGAAGCCGTCATGCGGCGACGGTCCGGACGCTGTCAGGTCAGGCGCTCTCACCGGTGAGCCCGGGCGCGGTGAGGCCGGATGCTCTCACTGAGCGAGGGGTGAGGCGTGGAGGGAGCCAGTGCTGGGTGAGGGTCAGGTGCGGAGGGAGCCGGTACTGGGTGTGAGGGTCAGGCGCGGCCGCCGGAGGTGCTGTGGACGATCAGCACGTCGCAGGAGGCGCGGTGGGCGACGTGCGACGGCACCGAGCCGAGCAGCCGCCCCGCCAGGCTGTTGAGCCCGCGGTTGCCGACGACCAGCAGATCCGCTCGATGCGCGGCGGCCAGCGTGATGAGTACGTCGACCGCGTCGCCCTCCTCCGCCGCCAGGACGACCTCGGTCGCGCCGGCGGCGACGGCGTGCTCGCGGGCGGCCCTCAGGGCGTCGTCGGCGGGGGTGGAGCCGCTCACCTTGTAGGCCAGGTCGCCGAGCCGGTCCGCGGCGGCGGCCCGCTCGCCGGCCCGCATGGGCAGGTACGCGCACGCCAGGACGAGGGTGGCGCCGGTCGCGCCGGCCAGGGACGCCGCCGCCGAGACGGCGCGGAAGGAGGAGGCGGAGCCGTCAGTGCCGGCCAGCACGGTGCGGTAGGCCATCGGGAACCCCTATTAGACATTTGGTCGAATTGTCCTCCCTGGCAGAATAGCCGTCCGCTCAAGCCTTTCTGCACAGCCGATAAGCTCTAGCCCATGAGCAGCTCCCCGTCCTTCCGTGAAGTGTTGTCCCAGCGAGTGATCGTCGCCGACGGGGCGATGGGGACGATGTTGCAGGCCCAGGACCCCACCCTCGACGACTTCGAGGGCCACGAGGGCTGCAACGAGGTGCTGAACGTCACCCGTCCCGACATCGTGAGCGGCGTCCACGACGCCTACTTCGCCGTGGGCGTCGACTGCGTGGAGACCAACACCTTCGGCGCCAACCTGGCGGCCCTGGGCGAGTACGACATCCCCGAGCGGGTCTTCGAATACTCCGAGGCGGGCGCCAGGATCGCGCGCGAGCGGGCCGACCACTGGTCGACGCCCGAGCAGCCGCGCTTCGTGCTCGGCTCGATGGGCCCCGGCACCAAGCTGCCGACCCTGGGGCACCTGCCGTACCACAACCTGCGCGAGTCCTACCGCGACAACGCGGCGGGCCTGATCGCGGGCGGCGCCGACGCGTTGATCATCGAGACCTGCCAGGACCTGCTCCAGGTCAAGGCCGCCGTCATCGGCGCCAAGCGGGCCGCCGAGGAGTCCGGGCGCGACGTGCCGATCATCGCCCAGGTGACGATCGAGACCAACGGCGCCATGCTGCTGGGCTCTGAGATCGGCGCCGCGCTGACCGCGATCGAGCCGCTCGGCGTCGACCTGATCGGCCTCAACTGCGCCACCGGCCCGGCCGAGATGAGCGAGCACCTGCGCTACCTGGCCCGGCACTCCCGGCTGAAGCTCTCGTGCATGCCCAACGCCGGCCTGCCGGTGCTGACCTCCGACGGCGCCTACTATCCGCTCGGCGCCGACGAGCTCGCCGACGCGCACGAGACCTTCACCCGCGACTACGGCCTGTCGCTGGTCGGCGGCTGCTGCGGCACCACCCCCGAGCACCTGCGCAAGGTCGTCGAGCGCGTACGCGGCAAGCAGACGGCCGCCCGCCGCCCGCACCCCGAGCCGGGCGCGTCCTCGCTCTACCAGACCGTGCCGTTCCGCCAGGACACCTCCTACCTGGCCATCGGCGAGCGGTGCAACACCAACGGCTCCAAGGCCTTCCGCGAGGCCATGCTCGAAGGCCGCTGGGACGACTGCGTGGAGATGGCCCGCGAGCAGGCCCGCGGCGGCGCCCACCTGCTCGACCTGTGCGTCGACTACGTGGGCCGCGACGGCGTGGCCGACATGAAGGAGCTGGCCTTCCGGCTGGCCACCGCCTCCACGCTGCCGATCATGCTCGACTCGACCGAGTCCGAGGTGCTGCGGGCCGGGCTGGAGATGCTCGGCGGGCGCGCGGTGGTCAACTCGGTCAACTACGAGGACGGGCGCGGCCCCGACTCACGCTTCCACAAGACGATGACGGCCGTACGCGAGCACGGCGCCGCCGTCGTGGTCATGTGCATCGACGAGAACGGCCAGGCCCGCACGGCCGCCGAGAAGGTACGCATCGCGAGCGAGACCATCGACGACCTGGTCGCCAACTGGGGCATGCAGGTGTCCGACATCATCGTCGACTGCCTCACCTTCACCATCGCCACCGGCATGGAGGAGAGCCGCCGCGACGGCCTGGAGACCATCGAGGGCATCCGCGAGCTCAAGCGCCGCTACCCCGACGTGCAGACCACGCTGGGCCTGTCCAACATCTCCTTCGGCATCAACCCGGCCTCGCGCATGGTGCTCAACTCGGTGTTCCTCAACGAGTGCGTCAACGCCGGGCTCGACTCGGCCATCGTCCACGCCTCCAAGATCCTGCCGATGTCGCGCATCCCCGACGATCAGCGTCAGGTCGCGCTCGACATGGTCTATGACCGCCGCCGCGAGGGCTACGACCCGCTGCAGCGCTTCATCGACATGTTCGAGGGCGTCGACGCCTCGGCCATGCGGGAGGGCAGGGCCGAGGAGCTGGCCGCGCTGCCGCTGTGGGAGCGGCTCAAGCGGCGCATCATCGACGGCGAGAAGAAGGGGCTGGAGGCCGACCTCGACAGTGCCCTGGAGCAGCGGCCCGCCCTGGAGATCATCAACAACGTGCTGCTCGACGGCATGAAGACGGTCGGCGAGCTGTTCGGCTCCGGGCAGATGCAGCTGCCGTTCGTGCTGCAGTCGGCCGAGGTGATGAAGACCGCCGTCGCCTACCTCGAACCGCACATGGACCGCGTCGAGGGTGAGACGAAGGGCCGCATCGTGCTGGCCACGGTCAAGGGCGACGTGCACGACATCGGCAAGAACCTGGTCGACATCATCCTGTCCAACAACGGCTACCAGGTGGTCAACCTCGGCATCAAGCAGCCGGTCTCCGCGATCCTGGAGGCGGCCGACGAGCAGAAGGCCGACGTCATCGGCATGTCCGGACTTCTGGTGAAATCGACGGTCATCATGAAGGAGAACCTGGAGGAGATGAACTCCAGGGGCATCTCCGATCGCTACCCGGTGCTGCTCGGCGGCGCCGCCCTCACCCGCGCCTACGTCGAGCAGGACCTGGCCGAGCTGTTCGCCGGCGAGGTCCGCTACGCCCGCGACGCCTTCGAGGGGCTGCGGCTCATGGATTCCTTCATGGCCGTCAAGCGCGGCGTCGCCGGGGCCACGCTGCCGCCGCTGCGCGAGCGCCGGGTCAAGACCGGCGCTGTCCTGACCCGCACACCGGAGGAGGAGCTGCCCGCGCGCTCCGACGTGGCCGCCGACAACCGGGTGCCGGTGCCGCCCTTCCAGGGTGACCGCATCGTCAAGGGCATCTCGCTGAGCGACTACTCCGCCTTCCTCGACGAGCGGGCGCTCTTCCTCGGGCAGTGGGGCCTCAAGCCCACGCGCGGCGGCGACGGCCCCGGCTACGAGGAACTCGTCGAGACCGAGGGACGGCCGCGGCTGCGCATGTGGCTCGACCGCATCCAGACCGAGGGGCTGCTGGAGGCGGCCGTCGTCTACGGCTACTTCCCGTGCGTCAGCGAGGGCGACTCGCTGATCATCCTCGACGAGGCCGGAAACGAGCGCACCCGCTTCGCCTTCCCGCGCCAGCGCCGTGACCGGCACCTGTGCCTGTCCGACTTCTTCCGCTCGCGCGAGTCGGGCGAGGTGGACGTGGTCGGCTTCCAGGTCGCCACGATGGGCGGCAAGATCTCCGAGGCGACGGCCGAGCTGTTCGCCAAGGACGCCTACCGTGACTACCTGGAGCTGCACGGGCTGTCGGTGCAGCTCACGGAGGCGCTGGCCGAATACTGGCACGCCCGGGTCCGCGCCGAGTGGGGGATCGGCGGCGAGGAGTCGCTGGACGACATGCTCAAGGTCAACATCCAGGGCTGCCGCTACTCCTTCGGCTACCCGGCCTGCCCCAACCTCGAGGACCAGGTGCAGCTGTTCCAGCTCCTGGACCCGGAGCGGATCGGGGTGACGCTGTCGGAGGAGTTCCAGCTCCACCCGGAGCAGGCCACCTCCGCCCTGGTCGCCCACCACCCGGAAGCGAAGTACTTCAACGTCTGACCCGGCCTGAGCCGTCCGGCCTCGCTCTCGGTCATGCCGCCGGGGGTGAGGCCCCCGGCGCTCGCGGTGTTCGCGTGGGCGGTGAGAATGGCGGGACGGGGTGCCGTACACGAACCGATCGGGGGATGCATGGAAGCCGTCTTCTTCGACATGGACGGGTTGCTGGTCGACAGCGAGAAGGTGTGGCTGGAGATCGAGATCGAGGTGATGGCGCGACTCGGCGGCGAGTGGTCGCTCGATCACCAGGCGCATCTCGTGGGCGGCTCCATGGAACGCACCGTCGCCTACATGCTCGCCGTCTCCGGCTCGTCCGTCGCTCCGGAGGACCTGCGCGAGTGGATGATCGACGGCATGGTGGCCCGCCTGGCGGACGGCGTGGCACTCATGCCCGGCGCCTCCGAACTGCTCGACGCCGTACGCGAGGAGGGCATCCCGGTCGCCCTGGTGACCTCGTCGCTCAGGGAGATCGCCGACGCGGTGCTCAAGGCCGTCGGCCGTGACCGGTTCGACGCCATCGTGACGGCCGACGACGTCACCCGCACCAAGCCCGACCCGGAGCCCTACCTGACGGCGGCCGAGTTGCTGGGTGTCGACCCGGTGCGCTGCGTCGTCCTGGAGGACTCGCCCAACGGCGTGGCCGCCGCCACGGCGGCGGGCTGCGCGGTCGTAGCGGTCCCCAGCCTCCTGCCCATCGACCCGGCCCCCGGCCGCCTCGTGGTCCCCTCCCTGACGGACGTCACGATCCCCACCCTGCGCGCGTTGATCCACTGACCGGCCCGATTCCGCTGACCGCGCGGATTCCCTGTACGGGCCGATTCCCTGTACGGGCTGGCCCACCGAATGGGCCGACTCCCTGGCAGCGCCTCCGGCCGGCGATCTGGCGGAACCGGGGAGCGCGCGTAACGGCGGCCGGCCACCATCCGGTCAGCGGCCGTATTCCTGGAGGCCCTCAGCCCCGTACGGCGGGTAGCGGGTTCCCCATGCTTGCCGTACAAAAAAGTAAAGCTTTCAGCCCGGCGGAAGGCCGACCCCCAGCCGCGCAGGGGCCGATCCCCTAAGGGAGGGCCGGTACTTGGGGAGGAGGGGTGGCGGGAGGAAGCGTGCCAGGATGGGAGCGAAGCCACATAACAGAGGGGCGGCGGAATGACTTTCGAGCAGATCCTTTGGTTGCCGCTGTGCGCCGGTGTGACCGTCGCCGGGTTGGTGCTCAGTTTCCTGGCGTTCCGGCGCAGAGGCGCGGCGGCCGGCATGAGGATGGCCGCGTGGGCGCTGCTCCCGCTGGCCGCCTACCTGACCGGCGCGTTGCAGTCCTTGTGGACCGTCGGCGCCACCATCGTGAGTTTCGTGACGAGCCTGATCTTCAATCCGACCGTCTGGGCGGGTGTCGCCGTGACCGGGCTGTCCGTGGTGCTGTTCGTGGCCTCAGGGTTCATGCGCGGCCGGAAGCTGAAGCTGGCGCGGGACGGTAAGCCGGGCAAGGCCGCGGAGGCCCCGGCCGCGCCGCAGCAACGCGCGGTCGGCCAAAGGACAGGGCAGACGGCCGGGCAGACGGCAGGGCAGGCGACGGGCCAGCCCGCAGGAAAGCCCGCCGCGGCGGCGGCGAAGAAGAACAACGACGACGACTTCTCCGACATCGAGGATATTCTCAAGCGCAGGGGCATCAGCTGATCCGAGGTGTGTCACAGTTCTGAGACGCAACCGGGACGGGGCGTAGACAATCTCCCCAAGATCGATACGAATGAGTTTCGCGTCAATCACAGTTGAGCCACATCACGCCCTGAGGGACTGGTCACACCAGCTCAGGCCATAGATTCTGCCTCCTGAGGACGCGACTAGCGACTTCACCAGCGCGGCGCATAACCTGACCGGGACCGCGCCCACACGGACGACGTCGTCTGGCATCCAGGGGGCTATTGGCATGACCGCACCGCTCGATGTTCCGGGCTCGGCTATCGAAGCCGGACCGGAAACCGTTCTGGAGGGCGCGGACTCCTCAGTCATCCGAGGGCGTTCCCTTGGCCAGATCGCATGGATGCGGCTGAAGCGCGACAAGATCGCGATGATCGGCGGAATCGTCATCGTCGTGCTGATCCTCGTCGCGATCTTCGCGCCGCTGCTGGTGTCGTGGCTCGGCCACCCGCCGGCGGAATGGCACCGGGAGAAGATCGACCCGGCCATCCAGGCGCCGCTCGGCACCTTCGGCGGCATGAGCTGGGACTTCCTGTTCGGGGTCGAGCCCACCACGGGCCGCGACCTGTTCAGCCGGATCCTCTACGGCGCGCGCATCTCGCTGCTCATCGCGTTCTTCGCGACGCTGCTCTGCGTCCTGCTCGGCACCGTGTTCGGCATGATCGCCGGTTTCTTCGGCGGCTGGATCGACACGGTCATCAGCCGGCTCATGGACATCTTCCTCGCCTTCCCGCTGCTGGTGTTCGCGCTGGCGCTCGGCGGGGTGATCCCCGACAAGGCGTTCGGGATGTCCGGTGACACGCTGCGGATCAGCCTGCTCGTGTTCATCATCGGGTTTTTCAACTGGCCCTATATCGGGCGTATTATCCGAGGTCAGACGCTATCCCTGCGTGAGCGGGAGTTCGTCGACGCCTCCAGGAGCCTGGGCGCGCGCAACCACATCATCCTGTTCAAGGAGATCCTGCCGAACCTGCTGGCCCCGATCCTGGTCTACTCGACGCTGCTGATCCCGTCGAACATCCTGTTCGAGGCCGCGCTGTCCTTCCTTGGCGTGGGCGTGCGGCCGCCGACCCCGACGTGGGGAGGCATGCTGGCCGAGGCGGTCCACAACTACGACGTGGCGCCCAACTTCATGCTCTTCCCCGGTCTCGCGATCTTCGTCACCGTGCTGGCGTTCAACCTGCTCGGCGACGGCCTGAGGGACGCCTTCGATCCCAAGGCTCGATGACCTCGTGAGTTATTCCGCAAATTTTGGACTCCTAGTTACAAGGGGTGTGTCAGGTCGATGAAGATAAGATCCATGGCGTCGGCGGTCGCGATCACCGCTGCTCTCGCCCTGGCCGTCTCCGCGTGTGGCGGCGGCGGCTCAGCCAAGAAGACCGGTGGTGCCACCGCTGAGGCACCCTCCAGCCAGTACAACGCCGGAGTGACGCAGATCGTCAACCCGTCCGACAAGACGGGCGGCACGCTCCACATGGGCATGCCGGGCGACTTCGACTCGGTTGACCCCGGCGACCAGTACTACGGCTACGCCTGGAACTTCTCCCGCCTTTACACTCGCGCGCTGACCATGTTCAAGCCGGTGCCGGGCGAAGAGGGCCTCCAGCTCGTCGGTGACCTGGCCGAGGACCTCGGCAAGGCCAGCGACGGTGGCAAGACCTGGACGTACAAGCTGCGCAAGGGCATCAAGTTCGAGGACGGCACCCCGATCACGTCCAAGGACGTGAAGTACGCCGTGGCCCGCTCGCTGGACAAGGAGATCCTGCCCAGCGGCCCGACCTACTTCAACGACTGGCTCGACAACGGCGACTACACCGGCCCGTACAAGATGAAGGACAAGCTCGACTCCTGGAAGGGCATCGACACGCCCGATGACCAGACGGTCGTCTTCCATCTGAAGAAGGCCTACGGCGGCTTCGACTACTTCGCCATGCTCCCGTCGACGGCCCCGGTGCCGGCGGCCAAGGACACGGGCACCAAGTACAAGGAGCACCCGGTCGCGACCGGCCCGTACATGTTCAAGGCCCACGAGCTCGGCAAGCGCATCGAGCTGGTCAAGAACCCGAACTGGGACGCGGCGACCGACCCCAACCGCAAGCAGCTCAACGACTCGATCGAGGTGCTGCTCGGCCAGAACGAGGACGACCTCGACCAGCGCCTGCTCTCGGGCAAGATCGACGTCAAGATCAACAGCACCGGCGTGGGGGCCAACGCCCGCAAGACCCTCCTGACGGACGACAAGGTCAAGCAGTACGCCGACTCCGCGCCGCTCGACCGCACCTGGTTCACCAACCTCAACGCGGACGTGCCGCCGCTGGACAACGTCCACTGCCGCAAGGCGGTGCTGTACGCCGCTGACCGCTCCGCGATCCAGGGCGCCTACGGCGGTCCCGACGCCGGTGGCGAGGTCGCGCTCAGCCTCATGCCGTCGAAGATGACCGGTTATGAGAAGAACGACCTGTACGGCGTCGAGGCCAACCCCGGCGGCGACGTGAACAAGGCGAAGGAAGAGCTGAAGGCCTGCGGCCAGCCCAACGGCTTCAGCACCACCATCTCCTTCCGCGTCGAGCGCGCGGCGGAGAAGCAGACCGCCGAATCGCTGCAGCAGTCGCTCGGCCGCGTGGGCATCAAGCTGGAGGTCAAGGGCTTCCCGCAGGGTGACTACTTCAAGCTGTACGCCGGCAAGCCCGACTTCGCCAAGAAGAACGGCCTGGGCCTCATGGTCTACGGCTGGGGCGCCGACTACCCCGAGGGCTTCGGCTTCTTCCAGCAGATCGTCGACAGCCGCGTCATCCGCGCCGCCGGTAACACCAACCTCGGCGTGAAGGACCCGGAGATCGACAAGCTGATCGACCAGGCCGCGGGAGAGCAGGACGCCACCAAGCGCAACTCGATCTGGGCCTCGGTCGACAAGAAGGTCATGGACGACGCGTTCATCCTGCCCTACGTCTGGGCGCACGGCCTGTTCTACCGGCCGCCGACGCTGAAGAACGCCTTCGTCAGCCAGAACTTCGGGATGTACGAGTTCCTGACGCTGAGCACCCAGTAACCCGGTCCGGGAAAACCTCCGGAACGTTCGTCGAAAGCAGGTGAAGGCTTCGGTGGCCGGGCCCACAAGGCCCGGCCGCCATGGCCGAGATCAGTGGCCACATACATCATCAGACGGTTGATAGCGGCCGTCATGCTGCTCTTCGTGGTGAGCATCGCGACGTTCGCCATCTTCTTTCTCGTCCCGCGACTCGCCGGGATGTCCGCTGACGACCTCGCTTCCCGCTACGTGGGCAAGGCCGCCAACGACCAGATGATCCACGAGGCCGCCGTCAGGCTGGGCTTCAACGACCCGCTGGTCGTGCAGTACGGGCGGTTCGTGAAGGGCATCTTCGTCGGTGTCGACCGCAACTACGGTCCCGGCGTCGAGCACTGCCCCGCCCCGTGTCTCGGCTACTCCTACGTCACCCAGAACCCGGTGCTGCCCGACCTGCTCGACCGGCTGCCGATCACACTGTCGCTGGCGCTCGGCGCCGCCGTGGTGTGGGTGGTGTTCGGCGTCTCGACGGGCGTGCTGTCGGCGCTGCGGCGCGGCAGCTTCTTCGACCGCCTCTCGATGGGTGTGGCCCTGGCGGGCGTGTCGCTGCCCATCTTCTTCACCGGCATCGTGTCGCTGGCCATCTTCCGCGACCAGCTCGGCCTGGTCGGTGACGTCGCCGACTGGGTGCCGTTCTCGGAAGACCCGCTCACCTGGGCGAACAACCTCATCCTGCCATGGGTGACGCTGGCCTTCCTGTACGCCGCCGGTTACGCCCGGCTCACCAGAGCGGGCATGCTGGAGACCATGTCGGAGGACTACATCCGAACGGCGCGGGCCAAGGGCCTGCCCGAACGCATGGTGGTGGTCAAACACGGCCTGCGTGCCACGCTCACGCCCGTGATGACCATGTTCGGCCTCGACCTGGGCCTGCTGCTCGGCGGCGCGGTGCTGACCGAGAGCACGTTCTCGCTGCCCGGCATCGGCAAGTACGCGGTCGACGCCATCAACAACAACGACCTGCCCCAGGTGATGGGCGTCACGCTGACCGCGGCGGTCTTCATCATCCTGGCCAACCTGATCGTCGACCTGCTCTACGCGGTGGTTGACCCGAGAGTGAGGCTGACGTGAGCGAGAGCCCCTTTCTCGACGTCAAGGACCTGAAGATCCACTTCTCGACCGACGACGGCATCGTCAAGTCCGTCGACGGGCTGTCCTTCAGCCTCGAACGCGGCAAGACCCTGGGCATCGTCGGCGAGTCCGGATCGGGCAAGTCGGTCACCAGCCTCGGCATCCTCGGCCTGCACCGCGGCAAGAGCGCCAACGTCTCCGGCGAGATCTGGCTCGATGGCGAAGACCTCGTCACCGCCTCGCAGGAGCACGTACGCCGGCTGCGTGGCCGCAAGATGGCGATGATCTTCCAGGACCCGCTGTCGTCGATGCATCCCTTCTACTCGGTGGGCGACCAGATCATCGAGGCGTACCGCATCCACCACAAGGTCTCCAAGAGCGTGGCCCGCAAGCACGCCATCGACATGCTGGGCCGGGTCGGCATCCCCGAGCCCAAGCGCCGGGTCGACTCCTACCCGCACGAGTTCTCCGGCGGCATGCGCCAGCGCGCCATGATCGCGATGGCGCTCTCGTGCGACCCCGAGCTGCTCATCGCCGACGAGCCGACCACCGCGCTCGACGTGACCGTGCAGGCGCAGATCCTCGACCTGATGCGTGACCTGCAGCGTGAGTTCAACTCCGCGCTGATCATCATCACCCACGACCTGGGCGTGGTGGCCGAGCTGTCCAACGACATCCTGGTCATGTACGCGGGCAAGTGCATCGAGTACGGCTCGGCCGAGGACATCTTCTACCGGCCCGAGCACCCCTACACCTGGGGCCTGCTGGGCTCGATGCCCCGGCTCGACCGGGAGCCCACCGAGCGGCTCCTGCCCGTCAAGGGCACCCCGCCGTCGCTGATCAACGTGCCGTCGGGCTGCGCCTTCCACCCCCGCTGCCCCTACTCCGACCAGACCGACGGCCGGTCCAAGTCCGAGGTGCCGGACCTGGTCAAGACCGACCCCGGTCACCTGGTGCGCTGCCACCTGAGCAGGACTCAGCGGCGGACGCTGTGGGAGAACGAAGTCAAGCCAGTGCTGGAGACGCAGTGACCACCTCGAACGAGCCGCTTCTTTCCGTCCAGGACCTGGAGAAGCACTTCCCGGTGACCAAGGGCCTGCTCAAGCGGCAGGTCGGGGCCGTCAAGGCGGTCGACGGGATCAGCTTCGACGTGTTCAAGGGTGAGACGCTCGGCCTGGTGGGGGAGTCGGGCTGCGGCAAGTCCACCACCGGTCGGCTGGTGACCAGGCTGCTGGAGCCGACCGGCGGCAAGGTCGTCTTCGAGGGCCGCGACATCACCCACATGAGTCAGGGCAAGCTGCGGCCGCTCCGCCGCGACATGCAGATGATCTTCCAGGACCCCTTCTCGTCGCTCAACCCGCGCCACACGGTCGGCACCATCGTCGGCGCCCCGTTCCGCATCCAGGGCGTGCAGACCGAGAATGGGATCAAGAAGGCCGTCCAGGACATCCTCCAGCTGGTCGGCCTCAACCCCGAGCACTACAACCGCTACCCCCACGAGTTCTCGGGCGGCCAGCGCCAGCGCATCGGCATCGCCCGCACGCTCGCGCTGAAGCCCAAGCTGATCATCGCCGACGAGCCGGTCTCGGCGCTGGACGTCTCGATCCAGGCCCAGGTGGTCAACCTCCTGGAAGACCTGCAGAACGAGCTAAACCTCACCTACGTGGTCATCGCCCACGACCTGTCGGTGGTCCGCCACATCAGCGACCGGGTCGCGGTGATGTACCTCGGCAAGATCGTGGAGATCGCCGACCGCAAGCGCCTGTACGCGAGCCCCATGCACCCCTACACCAACGCGCTGCTGTCAGCGGTTCCGATCCCGGATCCCAAGGCCCGCGCGGACGGCGACCGCATCAGGCTGACGGGCGACGTCCCCAGCCCGCTCAACCCGCCGCCGGCCTGCCGCTTCCACACCAGGTGCTGGAAGGCCCAGGACATCTGCAAGACGGTGGAGCCGCCGCTGGAGGAGCTGGCCAGCGGCCACCGCGTGGCCTGCCACTTCCCGGAGAACGCCCCCGCCCCGGCGCCGGAGACGGCCGCCACGACCTCCTGACGCCGGTCGGCGGATGGGAGCCCCACCGCCGACCGGTTTCCTTTGGACCAGCCGATGCCGCCGCCACCAGATCGGCGGCCGTCACAGTGAAGATCAGGAAGCGGCACCCGGCGTGGCGAGGCCGGTCTCATAGGCGAGGACGACCGCCTGCACGCGGTCGCGCAGGCCCAGCTTGGTGAGCACGTTGCCGACGTGCGTCTTTACCGTCGTCTCGCTGACCACCAGCTTGCGCGCGATCTCCGCGTTGGACATCCCCTTGGCGATCAGCCGCAGCACCTCCAGCTCCCGCTCGGTCAGCCGGTCGAGCCGCGCCGGGGTCGCCTGCTCGTACGCCGACGGCAGCCGCTTCGAGAAGCGGTCCAGCAGCCGGCGGGTCACGCTCGGCGCCACGATCGCGTCGCCCGCCGCCACCACCCGGATCGCCTGCACCAGCTCGTCCGGCGGCACGTCCTTCAGCAGGAACCCGGAGGCGCCCGCCCGCAGCGCCTCCACGATGTACTCGTCCAGGTCGAACGTCGTCAGCACCAGCACCTTCGGCACGTGCGCCGTCGGCGCCGCCTCCCGCACGATCCTGCGCGTCGCCTCGATGCCGTCGACCCCGGGCATCCGGATGTCCATCAGCACCACGTCGGGCAGCAGCGCCCGCGTCTGCTCCTGCGCGTCCTTGCCGTCACCTGCCTGCCCCACCACCGTGATGTCGGGCTCGGCCTCGAGTATCAGGCGGAAACCGGTGCGCAGCAGCGGCTGGTCGTCCACCAGCAGCACCCTGATCGTCATGGTGAGTCCTTCAACGGGAACCTCGCGCGCACCTCGAAACCGCCCCCCGGTCGCGGACCGATGCTGAGGATTCCACCATAGAGGGCAACTCGCTCGCGAATGCCCACCAAACCATGCCCTGGCGGCCCGGAGACGCTCGCCGCCCCCCGCCCGTCGTCCTCCACCCGCACGTCCAGCTCACGCGGACCATGGCGTACGGTCACCACCGCCTTGGCGCCCGCGCCCGCATGCCGCAAGCTGTTGGTCAGACCTTCCTGAATCAGCCGGTAAGCGGCCAGATCGACCCCCGCGGGGATCGGCCCGGCCTCGCCCTCGATCGACAGCCGCGTGGCCAGCCCCGCCTCCCGCATCTGCTCCACCAGCGCCGGCAGGTCGTCCATCCCCGGCTGCGGCCCCAGCTCGGCCCGGGCATCGGTACGCAGCACACCCACGATGTTGCGCATCTCGCTCATCGCCATCCGGCCCGTGTGCTCGATGGCCGACAGCGCCTCACGCGCCAGGTCGGGATCGGCGGCCAGCACCCGGCGCGCGGCCGCCGCCTGCACCGTCATCACGCTCACGTGATGGGCCACGACGTCGTGCAGCTCGCGGGCTATCCTCGAGCGCTCCTCGGCCCGCGCGGCCCGCGTGTCGGCCGCGTAGGCGCGCTCCAGCCGGGCCGCGCGGTCCTTCAGCTCCTCCAGGTAGGCGCGGCGCAGCCGCAGGCTCCGCCCGGCCCCCCAGACCGCGAGAAGCACGATGAACGCCACCAGGTGCTCGCTCCAGTTGCCGCCGCTGACCGGGCTCAGCGCCCCGGCGAACGCGTAGGCCAGGAACGACAGCAACAGCGCGCACAGCGCCACGGCCAGCCCCCGCAGGGACGCCACCGAATAGAGCAGCACCAGCACCGGCGCCGCCGCCACACCGGAGCCGTAGCCCAGCCCGGTCAGCAGCGTCTCGGGCAGCAGCCCCGCGCACAGCGTCGCCAGCGGCCAGCGCCTGCGCACCGCGACCGGCGCGCACGCCAGCACCACCAGCACGGCGCCGAACGAGTCGGCGCTCCGCATCTCGTCGGCCGCCTGCCCGCCGCCCGGCTCCAGCAACGCCGCATCGGAGGACACGAAGAGCCAGACCGAGACCGCGGCCAGCGCCACGGCGAACAGGGTGTCGTGGAACCTGGCCCGATCGATGCGCACCGCTTCACTGTAGGTCCAGGTGAAAGCCCGGAACCTCCTCCCAAGGGAGGAGAGCCGGGCTCCTACGGCCGGCCAAGGCCCGACGGTCACTCCGGCCCGCGCCGCCTGTGGCCGCCCGCAGGTTGCTCCGGGCCGTGTGGCCTACAGCTCGTCCGTGGCCGCCCGGCGGTTGCTCCGGACCGTGTCGCCCGGCTGCCGGTCGGGCACCGGCGGCGGGGTGCCGCCGAATTCCGGGCAGATCGCCTGGTGGTCGCACCAGTCGCACAGGCGGCTGCGCCGCGCCCGCCACTCGCCCGTCTCCAGCGACCGTTCGATCGCCGTCCACAGCGCCCGCACCTTGCGCTCGGTGGCCAGCAGATCGGCCTCGTCCGGCGCGTAGCGCAGCACCTCGCCGCCGCCACCCAGGTAGACGAGCTGCAGCAGCCTGGGCACCTGGCCACGCAGCCGCCACAGCACCAGCGCGTAGAACTTCATCTGGAACAGCGCCTTGGCCTCGAAGTCGGGACCCGGCGCGCTGCCGGTCTTGTAGTCGACGACCCGCACCTCGCCGGTCGGCGCCACGTCGAGCCGGTCGACGTAGCCGCGCAGCATGAGGCCGCCGTCGAGGACCGCCTCCACATAGAGCTCCCGCTCGGCGGGCTCCAGCCGCGTCGGATCCTCCAGCGTGAAATAGCGCTCCAGCATCGCCCGCGCCTGCGCCAGCCAGGTCGCCTGCTCGTCGTCGTCGGCGAACATCTCGGCGTAGTGCGGATCGTCGGACAGCAGCCGCTCCCACTGCGGCTCCAGCAGCTCCAGCGCCGCCTCCACCGAACGGCGCGGCGCGGGCAGGTCGTACAGGCGCTCCAGGACCGCGTGGATCACCGTGCCGCGCACCGCGGCGGCCGAGGGCTTCTCCGGCAACTGGTCGATCACGCGGAAGCGATAGAGCAACGGACAGGTCATGAAGTCGCCCGCCCGGGAGGGGGAGAGGGCTCCGATGATCACCGGTTCGGTCAACGTCATGCACCGCACTCTAGGTCAAGAGCCCGACAGAATAGGGCCCGTGAAGCCGGGAGCACCTCCTCCGGCGCGTAGCATCAAGGCAGCGGACAGCAGGTAATGAACGGCAAGGAGCGCGGTGAGCGAGCAGAGCCCGCAGCAGGAATTTTCCGGTCTTCGGATGGGAAAGCCGTTCGGCATCCCGGTCTATGTGTCGTGGACGTGGTTCATCGTCGCGGCCTTCATCACCTGGATGTTCGGTGATCGGGTGCGGGCCATGCTGCCCGAGCTCGACGCCACGGCCGCCTACGCCGTCGCCTTCGTCTTCGCCGTCCTCCTCTATGTCTCGGTCCTGCTGCACGAGCTGGCCCACAGCGTGCTGGCCAAGTCCTACGGCCTGCCGGTCCGCCGGATCACCCTCTACCTGCTCGGCGGCGTGTCGGAGATCGAGAAGGAGCCGCCGACACCCGGCAAGGAATTCATGGTCGCCGCCGCCGGCCCGGCGCTGTCGCTCGGCCTGGCCGGGATCGGCCTGGGCGCCGACGTCTTCCTGATCAACGGCGGCGGCATCCCCGAAGTGCTGATCTGGCAGCTCTGGGTGGCCAACCTCATCGTCGGCGTGTTCAACCTGCTGCCCGGGCTGCCGCTCGACGGCGGCCGGATGCTGCGCGCCGGCGTCTGGAAGCTGACCAGCAACGCCGGCTCCGGCACCATCGCGGCCGCCTGGGGCGGCAGGGTGCTGGCCGTGCTGCTGGTGGTCTCGCCGATCGCCATGTCGCTGATGAGCGGGCAGGAAGTAGACCCCCGCGACCTGCTGTGGCCGCTGGTGCTGGCCTCCTTCATCTGGCTCGGCGCCACCCAGTCGCTGCGCGTGGCCCGCATCCGCGCCAGGATCCCGCAGGTCAACGCCCGTACCCTGGCCCGCAGGGCGATCCCCGTCATCGCCGAGACCCCGCTGTCGGAGGCGCTGCGCCAGGCCGCCGAGAAGCGGGCCGGCGCCCTCGTCGTCGTCGACCACGAGGGCCGGCCCGTCGCGATCGTGCACGAGGCGTCCGTACAGGCCACTCCCGAACACCGCCGCCCCTGGGTGAACGCCGGCTCCATGGCCAAGTCGCTGGAGCCGTCCATGGTGCTGGCCGCCGACCTGACCGGGGAGGCGCTCATCGACGCCATGCGCGAGGCCCCGGCCGGCGAATACCTGCTTGTGGAGCGCGGCGGCGAGATCTACGGCGTGCTCGCCACGGCCGACGTCAACCGCGTCTTCAGCGGCGTCTGATATGTCCCACTCGTATATGCGGCAGCCCCCGGCTAGTGTCGTGTCCAGTGATCAGGTGATTCCGGATCGCACCCGGCGGTTCGAGGATGAGACGCCTGGCCGATAGTGTTCTGTTCGGCCAGGTTTATTGCGGTCCACCGGTCCACCGGTTCACCAAATCGAGACGGGGCGGCCGCGACGCCGCCTCGCCGTATGGGTATGCGTATGGCTGGTGGCCGGCACGGCAGTGCGGGTGCCGTGAAAACGCCGGCTTCCGGGGAGGAGAGTTGAGTGACCGAGCGCAGCGAGGGCACCGATGAGCGCAGCGCGGTCGTCATGAAGGAGGAGTCATGACGGGCCAGGGCTTCGGGGCGGTACGTCCGCTTCCCGGAGATGGGCTGGTCGCCTATCTGGGCGGGCTGTTGCTGGTGTGCGACGCGGCCGAGGCCGCGGCCGATGAACTGCTCAAGGCACTACGCGAGACGGCCGCCGCCGGGGGCGACGGCAGAGCGCTGGCCAGGCGCGCAGCCCAGGTGCTCGCGGCCAACATGACCGGCGACCCCGCCACCTGCGCGGTCGCGGGACCGGTCGACAGCGGCGTGGCCGTCCTGGTCAGCGGCTCGGCGTCGGCCACGGTCACCACCGACTCCGGCGAGACCCGGCTGGCCGGCAGCGACTCGCTGACCTGGGCCGACCGGCTCATCAACGGGCCGGTCCACCGCGTCTCGCTGAGCCTGCCCGGCGGGGGCGAGCCGCATCCCGCGGTCAGCTTCGACGGCGGCGTGGTGCACGGCGGCGGGCTCGTGGGCGACTTCGGTGACGTCGCCGAACGGCCCGCGGCCCAGTCCAGGCCACTGACCAGCGAGCTGCCCAACACCGCCCTGCACTTCGAGCCCGACCTGATCGTGCCGCCTCCGGTGCAGATGGCCCCCTATCCGCTCTCGGGCAACGACCAGCCCGCCACCCCCTCGGGCCCCAGCCCCTCGGCCGCCGGCCCCTCGGGACCGCAGCCGTTCTCGGGCCCCCAGCCCGTCTCAGGGCCTCAGCCGCAGCCGCCCGCGCTGGAGCAGCCGCCGTTCCTGTCGGCGGTCCCGGACCCGCCACCCCCGGCCGAGCAGCCGAGCGGGTTCCCCACCTACGACGAGCCCGCACCCGTGCACTCCGGCAACGGCACGATGCCCGAGCAGTACGAGCAGCCTTCCTCCCCCTACGACCAGCCGCGCGAGCAGTACGACCAGCCACGCGAACATTTCGACCAGCCCGCCTCCCCTTATGACCAGCCGCGCGAGCACTTCGAACAGCCCCGCGAGTTGTTCGAGCAGCCGCCGCCTCCGCCCGCCCAGGAGGAGCACGGCGACCGGCAGCTCGTCTACGGCGTCGACTGCAAGAACGACCACTTCAACGACCCACGCGTGCCCTACTGCGCGGTCTGCGGCATCGCGCTCGTCCAGCGCACCCTCGTACCGTACAAGGGGCCGCGGCCCCCGCTGGGCGTCCTCATCCTCGACGACGGCACCGCGCTGCCGCTGGAGAGCGACTACCTGCTGGGACGCGACCCCGAGCGCGCGCCGGAGGTGGCGGGCGGCACGGCCAGGCCCGCCAAGGTGACCAGCCCCGACGGGTCGGTGTCACGCAGGCACCTGCGGGTGGCGCTCGACGGCTGGGACGTCAACCTGGTCGACCTGGGGTCGGTCAACGGCACCCAGATCCAGCCGCCCGGCGACCCCAACTTCTACGACATCCCGCCCAACGAGCCCGTCACCATCGTCCCGGGCACCACCGTCCGCGTCGGCGTCTCCCGCACGATGCGCTTCGAAGCCCACCGGGGATGAGCCGTTCGTCCTGAATCTTCCCGCCCTTGTTGAACGCCCGTGCTCCTGTTGGGGGTACGGGCGTTCTGCTGTGCGTTCGGGTGAAGTACGCGTTCACGAGGTCGTACGGGCGAGATAGGCGTTCACGAGGTCGTCCACTGGCAGGGACAGGTCGAGTGCGACGCCGCGTTCGTCGGGGCCGAGGGGTTCGAGGGCCGCGAACTGCGAGGCCACCAGCGACTCGGGCATGAAGTGCCCGGACCGGTGCGCCACCCGCTTCCTGATCATGCCGACGTCGCCGTCCAGGTGCAGGAAACTCACCTCGGGCGCGGCCTCCCGCAGCAGGTCGCGGTAGCGACGCTTCAGCGCGGAGCACGCCACTACGGCCCCGGTGCCGGCGTGCTCGGCGAGCCAGCCGCCCACCGCGCGCAGCCACGGCAGCCGGTCGGCGTCGTCGAGCGGCATTCCGGCGGTCATCTTGGCGACGTTCGCGGGGCTGTGGAAGTCGTCGGCGTCAGCGAAGGGCACCCCGAGGCGTTCGGCGAGCGCGGTGCCGACGGTGGACTTGCCGCATCCCGTCACCCCCATCACGACGATGAGCTGCGGGCGGGGTGAGTCGTCCATGCGGGGCAACCTCTCGGGTTCGGATGCGCGTCAGACTAGACAGCTTGCGTCATATCAATCAAACTGAGAAGTCGAATAAATCATACTTTTGGCAGCATGCGAGGCATGAGGCGGGTGAGGAAGGGCGGCACGGACGAGAGCTGCACGGCGTGCTCGACGAGCTGGGCGGTCTCGTGGTGGCGGGTGACTACGCCGCCGGTCAGGTGCTCAGGATCGAGCGGCTAGAGGCCAGGTTCGGGGTGTCCTGTACGGTCGTGCGCGAGGCCGTACGAGTCCTGGAGCCGACGGGCCTGGTCAGCAGCCGCCGGCGCGTCGGCATCACGGTGTCGCCCCGGACTTCATGGAACCTGTTCGACCCTCGCGTCATCCGCTGGCGGCTCGCCAGCGGCGAACGCGCACGATCCGCCGGCACACGGAGGTGGCCCAGGCGGTCCAGGCCGCGCCACACCATGCCGTCGTTCCATCCGGAGGCGCCGCGGAGGCGCAACGCGCGATGCGCGACATCGTCGACGAGGCGACCAGCGCCATGCTCGGGCAAGACGCCTGACGCGCAGCGATCGCGGAGTCGGCGGGGGACTGGGCGTCCCAGCAGAGGACGGCTGACGCACGCCGGCCGTGGAGCGACTGCTGACGCATGCCGGTGGCGGAGCGAGCGCTGACGCATGCCGGCCGTGGAGCGACCGCTGAAACGCGTCGGTCGTAGAGCGATTGCTGGCGCGCCGGTAGTGGGGCGGCGCCGCTGATGCGTGATCACGCACTCGCTGCCCCATTGGTGCGGGCACACTCGTCGTTCTCTAGGGCAGCAAGATGCGAAATATACCGACGATTACTGCGATGCCCGACGGCGTGCAGCGGCTGTACGAACTAGGCGGTCCGCGAAGCCGTTCCCGCGCCAGGCGGGCTAGCTATTCGCCAGGCCACGGGCTGGCGAAGGTCCCACGGGGCGTCGGTCGCAGGGGTGCCCCTGAGCAGCGGGGTCGCGAGAGCCGCGACCCCGCCACGGGTGTCCGGATGGACGCATCCACCCATTCTGTGGAAATCCCGTAATTTCCAAGTTTGGGCATAGGAAAGCGGCGAAGAATCTCCCGGAACCGCTGCCCGGAAACGGCCGTCGTACCCCATCGGATCCACCCGTAGGTCGTCCGTATTCTCGCGATCCGGCCCGTACCGAACCCGGCCCGGCGGCGCCCGTCACGCGCAGGGGAACGCCTGCACGCCGCGTAACAGCCGGATGGCCGCCTCCAGCCCGCTGGCGGCCTCCAGGGCCCGGCCCGCGGCGGTGGCGAAGCGGCTCAGCAGGTGCTCCTCCGGCTCCCCGAACCGGCGTCCCGCCACCCACAGGAACACGTGGTCCCTCGTGGCGAGCGGCACCGGCATGGCCAGGAAACCGGGCTCGCCCATCGACGCGTCCGGCACGATCAGCAGCCGGACGGATCGCGTGGCGAGCGTCTTGAGCACCCCGGACTCCTCCAGCCACGGGCGTACCCGCAGCGGATCGACCGGGGGCGCGTGCACATTGACGGACTGAGCGACCTCCCGTAGCGCGTCCACCTGTACGAATCCCGCGTAGGCCGTTCCGGTGACCGCCGCGGCGGTCCCGCTCAGCCTGTCGATCAGTCCCGCGGGGTCCAGGCAGGAGAACGAGGCGATGAGTTCGCGCATGGCGACGTCGACACGGTTGTAAGTCATCGCTGTATCCCTCAGGGGAGGGGAAGTGAGATCGCGCAGCGTGATCACGCGTATCTCAGGGGCGGTGACCCCGAGTCTCGCCGTGGCCGTGGCACTTGACCACCCCCAAACCGGAAACCGGGATTTCCGGTCAGCTGGGGCGCAGGCGCAGCCACCCCACCTCGTCCACCCGGCTCCCGTCCTCCGTGGGGTACAGCTCCCGCAGGAGCGACTCCCGGACGAACCCGGACCGCTCCAACACCCGGTGCGAGGCCGTGTTGCCCACGGCGGTGCCGGCCACGATCCGGTGCAGCGGGGTGCAGGTGAACGCCCAGTCCACCAGCAGGCGTACGGCCCGCGTCATGAACCCCCTGCCCCGGAACTCCGGCCGCAGCGAATATCCGATCATGCCTTGCCCGAATATCGGCAGCACCTGCACCAGTTGCAGGTGCCCCGCGAACTCCCCGGACACCGCGTCCCTGATCGCCAGCTCGATCCGCTGCCCCGACACCCACCAGTAGCCGGTGTAGCGGCAGCGCCGCTCGTTGTCCTCCAGCGTGGTGGGCGGCCCGAACCCGTAGGCGGCCACGCTCGGCTCCCGCATCATCCGGTGGTAGTCGAGGGCGTCGGCCACCTCCAGCGGCGCCAGCCGTACCACTCCGTCACTCAGCTCACCGCCGTCGAAGAACGGCAGGTACGGATCGGCCGCCACACCGGAGTCGCGCCGGAGCCTGGCCAGCGTGATGACGTCGGTGCGGCGCCCGTCACGCTGCACCCTGGCGTCACGCCTGCGCCCCTCCTCCTGGAAACCGGCCTTGTAGGCGACCCGCAGGCTGGCGATGTTCTCCACGACGGCGTGCAGCTCCACCCGCTCGACGCCATGGTCGAACAGCCACTCGGTCACCGCCCGCGCCGCCTTGGTCACCACGCCCTTGCCGCGCGCCCACGGCGCGGCCAGGTAGCCGATCTGCGCCACCCCCCACGGATCGGGCGGCTGGACGCCGATGGCGCCGACGTAACGGCCGTTCTCGGTGATGGTGAACTCCGCGCCGCCCTCCGTCCACTTCCGCTCCGCCGCCCGCAGGTAGTCACGCGCGTCCCGCAACGTGTACGGCGACGGCAGCACGTGCAGGAAACGCGCCGTCACCGGATCGTCACAGGCGCGCGCGATCGCCTCTGCGTCGGAGTCGGAGGGGGAACGCAACACCAGGGAACCGGTAGAGATCACTTCGCGCGGGAACATCCCCCATAGATATCGCGCGTCAAGGCGTGCTCGAAAGCCCTATAACCTTGCCGACATGGGTTTCCGCAGGCATGGGCCGTTCCAGGCGGGGGATCAGGTGCAGCTCACCGACCCCAAGAACAAGCGCCACACGATCACGCTCAAAGAGGACGGCGTCTTCCACACGCACAAGGGCGCCATCCCCCACAGCGACCTGATCGGGCAGCCCGAAGGCTCCGTGGTGCGCTCCTCCGGCGGCACCCAATACCTCGCCTTCCGCCACCTGCTGCAGGACTACACTCTGGCCATGCCGCGCGGCGCCGCCGTGATCTACCCCAAGGACGCCGCGCAGATCGTCGGCATGGCCGACGTCTTCCCCGGCGCCCGGGTGATCGAGGCCGGGGTCGGCTCCGGCGCGCTGACCTGCTTCCTGCTGCGCGCCGTGGGCCCCGAGGGCCACGTCACCTCCTACGAGCGGCGCGAGGAGTTCGCCGACGTCGCCCGCAAGAACGTGGAGAAGTTCTACGGCGGCCCCATGGACGACACCTGGCGGCTCGTCGTCGGCGACCTGGTCGCCTCGATCGACGAGGTGGACGTCGACCGCGTCATCCTCGACATGCTCGCTCCCTGGGAGTGCGTCGACGCCGCCGCCAAGGCCCTCACACCGGGCGGCGTCATCTGCTGCTACGTGGCCACGACGACCCAGATGTCCAAGACCGTCGAGGCTATTCGCGATCACGGGAGTTTCACCGAGCCCCATGCGTGGGAGACCCTGGTTCGCGACTGGCATGTCGAAGGGCTCGCGGTGAGACCGGATCATCGGATGATCGGTCACACCGGGTTCCTCGTCAGCGCCCGTCGCATGGCGGACGGTGTGGCACCGCCACCACGCCGCCGACGACCGAAGGGGACCACTGAGGAACTATGACAATTTGGCCACGAGGGTGCGTTGGTGCGTGACACGGGAACAGATCGCCGTGTTCCTATGCTGCCAGTATTAAACGCACCATTAGGGATTATTCGCCGAACACTGAATGTCACACGACGAACACTGCCCGGCCAGGTTACGGAGGGGCCCGAGATAGGTAAGGTCCTTAGTAGTCGCCCTCGACTGGGAAGGAGGTGACGGGCGTGGCAGCTCGCGATGATGCTGAGGCTCGAGCCGCGCAGCGCGAACGGGAGGTCGCTGATCTTTCAACACAGGTCTCCTTCCTCCAAGAGGAGATCACCGCGCTGAGGCGGAAGCTGGCCGAGTCACCCCGTCAGGCCAGAGTCCTTGAAGAGCGTCTCCACGAGGCGCAGGCGAACCTCGCGGCCGTCACCGGCCAGAACGAGCGCCTGGTCGCCACACTCAAGGAGGCCAGGGACCAGATCGTTGCCCTCAAGGAAGAAGTCGACCGGCTGGCACAGCCGCCATCCGGATTCGGCACCTTCCTGGAGGCCAGAGAAGACGGCACGATCGAGGTGTTCACCGGCGGCCGCAAGCTGCGGGTGAACGTCAGCCCCGCCGTCGACGTCGACTCGCTGCGGCGTGGCCAGGAGGTCATGCTGAACGAGGCGCTCAACGTGGTCGAAGCCCTCGGCTACGAAGAGGTCGGCGAGATCGTGATGCTCAAAGAGCTCCTCGACCAGGGGCAGCGCGCACTGGTCATCTCGCACGCGGACGAGGAGCGCGTCGTGCGTCTCGCCGAGTCACTGGTCGGGCAGCCGATCAGGGCGGGCGACTCGCTGCTGCTCGAACCCCGCTCGGGCTACGTCTACGAGCGGATTCCCAAGTCCGAAGTCGAAGAGCTCGTGCTCGAAGAGGTCCCCGACATCTCCTACGAGGAGATCGGTGGCCTGATGAGGCAGATCGAGCAGATCAGGGACGCCATCGAGCTGCCCTACCTGCACGCCGACCTGTTCCGCGAGCACAAGCTGCGCCCGCCCAAGGGCGTTCTGCTCTACGGCCCGCCCGGCTGCGGCAAGACGCTCATCGCCAAGGCCGTCGCCAACTCCCTGGCCAAGCAGGTCGCGGAGCGCACCGGCCAGGAAGGCAAGAGCTTCTTCCTCAACATCAAGGGCCCTGAGCTGCTCAACAAGTACGTCGGCGAGACCGAGCGGCACATCCGCCTGGTCTTCCAGCGGGCTCGTGAGAAGGCCTCAGAGGGCACCCCGGTGATCGTGTTCTTCGACGAGATGGACTCGATCTTCCGCACCCGAGGCTCCGGCGTCTCCTCGGACGTCGAGAACACCATCGTTCCCCAGCTCCTGTCGGAGATCGACGGTGTCGAGGGCCTGGAAAACGTCATCGTCATCGGCGCCTCCAACCGCGAGGACATGATCGACCCGGCGATCCTGCGGCCCGGCCGCCTGGACGTCAAGATCAAGATCGAGCGGCCCGACGCCGAAGCGGCGAAGGACATCTTCTCCAAGTACCTCATCTCCGAGCTGCCGCTGCATCCCGACGACCTCGCGGAGCACAGCGGTTCTCGCGAAGGCACCATCCACGGCATGATCCAGAGCGTCGTGGAGCGCATGTACACCGAGAGCGAAGAGAACCGCTTCCTCGAGGTGACCTACGCCAACGGCGACAAGGAAGTCCTCTACTTCAAGGACTTCAACTCCGGCGCGATGATCCAGAACATCGTCGACCGGGGCAAGAAGATGGCCATCAAGCAGTTCCTCGAGAGCGGCCAGAAGGGCCTGCGGGTGCAGCACCTGCTCACGGCCTGCGTGGACGAGTTCTCCGAGAACGAGGACCTGCCCAACACCACCAACCCGGACGACTGGGCCCGCATCTCCGGCAAGAAGGGCGAGCGGATCGTCTACATCCGCACGCTCGTGTCGGGCAAGCAGGGCGCGGAGGCGGGTCGCTCCATCGACACCGTCGCCAACACCGGCCAATACCTGTAACCGGCTGCTGAGAAGGGCCGCGCGGAGATCCGCGCGGCCCCTTCTCATGTCCCCTCGTCTCCAGATGATGGCCGAGCGAGCCGTGTGAAAATTGGGACCAACGGAACCAAAGTGATCGTTGTGCCGTCCAACAGGGCGTGCAACCACCCAACCGGCCGAGGAGCTCTCGCGGAGAAGGCCGGCTGGCCGAACTCGATCTGCTCAGGTTCGTCGCCGCCCTGGCGGTGCTGGCCTTCCACTACCTGATCGCGTTCGCCTCCGTCTGGGGAGACCGGCCCGCCGAGCTCTTCCCCGCCGTCGCCCCGTTCGCCGGGCTCGGCATCCTGGGCGTGGAGTTATTCTTCGTCATCAGCGGCTTCGTCATCCTCATGAGCGCGTGGGGGAGGGGGCTCGGAGCGTTCGCCCGGAGCAGATTCGTCCGGCTCTACCCGGCTTACTGGCTCAGCCTCGCCGCCGTCGCCGCTCTCTACGGCCTCACCGGCGCCAAGGCGCTCGACCCCAAGCTTTCGCCGGGCGAGTATCTGGTGAACGCCAGTATGTTCCAGCGGCTGTTCAAGGTCGTGGACGCCAGCGGCGTCTACTGGTCGCTCTGGGCCGAACTGCGCTTCTATCTCCTCATGGCCATCCTCGTGATCATCGGTGTCACCTACGGCCGCGTCCTGATCTTCGCCGGTGTCTGGCTGGCCGCCGCGCTCGGCGCCGAACTGCTCGGCAACGAGGTGCTCAACGAGATCGTCATGCCCCGCTACGCCCCCTACTTCGCCGCCGGCATGGCCCTCTATCTCATCCACAAGCATCGCGACGCCGTGCTGCCCTGGCTCTTCGTCGCCTGCGGCTACGTCCTGGCGGTGTACTCCGCGCTCGAACGCGTCCACGGCCGGATCAAGGTCGCCGGATTCAAGAGCATGCCCGTCAGCGACCTCAGCGTGATCATCACCATCACGGTCATCTTCGCCGCGATGTCGTTCGTCGCCCTCGGCGTGTTCCGGCTGCGACCGTCCAGAACGCTCACTGCGCTCGGCGCGACGACCTACCCGCTCTACCTCTTCCACTCGGTCGTCGCCGTGGCTCTCATCCCCATCCTGGCCGCCAGAATGGCCCCCTGGGCCGCCGCACTCACCACCACGCTCGCGGCCGTGCTCGTGTCCTACCTTGTCTACTCCCTTGCCGAACGCCCCATCCAGCGTCTGCTTAAGCCCCGGGCGCGTCCACAAACCCCCCCAGTTCCCGCCGTAAAGGTGGAAAAGACTGCGGTGCCATAACTCTGTGACCCTGGGGCACTGTGAAGGGCATAGGCTCGGGCATATAAACGGCGGATAGGCAGATCCGGACGAACAGAGGGTGTTGCATGACGGTGCGTCGGGTGATGGGCATCGAGACCGAGTACGGCATCTCCGTACCAGGTCAGCCAGGCGCCAACGCGATGGTCACGTCCTCGCAGGTGGTGAACGCCTACCTGGCGGCCTCCGCCGCCAGAGCGCGCAGGGCGAGGTGGGACTTCGAAGAGGAGAACCCGCTGCGCGACGCTCGCGGCTTCGACCTGGCCAGAGAGGTCGCCGACCCCAGCCAGCTCACCGACGAGGACCTCGGCCTCGCCAACGTCATTCTCACCAATGGCGCCAGGCTCTACGTCGACCACGCCCACCCCGAATACTCCACCCCCGAGTGCACGAACCCGCGCGCCGCCGTCATCTGGGACAAGGCTGGCGAACGCGTCATGTACGACGCCGCCCAGCGGGCCTCCGCGATCCCGTCCAACGCGCCCATCCAGCTCTACAAGAACAACACCGACGCCAAGGGCGCCAGCTACGGCTGCCACGAGAACTACCTCATGCGGCGCGCCACCCCCTTCGCCGACATCGTCCGCCACCTCACCCCGTTCTTCGTCTCCCGCCAGGTCGTCGTGGGCGCGGGCAAGGTCGGCATCGGACAGGACTCGCGCGGCGAAGGCTTCCAGATCAGCCAGCGGGCCGACTTCTTCGAGGTCGAGGTGGGCCTGGAGACCACGCTCAAGCGGCCGATCATCAACACCAGGGACGAGCCGCACGCCGACCCGGAGAAGTACCGGCGGCTGCACGTGATCATCGGCGACGCCAACATGTCGGAAATTTCGACATACCTGAAGTTGGGCTCCACGGCCCTCGTCCTCGCCATGATCGAGGACGGCTTCCTCAGCCGCGACCTCGCCGTCGAGAACCCCGTGCAAGCCCTGCGCGCGGTCTCCCACGACCCCACCTGCCGCTACGAGATCCCGCTGCGCGACGGCCGCAAGCTCACCGCCATCCAGCTGCAGATGGAATATCTCGAGCAGGCCCGCAAGTACGTCGAGGAACGCGGCACCGCCCAGGAGGAGATGAACAAGGACATCCTCGACCGCTGGGAATCCGTCCTCACCCGCCTGGCCGAAGACCCCATGCAGCTCTCCCGCGAACTCGACTGGGTCGCCAAACTCGAACTCCTCGAGGGCTACCGCACCCGCGACTCGCTCACCTGGTCCCACCCCCGGCTGCAGCTCGTCGACCTGCAATACTCCGACATCCGCCCCGACCGCGGCCTCTACAACCGCCTCGTCGCCCGCGGACGCATGCAGCGCCTGGTCACCGAGGACGACGTCCAGCGCGCCGTCGAGAACCCGCCCACCGACACCCGCGCCTACTTCCGCGGCCGCTGCCTGCGCCAATACAGCGAGTCCGTCGCGGCCGCCTCGTGGGACTCGGTCATCTTCGACATCCCGGGCCGCGAATCCCTCCAGCGCGTGCCGACCCTCGAACCGCTGCGCGGCACCAAGGCCCACGTGGGCGAACTCTTCGACCGCTGCCGCACCGCCGCCGACCTGGTCGCCGCCCTCACCGGCGGAGACTAGCCGTCGTATGCCCCCAACGGGGGGCTGAGTCCGTACGCCTCAATCGGGGGCTGACTTCGCAGGCGTCCATCGCGGGGCTGACTTCGTACAGGCCGATTCTTTACGGCAAAGCACGGGAAGGCGCCAACGCGCGCACGTGGCCGGGCCCCGTCCAGGGGAACGCTTCTCCGGCGATACGTGGCCGGGCGCCGTCACGTCGCGCTCCCGGCCATGGGCGTTCCCTCCCGCACTCGGAGGCGTCCCGTCAGAGCAGGCCGATGCCCAGCGTCAGCGTGCCCACCGCCAATGCCGCGCCGCCCACCACCGTCAGCCCGATGAGCTTGCTCGGCTTGGTGTCACTGGGACGGACCACCGACAGGAAGAAGCCGAGCGGCATGAGGATCGGGGCGGCGACGATGAGGATGCGGACCAGGCTCTTCAGGCCGTCCGAAAGGTCCGCCTGATCCACGTAGAGCATCGCCACGAGGCTGAACAGCACCAGCACGCCGGCGTGAGCGTGACCCGCCCGCCAGAGGCTGCGGCGCACCGGGTTGTCGTTGTAGCCGGGCACGTTCCGCATGAGGAACGTCAGGAGCGAGACGCCGCCGCCGAACGCCACCGCCGGGACTGTGATGAGGAGCACACCTGCCGTGCTCAGAGACGTGGGGGACATCGGAACCTCCTGTGGGGCAGGGGGCTCATTATTGGATAGGGGGACTATCTAGTCAAGTCGGCAAGATCGCGGGGCCTTGGGCGCGAAATGTCGCCCGGTTCGGGGAAGATATGCCTAGAGAGCAGTCCCCCAAGCGGAGGTAGGTAGGACATGGCAAGCAAGGACACGGGTGGCCAGAAGCAGGCCGGTCGGCGCGAGAGCGAGGTCGAGGAGACCGAGGCTTCGGCGGCGCCGGATGTGCAGGAGCGCCAGGAGAAGCTGACCGACGATGTCGACGCAATTCTGGACGAAATCGACGAAGTTCTCGAAGAGAACGCAGAGGAATTCGTGCGCTCTTACGTGCAAAAGGGCGGAGAGTAGGGCAAATCGGACATCAAAATCGGGAGAAATGGGGTGGAAACGCCTGAGGGAATGAAGTGGTGCCCGGACTGTAAGGAGGCGAAGGAGGTTTCTGAGTTCGGGCTGAACAAGCGACTGAGCGACGGGCTTGCGCGGTACTGCAAGAGTTGCTTCCGGGTGCGGTCCACTCAGAGTTAGCGCAAGCGTCGTGGCGAGCAAGGCAGGATGTCGAGCGCATGGTGGTCGATCAGTACGGATTGTGCGTGGTCTGCTGGGACCGTTCGCCCGAGCATGTCGATCACTGTCACCGCACGGGGGATGTGCGCTACGCGCTCTGCCTGCCGTGCAACACCGGCATCGGCCAGTTCAGGGACGATCCGGGTGTGGCGTGGCGGGCGTTGGCCTACATCGAGGCGACGGTCGAGTGGCAGGACATCGAGGATGTGTCTGAGGAGGAGATCCAGGAGTTCATCCGCGCCGACGAGGCAATGCGGTCCGAGTTCTATGAGCGAGCGGTCCGGGTCTGATCCGGTGGGGCGTATTCGACGGCCACGCCGAGGAGGCGGACCGGCCGGTTGAGGTCGAAGCGGTCGAGCACGGTGAGGGCGGCGCGGGACAGCTCGGCCGCGTCTGTGGTGGGTGAGGGGAGCTTCGACTGGCGGCTGCGGGTGAGGAAGGGCACGAATCGCACCTTTACCGAGACACGGACGATCGACCGTCCCGCGGCGGTCGCGTCTGAGGCGACCTGTCGGGCCAGCGTGGCTATGTGGGTGGATATTTCGGTTCTGTCGGTGAGGTCGTGCGGGAAGGTGATCTCGCGGCTGTGGCCGCGGGCGACCCAGGGAGTGGTGACGACCTCGGCTTCGCCCTTGCCGAGGGCGAGATAGCGATACCAGGGACCGTTGGTGGGGCCGAAGCGGCGGGCCAGGTCGGCGGGGTCGGCGGCGGCGAGTTGGGCGACCGTGTCGAGTCCCAGGCCGGCCAGTTTTTTGGCGGTCTTGGTGCCGATGCCCCAGAGCGCGTCGGTGGGCCGGTCGTTCATGATCTCGGCCCAGTTGTCGCCGGTGAGGCGGTAGATCCCGGCGGGTTTGGCGAAGGCGGAGGCGAGTTTGGCCTGGTGCTTGTTGTCGCCGATGCCGACGGAGCAGGACAGGGCGGTTTCGGTCAGGACGGCCTGCTGGAGGGCGGTGGCCAGCGCCTCGGGGTCGTCGGTCCTGGCTCCGATGAACGCCTCGTCCCAGCCCCAGATCTCCACCAGGACGGGAAACCCGCGCAGCGTGGCCATGACGCGTTCGGACGCGGCCTCGTAGGCGGGCGGGTCGCTGGGCAGGAAGACGGCGTCGGGGCAGCGTCTGAGCGCGGTGCGGAGCGGCATGCCGGAGTGGACGCCGTGTTCGCGGGCTTCGTAGGTGGCGGTGGCGGCGACGGTGCGCGGCTGGGTGGGATCGCCGGAGCCGCCGACCACGACGGGTCTGCCGCGGAGTTCGGGGTGGCGCAGGATCTCGACGGCGGCGATGAACTGGTCGAGGTCGACGTGCAGGACCCAGTCCCTGGTGGACATGTCTCTCAGGGTAAAACGTGCAGCACCCAGTCCCTGGTGGACGCGTCTCTCAGACGGCCCCAGTCCCTGGTCGACGCGTCTCTCAGAGTTAGGACGTGCGGGACTCAGACCCCGGTGGACGCCTCTCTCAGAGTAGGCGGCCGTCGCGGTAGAGGAGGGAGCGGCGGGGGAGTGCCCAGGCGGGGGTGCCGACGGGAGGTTCGTCGCCTTCGGGGACGACGGCCTGGATGAGGGTGTCGTCCGTCTCGAGGGTGACCAGGGTGCTGGTGCCGAGGTTCTCCAGGACGGAGACGGTGCCGGGGAAGGCGTCGGGGCGGGCTTGGAGCAGGAGTTCCAGATATTCGGGCCGCGCTCCGTACACGAGATCCCCGTCGGCGATGCCCGCGGGGGCGGGGAGGGTGGCGCCGGCGACGTGGAGGGTGCCGGAGGTGATGTGGCCGGGCAGCAGGTTCATGGGGGTGGAGCCGATGAAGGCGGCCACGAAGGGGGTGGCGGGGCGCTGGAACACCTCGGCGGGGGTGCCGACCTGGATCATCCGGCCGTGGGACATGACGGCGATGCGGTCGGCCAGGGCGAGGGCTTCGGCCTGGTCGTGGGTGACGAAGACGGTGGTGACGGCGAGTTCGCGCTGCAGGCGTTTGAGGAAGGTGCGGGCTTCGAGGCGGAGCCGGGCGTCGAGGTTGGACAGGGGCTCGTCGAACAGGAACGCGGTGGGGCGGCAGGCGATGGCGCGGGCGAGCGCGACGCGTTGCTGCTGGCCGCCGGACAGCTGGGCGGGGCGGCGGTGGAGGAGGCCGGGCAGGCTGAGGCGCCGGGCGACCTCGGCGGCTCTGGTGGCGCGTTCCGGGCGGGGGACCTTCTTGATGCGCAGGGGGTAGGCGATGTTGTCGGCGACGGTCATGTGGGGGAAGAGGGCGTAGTCCTGGAAGACCATGGCGACGTCGCGGCGGCCTGGCGGCAGCGTGGTGACGTCGATGGCGTTGATGTGCACGCTGCCGGAGGTGGGGGTCTCCAGGCCGGCGATGGTGCGCAGGAGGGTGGTCTTGCCGCAGCCCGACGGGCCGAGCAGAGCGAAGAACTCGCCGTCGGCGATGGTGAGGTCGAGACCGTCGAGGGCGCGCACTCCGCCGGGGAACACCTTGGTGAGGCCGTGCAGCGAGATCACCGTTTGATCCCTCCGTGGAAGCGGAAGCCGTACCGCTGGGAGACGAACAGGTACATCGCCACGACCGGGAGCGAGTAGAGCAGCGAGAAGGTGGAGATGAGCTCGAGTCTGGGCGAGCCGCCCTCGGTGTAGAGGGTGTAGAGGATCACCGAGCCGGGGGCCTTGGCGGGGTCGCGCAGCAGGATGAACTGGAACAGGAATCCGCCCCACACGCTGGCCAGCGCCCAGACGGCGATGGTGGCCAGGCCGGGCCGCACCAGCGGGATCACGATGTGCCGCAGGATCTGCAGGGATGAGGCGCCGAAGACGCGCGCCGACTCCTCGTAGGTGGTCGGCGTCTCGTCCATGAAGTCCTTGAGGATGAAGATCGCGGCAGGCAGCAGGCCGCCGGAGACGACGAGGATGACGCCGAGGTGGGTGTCGATGAGGTCGAGTCTGGTGGCGAGTTCGAAGATGGGCACCATGGCGGCGGTGCCGGTGACGACGGACGACAGCAGCAGGAGCAGATAGAGCAGCACGTCGCGGCCGGGGACGCGGACCCTGGACAGGGCGTAGGCGGCGAGGGCGGCCAGGACGACGACGAGCGCGGCGGCGCCGCCGCCCTGGATGAGGGAGTTGCGGATGGAGCCGAGCGCGTAGGGGTTGTCCAGGATGGCGGCGAAGTTGCGCAGGGTGAAGTCCGGGATGGAGGTGGTGATCGCCGGGCTGGCGTCGAAGGGCGCGCTGGCCAGCCAGAGCATGGGCAGCGCGAAGAAGGCCAGGACGACGGCGATGAACACGGTGGCGGCGAGCCGTCCGATGGTGTGCCGGATCATGCCGGTGGCCTTGCCGCCGCGCGGCGCCGGCCGCGCAGCAGCCGCAGGTACGCCAGGGCGAAGACGAGGTTGATGAGCAGGATGAGGAAGGACACGGCGGCGCCCACGCCGAGTTCGCCGCCTTTGAGGGCGATGTTGTAGACGTAGACGGGCAGGATCTCCGAGCGTCCTTCCGGCCCGCCGCCGGTGAGGACGAACGGGGTGAAGTCGTTGAACGTCCAGAGGCTGATCAGCAGCAGGTTCGTCAGTACGTGCCGCCTGATGAGCGGGAAGACGACGTCGCGCAGCTGCTGCGGCACGGAGGCGCCGGCCAGGCGGGCGGTCTCGAGGTGTGAGGGTGGCACGTTCTCCAGCGCTGCGGCGTACAGCATCATCGAGAAGGCGGTGCCGCGCCAGATGTTGAAGACGATGATGGACGGCAGCGGGTAGTCCAGCAGCCAGCCCAGGCCGGGCGTGCGCAGGAGCGCGTTGAGCGTGCCGTCGTCGCGGTCGAGCAGGGCGAACCAGAGGAAGCCGACGACCGTGCTGGGCAGGATCCACGACAGCAGTACGACGCCTTCGACGGCCCGTCGTAGCGGCCCGCGGCGGGTGCGCAGCAGCCAGGCGAGGGTGAAGCCGAGCCCGGCCTGGCCGAGGACGGCCGAGCCGCCGACGTAGACGACGGTGAGCCACAGCGAGCTGAGGAAGCGCGGGTCGGTCAGGGTGGTGGTGTAGTTGTCCAGGCCGACGACCTGGGGATCGGCGGCGGCCAGGCCGGTGAGGCGATAGTCGGTGAGCCCGAGGTAGATCGTCCAGAGGGCGGGGAAGACGAGGAAGACGCCGATGAGGACGAGGGCGGGCAGGACGAACCCGGCCGCCCTGGCCCTGCCCAGCCCCGCCGCGTCAGCGTTCATGGCGACCCTTCGGATCGCGGTTCGGTCGCTGGGATCCTGTGCCTTCCCTCGTCTCTCCGGTCGCTTCGCTCCCTGCGTTCCTCAGTCCAGGCACAGGCGCTCCCTCACGGTTCATGGCGCTCTCTCACCCGGTGACGTGGTCCGCGCCGCCGACCAGGCCCTCCAGTTCGGTCTGGTACGTGGTGGCCGCCTCGTCGGCGCTCTTGCCGCTGACGATCGCCGCGGTGGCCTCCTGCAGGGCGACGGAGACCTGCGGGTAGACGGCGAGGCCGGGGCGGTAGGCGGTGATGGGCAGCACCTTGTCGGCGATGTACTTCAGCATCGGGTCGGCGGTGAGGACCTCGCTGTTGACATCGCCGCGGGAGCTGATCCGGGCTTGCCCGGCCAGCTGTGACTTGGTGGCCGCGGCGGAGTGCATGAACGCGAGCAGTTCCCAGGCCAGCCTGGGGTTCTTGGAGAACGGGTTCAGCACGCGTACGGCGCCGCCCGACATGCTGGCGAAGTCCTGGCCGCGGATGGCGCCGCCGGGGTTCTCGGCGGGGATCTCGGCGTAGCCGACGGCCGAGTCGCGGTCCGCCATGGGGGCGACCCCGGTCTTCGGCTCGATGACGGATCGCCAGAAGTAGTCGCTCTCGGCCAGAATGCCGATCTTGCCGGCGGCGAACTGGGCGAAGGACTTGTCGCGGCCCTTGGCCTCCTGCTGCAGTTTGGGGTCGCTGAGCCCGGAGGTGTAGAGCCGCTGGTAGAAGCCGAGGACGTCCTTCATGGCCCGGGTGGCGCCGGTCCACTTGCCGTCGGCGTAGATCTCGGATCCGGCGGCGGCCAGGAGGGGGAGTACGCCCTGCATGGTGGTGGCCTCGCCCATCGCGGTGCCGGCGTTGATCTGGATGGGGTTGGGCACGCCGGCGGCCTTCAGCCTGGCGCCGGCCGTCAGGATCTCCTCCCAGTTCGTCGGCTGCCACGGGTCGGGCAGGCCGGCCTTCTTGAACAGGGTCTTGTTGTAGAACAGGACGCGGCCGTCGGTGCCCTGGGGCAGGCCGTACTTCTTGCCGTCGAAGACGCCGAGCCCCTGTACGGCCTGGGGGATCTGCGACCAGCCCTCCCAGGAGTCGACAGCGGGCCCGCCCACCTCGACGAGCGGCTTGATGTAGCCGGCCTGGGCGAACTCGCCGACCCAGATGCCGTCGAGGTCGATGATGTCGGCTCCGGCCTTGGACTTGAGGTCGAGCGCGATCATGGTCTTGTACTGCTCGTCGTCGACGCCGCTGGGCTGGAAGAGCACCTTGACGTCGTGGTGGGTCCGCTCGAAGCCGGGGATGACCCACCGCTTGATCCAGTCGGCGGACTCGGCGTTCTTGCCGCCGGAGATGGAGTTGGCGGCGATGACGAGGGTGACGTCCGCCCCTCCGGCGGGCGCGCCGGTCCCGCAGGAGCTGAGTGCCACGATGGCGAGGGCCGCGATCACCGCAGGTCGGCTGGGGAGCCGCATGTCGGCCTCCTGTTCAGGACGTGCAGACATACCGACAGTCGCACGGCCTCTTCTGGGCGTAAAGAAACGATCTGGTGACCGGTTCGCCGTGGGCTGATCGTGGGAAGTGCAGACAGCGACGCAACATGAGTAGGGTCCCCTTTAGGGACAGTGACGTTTGGGAGGGAGTCGCGTGGCATCGCACAGGGATCTGCCCGTCGGCTTGATGGACCAGCTTTTCCACAACACCGGAAGTTCCTCGTTCACCGAGTTCGTCGGTTCGCGCGCACCAGGGCTGCTTCCGGTGCGTGGTGAGATTCTGGCCACGCCGATCGGCGACCAGGTTCCGCACGCGACCACGATCGTCGCCGCCACGTTCGCGGGTGGCGTGGTCATGGCGGGCGACCGGCGGGCGACGTCCGGCAACATCATTTCTCAGCGTGACGTGGAGAAGGTGTTCAGGACCGACGATTATTCGTGCATGGGCATCGCCGGCACGGCCAGCACGGGCATCGAGATGGCCAGGCTCTACCGGGTCGAGCTGGAGCACTACGAGAAGCTGGAGGGCCGCACGCTATCGGTCAACGGCAAGGCCAACCGGCTGGCCGCGATGATCCGCGGCAATCTCGGCATGGCGATGCAGGGGCTGGTGGTGGTGCCGCTGTTCGCCGCCTATGACGCCGAGCGCGACGGCGGGCGGATCTTCAGCTACGACGTGGCGGGCGGCCCCTACGAGCGTGACCGGTTCGACGCGATCGGCTCCGGCTCGATCTTCGCGCGGGGGGCGTTGAAGAAGCTCTACCGCGATGGGGCGTCGGCGGACGACACGGTGATGGCGTTGATCCAGGCGCTGTACGACGCGGCGGACGACGATTCGGCCACCGGCGGGCCCGATGTGACGCGGAAGATCTGGCCGATCGTCTCGGTGATCGACGCCGACGGTTTCCGCCGGCTGTCGGACGACGAGGTGGCCGGCTACGTCGAGCAGATGCTCGAACTGCGCCTCATCTCCCCTGACGGCCCCATCGCCCCGCTGCGCTAGAAAGGACCCCATCCGTGTCCATGCCTTTTGGATATGCGTCCCCTGAGCAGATCATGCGGGACAAGGCCGACTACGCGCGCAAAGGCATCGCGCGGGGCCGCAGCGTCGTCGTGCTGCAGTACGAGGACGGCATCCTGTTCGTCGCGCCCAACCCGTCGCGGGCGCTGCACAAGGTCAGTGAGATCTACGACCGCATCGGGTTCGCGGCGGTGGGCCGTTACAACGAGTTCGAGGAGCTCCGGCTGGGCGGCATCCGCTACGCCGACATCAACGGTTACACCTACGACCGCTCCGATGTGACGGGTCGCGGGCTGGCCAACCTCTACGCCTCCAACCTGGGCCGCATCTTCACCGAGTCGATCAAGTCGCTCGAGGTGGAGGTCGTGGTGGCCGAGGTGGGCGACACGCCGGAGGGTGACGCGATCTACCGGCTGACGTTCGACGGGTCCGTCTTCGACGAGCACGGCTTCGCGGCGATGGGCGGTCAGGCGGAGGCGGTGGCGACGCGGCTGAAGGAGGGCTACCGGGAGGCCATGCCGCTGGCCGCCGCGCTGGAGGTGGCGCTGACGGCGCTCACGGAGCCCGGTGGGGAGCGTCCGCCGGTGGGGCAGCTTGAGGTGGCGGTGCTGGACCGCAACCGCGAGCACCGCAAGTTCCAGCGGCTGGCGGGGCCGCGCCTGGAGCGTCTCCTCGCCGCCGCCCCGCCCACCGCCACTCCGCCCGCCGCCGGCGGCTCTCCGCTCGAATCCGACGCCGGCTCCGACACGCCACCCCCGACCGGCCCTGAGGGCGACGTCGACGACGGCTCGCCGCCGCTCTAGGCCTCGCCTCCGGGCATGCGGCCGGTCATGGCCGCCGCTCCGGTTGTGCGCGGCTCGGGTGCTCTGATCTCGTCCTGCTCGGGCGGGCGTTCTTCGCCCGTCCGAGCTTTTTTGCCGCACAGGGCCGGTGTCCGCCCAGCTGGACAGCGGGCCGGTCGCCGTCGCGAGCGCCCAGCTGACAGCGGGCCGGTCGTCACTACTAGACGGCCCGCGAGCCCTGGGGGAGTGTGACCTGGTTCACACGTATTTGGGCGAACCGCCGAGCGGGAACGAGGATCTCAGAAGGCGTGAAGAACCCAATGCGTACCCTCCTCGCGGGCGCCGCCGCCGCGACCGTCGTCCTCACGGCCGCCACCGCCGCGAACGCCGCCACCACGGGCTTGCCCAAGTTCAAGGCGCCCAAGACCTTCGGCACGACCTTCCAGGCCGACCCGAAGCACGACTTCACCAAGCACATCTCCCCTCGCCACGACGGCATCCTGCGCGGCCTGATCACGCACCTCAGCGGCGACACCGCCGAGTACACGCCGGTCAAGTGGAAGAAGGGCACCATGACGGAGGGGCAGTTCGTCACCCCGCCCGAGGGTGACTCTATGGCCTACTCCTCGCGGATCGCCAAGAACGTGGTGTTCCTTTCGGCATTCGGCTGCAAGGTGGCCGAAGGCGACCTCACGGTCGGCAAGAAGGACGCGCTCGGCGCCAAGCGCTGCTCGCGGTCCGTCCTGATCAAGCGGCACAAGAGCAACGCCCACCCGTCGCTGATCACCGTCTACAAGGGCGAGATCGTCCAGGTCCAGGAGATCTACACCCCCTGACGCCCCAAGCGGCCGTACGAGCGGAAAAGACGCCACTGAGCTGGGGATCCCCCCGAGGGATGACCATCCGGCGGGGGCCGCCTCGCGAGACGGACGAGAGCGCGCGAGGGAAACACGGGGAAGATCCCTCCCGCTTGACGATCCGTGGGCATAGTGTGAGGTGATGGATCGTCGCATCTTCGGGCTGGAGAACGAGTACGGCGTGACCTGCACGTTCAGGGGACAGCGCAGGCTGTCCCCCGACGAGGTCGCGCGCTACCTGTTCCGGCGGGTCGTGTCCTGGGGCCGATCGAGCAACGTCTTCCTCCGCAACGGCGCACGTCTTTACCTCGACGTGGGCAGCCATCCTGAATACGCAACACCCGAGTGTGACAACGTCATCGAACTCGTCACCCACGACAAGGCCGGCGAGCGCATCCTCGAGGGACTCCTCGTCGACGCCGAGAAGCGGCTGCGCGAAGAGGGCATCGCCGGTGACATCTACCTCTTCAAGAACAACACCGACTCCGCGGGAAACTCCTACGGCTGTCACGAGAACTACCTGGTCGGCAGGCACGGCGAGTTCGGCAGGCTGGCCGACGTACTGATCCCGTTCCTGGTCACCCGGCAGATCATCTGCGGCGCGGGCAAGGTGCTGCAGACGCCGCGCGGCGCGGTCTACTGCGTGTCGCAGCGGGCCGAGCACATCTGGGAAGGCGTCTCCTCGGCGACGACCCGCTCCAGGCCGATCATCAACACGCGAGACGAGCCGCACGCCGACGCCGAGCGGTTCCGCCGCCTGCACGTCATCGTCGGCGACTCGAACATGAGCGAGGCCACCATGCTGCTCAAGGTCGGCGCCACCGACCTGGTGCTGCGCATGATCGAGGCGGGCACGGTGATGCGCGACCTGTCGCTGGAGAACCCGATCAGGGCCATCCGCGAGGTGTCGCACGACATGACCGGGCGGCGCCGGGTGCGGCTGGCCAACGGCCGTGAGGCGTCGAGCCTGGAGATCCAGCAGGAATACCTGTCCAAGGCCAAGGACTTCGTCGACCGGCGGGGCGGCGACCCGATCGCCCGCCGGGTGCTGGAGCTGTGGGAGCGGACGCTGCACGCGGTCGAGACCGGCAACCTCGACCTGGTGGCGCGCGAGATCGACTGGGTGACGAAATACCAGCTCATCGAGCGTTACCGCAAGAAGTACGACCTGCCGCTGTCGTCGCCGAGGGTGGCGCAGCTCGACCTGGCCTACCACGACGTGCACCGCAAGCGCGGCCTGTTCTACCTGCTGCAGAAGCGCGGCTCGGTGGAGCGGGTGGCCTCGGACCTGAAGATCTTCGAGGCCAAGTCGGTGCCGCCGCAGACGACCAGGGCACGGTTGCGGGGCGAGTTCATCCGCAAGGCGCAGGAGAAGCGGCGCGACTTCACCGTCGACTGGGTGCATCTCAAGCTGAACGACCAGGCGCAGCGCACGGTGCTGTGCAAGGACCCGTTCCGCAGCGTCGACGAGCGAGTGGACAAGCTCATCGCTGGAATGTAGCAACTGGTTTACCCCGGCCCTACTTCGATGTCGGATAGGGTGACGCGAATCTGACGTCTTTCCGAGGGAAATCCATGCGCCGCGCTCTGGCCGCTCTGGCCGCCGTGCCTTTGATCTTCTTCGCCGCCGCGTGCGGCGGCTCCGACTCGGGTGCCAACGGGGCCGCCGCCACCGCGAGCAGCGCTCCGGGCAAGGTGCAGGTCACCGGCAATGTGGGCGCCAAGCCCACGGTGACCTTCCCCGCCGGCTCGCCCGCCACCAAGTCCTCGTACGAGGTGCTGACCCCTGGCACGGGCCCGCAGGTGAAGAGCGGCGACAAGATCATCATCAACCTGACCGTCTACAACTGGGACGGCAAGCAGAACGCCTTCCAAGGCTCCTCCTACGACTCCAAGGCGCCGGAGACCATCGCGGTCGACCAGCAGCTGCCGCAGGTGCTGCAGGACGGCTTCGCCAAGGTCAAGCACGGCGGCCGGGTGCTGGCCGTGCTGGCCGCCGACGCCGCTCAGCAGGCGCAGCCGAACCAGGTGCCGCAGCCGACGAAGGTGTTCGTCGTGGACGTGGTCGGGGCGCCGCCCGCGGCGCTGAAGGCGGCCACCGGCAAGGAGGTCGGCGAGAGCATCAAGGGCGTCAAGGTCGTCAACCCGGGCGGTGACAAGGCGCCCGAGCTGACCACCAAGACCAAGGACAAGCCGTCCAAGGACCTCGTGGTCAAGACCGTGATCCAGGGCACCGGCGCGAAGGTCAAGCAGGGCCAGACCGTGGTCGCCCACTACACGGGCAAGATCTGGGGCACCGACAAGGTGTTCGACTCCAGCTGGACCAAGGGTGAGCCGGCCTCGTTCCCGCTCGCGAACGTGATCCAGGGCTGGCAGAAGGGCCTGGCCGGGGTTCCGGTCGGCAGCCGGGTCGTGATGAGCATCCCGCCGGACCTCGGCTACGGCAAGCAGGAGCAGAACGGCATCCCGGCCAACAGCACCCTGGTGTTCGTGGTGGACGTTCTGTCGGCTTACTGACGGGTGATCTGATAACGCGGTAGCATCTCCGGGCCCGGCGACGACACCGTCGCCGGGCCGCCCGCTCGGGAGGGGTCCGATGCGCCGCCGTACCGTCGTGCTGCTGTTACCGCTGGTCATGCTGGCGGCCTGCACCGGCACCGAGACGGGCGATCCGGAGCTGAAGGTGGGCGGCCGGTTCGGCGCCAAGCCGACGATCGTCTTCCCGGCCGGCAAGCCGGCGGCGGGGCTGCAGGTCGACCAGCTCGCCGAGGGCAAGGGCGCGCCGCTGGGCAAGGACGACGTGGCGATCGTCCAGTACACCGCGCACGTCTGGGACGGCGGGGAGAACCGGCTCGTCGACTCCAGCTTCAACCGCGGCGCCCCCGCCGCCTTCCCGGTCGGCCGGCTGATGCCCGGCCTGGACCTGGCGTTGCGGGGCCGCAAGGTGGGCAGCAGGGTGATCGCCGCCATCCCGCCGGCCGACGGCTTCGGCGCGAACCCCCCGCAGGGGGTCGGCTCGGGCGACGACCTGTTCTACGTGATCGACATCCTCGGCGCGTACCCGAAGAACGCCTCGGTCAAGGGGCGGGGCGGGTCGCTGGCGGGCGTACGGGTGACCGGCGGCGCCCGGCCGGGGCTCTCGGTGCCCGCGAGCGCGCCACCCCGCCGCTTCACCGCCAAGGTGCTGACCAAGGGGACGGGCCGCCGGACGCGGGCGGGGCAGCTGCTGGTCACCCAGTACGAGGGGGCCATCTGGGGGCAACGGCGGATCTTCGACGCCACCTGGAGCACTGGGCAGCCGAAGGCGTTCACGATCGGCGACGGCAGCGTGATCAAGGGCTGGGACCGGGCGCTGGCGGGCGTCCCGGTCGGCAGCCGCGTGCTGATGATCGTCCCACCCGCCTACGGGTACGGGCCCACGGGCCAGCCCGCCTTCGGCATCCGCGCCGCCGACACGCTGGTCTTCGTGGTGGACGTCCTGGCCGCCTACTGAGACGTCCTGGCGGTCTGCTGTGACGGTCCTGGCCGGGTGCTGGAGCGAACGGGACGGGTTCAGGGCGTCCAGACGTACGGCGTGGTCGTGGTCACCGTGTGGAAGCCCAGACGCCCCAGGATCGGCCGGCTGTCGTCCGAGGCGTCCACCTGGAGATAATCCACCCCGGCCGCCACGGCGAGCTGGGCGCGCCGGGCGACCAGGGCGCGGTAGATGCCGCGGCCGCGCCACTCCGGCAGCGTGGAGCCGCCCCAGAGCCCGGCGAAGCCGGTGCCCGGCATGTGCACCAGCCAGGCGGCCGAGACGACCCGGCCGTCCGCCTCGGCCACCAGTACGGCGATGCCGCCCGGATCGGCCGTGACCCGCTGGATCAGGTCCTCGCCCAGCCAGCTCCAGTCCTCGCCCCAGACGGCGGACTCCATGGCGGCGATCGCCCGCAGGTCGGCGTCGGCGGTGACCTGCCGGATGGACACGCCGGCGGTCAGGGGCGGCGCGTCCAGCATCTCCTTGGCGACGCCGACCAGCACCGTCTCCCGTTCCTCCGGCGCGAATCCCGCGCGGACGAGCCGATCCGGCAGGTCGGCGGGCAGGTCGTGGGCGCGGGTCTTCCACTCCACGGCCTCGCCGCGGGCCGCGAAGTGGTCGCGCTGGCGGGCGATCAGCTCATCCAGCCGGGCGCCTTCGACACCGAGCACGGGCGGACCCTCGACGAAGCCGCGGAACCTGCCGGTGACGCGCAGCAGCGGGCCGTCCATCTCGTACACGAGCCCGTCGGCGGGGTGCTCGGGGACGCGCAACCTGGTGCGTTCGTAGGCGGCGAGAAGGGGGGAGGGTTCACTCACGGGGAGAAGCCTAGGGGGTGCGGCCTCTGATGGAGAGCACGGTGCGGTCCGCGGTGGAGAGCGCGGTGCGGTCCGCGGTGGAGAGCGCGGTGCGGTCCGCGGTGGAGAGGGGCGCCTAGACTCCCGCTGTGAGCGATGACGACCTCGAGGCCCTGGCGCTGCTGCACGATCCGGTGCGGCGCAGCCTGTACGAGGCCGTGGCGCGTAGCGGCGGCGACCTGGGCCGGGGAGAGGCGGCCGAGCTCACCGGGGTGTCCAGGACGCTGGCCGGGCACCACCTGGACAAGCTCGTCGACGCCGGGCTGCTGGAGAGCGCCTTCAGGCAGCAGGAGAAGAAGGGGCCCGGCAGCGGGCGGCCCGCGAAGGTCTACCGCAGGGCCGGGGGAGAGCGGTCGGTGAGTCTGCCGCCGCGCGACTACGCGGCGCTGGCCTCGGTGCTGGCCGAGGTCGTCGACTCGCTCGGCGCCGAGGAGGCGGCCGAGAAGGCGGCGCGCGCGGCGGGGGAGCGGCTGGGCCGGGGGCGGCGTGAGCCCGTCGAGGCGGTGCTGCGTGAGCGGGGTTACGAGCCCTACGCCGACGGCGGCACGCTGCGGATGCGCAACTGCCCCTTCCACGTGCTGAGCCGCGAGCAGCCGCTGCTCGTGTGCTCCATGAACCTGGCCCTGTGCCAGGGGGTGCTCGAAGGGCTCGGCGACGATCCCGGGCGTGCCCGGCTGGATCCGCGGCCCGGCGAGTGCTGTGTGACCCTTTCTAAAACAAAAGTAGATTGACATAGAAGAGGTAGGGGTGGTGTGCTGAGCGTCATGCATCTAGCCGAGCTGAACATCGCCCACATGCGCGCCCCGATCGACAGCCCCGAGCTCGCCGAGTTCGTCGCCGCGCTGGAGCCCATCAACACCCTCGCCGACGGCTATCCCGGATTCGTGTGGCGGATGAAAGAGAGCGACGAGGATCCCACCGCGACCCTCACCCACGAGTACGGCGACCACCTGCTGCTCAACTTCTCGGTGTGGGAGTCGCTCGACTCACTGTGGAACTACGTCTACCGCAGCGCCCATCTGGACGTGCTGCGCCGCCGCAGGGAGTGGTTCCTGCGGATGGCCGAGCCGTACATGGTGATGTGGTGGATCCCCGAGGGTCACATCCCGACCCTCGCCGAGGGCATGCGGCGCCTGGAACGCCTCAAGGCCGAGGGACCCAGCCCTGAGGCGTTCACGTACAAGGACTCCTACGACAGCAGCGAGGCCGCGCACCTGCCCGCCGCGGCCGAGGCCAGGAAGTAGGCCAGATCCTCCTCCAGGGGCCGGCCCATCGTCGAGAGCCTGACCGGCGAGTCGCGCAGCGCCTCGTGCAGGCCGCCGATCGGCACGGGCACCAGCTCGTGCCGGACGGCGAGCAGCTCGGCCTGGTCCCTGACCCGCTCCCCGAACTCGCCGGGCAGCAGCGGCACCGCCACCCGCGCCGGAGCCAGCGCGACGCGGCCGTAGGCGGTCAGCGAGTGGTGCGAGACGCCGAGGTGGCGCTCGCGCAGGTCGCCCTCGCTCACCCGCAGCGCCGCCACCGGGCGGCCGCGCAGCACCGCGGCGGCGTTGACCGCCTCACCCGCCGAGACGCCCGAGAAGCCCCACCGCGTGCCCGTGCCGAGGTTGCCGGGTCCCTGTGTGACGATCGCCACGTCGGCCTCCAGCACGTGCCTGGCGGCCAGCAGGCCGGTGTGGACGGTCACCGCCTCGACGTCGCCGCCGAACGCCTGTCCCACCGTCACCACCCCGGCCAGCCAGCCGATCTCCCGCAACGTCGCGCAGGCCATCGAGAACCAGGCGGGCAGCGCGCCGCCGTCCTGCATCACGTAGGCGACGCGTACGCCCGGGCGCGCCTCGTACAGGCCGCACAGGATCGGCGCCAGGGCCGAGTGCAGATCGGCGACCACCACCGGCATGCCGTCGACCGAGTCGGCCTCGCGCAGAATCTCGTGGAAGGGCGAGTCCTGCTCGTCGGCGCCGAGCACGGTGGCCTGCAACGGGGTGTAGCGGGCCTTCACCAGGTGCCCGGGTCCTCGCGGATCTTCCGGTAAACGGTTCGGGACTGCCACCACCATGGCGTAACCTCCCGTACCGAGACCCATCGCGAGTGCCGTCGTGTTGAGCAGGACCTCGTCGCCGGGTTCCGGATGGCCCACCAGGAGCGGATAGGCCAGTGCCCGGTACGTCCCGCCGGGTTCGACGCCCGGCTGGTGGTCCCCTCCGGAGACGGCGACGTCCAGTTCCATGGCTCCCGGCCACTCGCGCCGGATCCGCACGACCTCGCCCTTGCGCCATCTGATCACTCGGGCAGGGTAGCGTCGTTGAAGGAGGAGTGAGGCAGGATGTCGCGCCGCAAGACCGAGCGATTGCTGAACCTGGTGATCTGCCTGCTCGCCACCCGCCGCCCTTTGTCGGCCGAGCAGATTCGCCAGGCCGTCCCCGGCTATGACCGCGACGGCGACGAGGCGTTCCAGCGGATGTTCGAGCGCGACAAGAACGAGCTGCGCGAGATCGGCATCCCCATCGACGTGGTGCGCGACCCGTGGGAGGACGAGCCCGGCTACCGCATCGAGCGCCAGTCCTACGAGCTGCCGGAGATCACCCTGGAGGCCGACGAGGCCGCCGTGCTCGGCCTGGCCGCGCAGGTGTGGCAGCGCGCCAGCCTCGCCGAGGCCGCCTCCGGGGCGCTGCTCAAGCTGCGCGCGGGCGGCGTGGCCACCGACGAGACCATCGGCGCCGGGGCGCTGGAGCTGCGCCTCGACACCCGCGACCCGGCCTTCCCCGCGCTGTGGGACGCCGTACGCGACCGCCGCCTGGTGCGCTTCGACTACCGCAGCGCCGGCAGCGAGAGCGTGCGCAGCCGCACGGTCGAGCCCTGGGGCGTGGTCAGCCGCCGGGGCCGCTGGTACCTCGCCGGGTTCGACCGCGGCCGGGACGCGCCGCGCGCCTTCCGGCTCAGCCGCATCACCGGGCAGGTCGCCACCGTCGGCCGGCCTGGCTCGGTCGAGGTGCCGCCCGGCGTCGACCTGCGGGCCATGGTCGGCTTCCCCGAGGAGCCGGTCGAGGGGCGCACGGCGGTCATCCGCGTACGGGAGGGCGCCTGCGAGGGGCTGCGGCAGCTGTCCACGGCCGTGCGCGCGGGCTCGGACGGGTGGGACGAGGTCGAGCTGGGCTTCACCGACCCCGAACGGCTGGCCGGCTGGATGGCCAGCCTGGGCGCCGACGTCGAGGTGGTCGAGCCGCCCGACGCCCGCGAGGCCGTCATCCGCCGACTGAAGGGAGCGCTGGCGTGAGTGGATCCGCCGACCGGCTGCCGAGGCTGCTCGCGCTCGTGCCGTACCTGATGTCGCACCCGGGCGCGCAGCTCGGCGAGGTGGCCGGGGTGTTCGGGCTGAGTGAGAAGCAGCTCATCGACGACCTGCAGCTGGTGTGGATGTGCGGGCTGCCGGGGCACACGCCCGGCGACCTGATCGACGTGTCGTGGGACGGCGGCGAGATCCTCATCGACAACGCCGACACCATCGCCCGGCCGCTGCGGCTGGGCATCGACGAGGCCAGCGCGCTGCTGGTCGCGCTGCGCATGCTCGCCGCCATGCCGGAGCTGGCCGAGGTGCCCGGCGACGCGCTGCCCCGGGTGGTCGCCAAGCTGGAGCGGGCCGCCGGCGAGGGCGCGGCGGCCGTCAGCAGCCAGGTCGCGGTCGACGTCGACGCCACCCCCGACGCGCTGCTGCGGGTGCGCGAGGGGCTGACCAGGAGGCGCCGCCTGTCGCTGCGCTACTACGTGCCGGGCCGCGACGAGGTGACGCCGCGCGAGGTCGACCCCATGCGGCTGGTCGTCGTCGACGGCCGCACCTACCTGGAGTGCTGGTGCTACCGGGCCGAGGCGATGCGGCTGTTCCGGCTCGACCGGATGCTCGGCGTCGAGGTGCTCGAGGTGGCCGCCGACCCGCCCGCCGAGGCCGAGCCGATCGACGTGGCCAAGGGCGTGTTCCGGCCCTCGCCCACCGACGAGCTGGTCGAGCTGGAGGTGACCGCCGCCGGGCGCTGGGTGGCCGAGTACTACCCGTGCGAGGAGGTCACCGAGCTGGGCGAGGGGCGGCTGCGGGTGGCGCTGCGGGCCCGCGACGAGGACTGGCTGCTCAAGCTGGCGCTGCGCCTGGGCGACACCGGCCGGGTGCTCTCGCCGCCCGCGATGGCCGAGCGGGTGCGGGAGGAGGCCGAACGGGCCCTGAGCCGCTACGCTCACCGGACATGACCTGGATCTTCGTGGCGGCCGGGCTCGGCGTCGCCGGGCTGGCCGCGCTGGCGGTCGCGGGTGTACGACTCCTGTCCGCCGCGCGTAGTCTGAGCAGTGAAGTAGCCGAGGCGCGGGCGCAGCTCGAGCCGCGGCAGGCCAGATTGCGGCACCGGGGGGATGAGACCAACCCTCCGGCAGCGTACGATCGTGGCTGAAACAGCACTCGCTCAAAAAGGACGTTTCATGGGAAACCTCGGACCCACTGAGCTTCTGATCATTGCCGGCGTGCTCGTCCTGCTGTTCGGTGCTAAGAAGCTGCCGGAGATGGCCAGGGGCCTCGGCAGGTCGATGCGCATCTTCAAGTCGGAGACGGCCAAGCTGCGCGAAGACGACTACGACGACCGGCCTTCCACGGTCGAGACGGTGGCGCAGACGCCCGCCCAGCCGCAGCCCGCGCCTCCGCAGCCCCTCCACGCGGCGCCCGCGCTGTCGGTGGAGGAGCAGGCTCGCCAGTTGGAGGAGCAGGCGGCCAAGCTGCGTGCCAGCGCCGACAAGAAAGCCTGACCCTGCCCCTCCTCGCACTCCTGGGACTGCTAGATGGCGCTGCTCAAGAAGTCGAGCGGAGAAGGTTCGGCCCGCGATCCCGAGGGCCGCATGCCGCTCATGGATCACCTGCGGGAGCTGCGTAACCGGCTGCTCATCGCGACGATCGCGGTGGTCGTCGGCATCGTCATCGGCTGGATCTTCTTCGACCCCGTGTGGGCGATCCTCAAGGCCCCCTACTGCGACACCATCCAGTCGCAGCAACTTGTCAAGGGCCACTGCAGCCTGACCTACAGCGGCATCTTCCAGTCGTTCTTCATCACGCTGAAGGTGTCGGCGATGGTCGGCCTGGTGCTGGCCTCGCCGGTCTGGCTCCACCAGATCTGGGCGTTCGTCACGCCCGCGCTCTATCGCGCCGAGAAGCGCTACACGGTCGTGTTCCTGCTCCTGGCGATCCCGCTGTTCGCCCTGGGCGCGGTGCTGGCCTACGTCATCATGCACACCAGCCTGGGCTTCCTGCTGGGCTTCTCGCTCGACGACACGGTCGCCACCATCGGGATCGACGACTATCTCGACTACGTCCTGATCATGATCGCCATCTTCGGGATATCGTTCGAGCTGCCGCTCTTCCTGGTGTTCCTCAACGTCATCGGGGCACTGTCGCACGCGACGGTGGCCAAGCACCGGCGCATGGTCATCTTCATCATGTTCGTGTTCGGCGCGGTGATCACGCCGGGTGGCGATCCGTTCGCGATGATGGCCCTGGCCGCACCCATGATCGTCCTGTTCGCGGCGGCCGAGTTGTTCATGTACGTGCGCGAGCGGCGACTGCCCGCCGGCGAGAACTTCTCCCACCTGTCCGACGACGAGGCATCACCCCTGGAACAGGATTCCGAAGTGGACCGATAGGCGATAAATTCCGGGCGTGGCCCCTCAACTCGTCCTGCTCGTCAACCCCGCCGCCCGAGGCGGCCGGACGGTGCGCCTGCTCGGACCCGTGGCCCGGCGCCTGCGCGCGGGCGGCGCCGAGGTGTCGGTGATCGTCGGTGACAGCGCGGCCGACGCGCTGGAGCGCGCCTGCGCCGCCGTGGCCGAGCGCCCGGACGCCCTGGTGGCCTTCGGCGGCGACGGCCTGGTCCACCTGGCCGTGCAGGCCGTCGCCGGGACGGACGTGCCGCTCGGCATCATCCCGGCGGGTACCGGCAACGACATCGCCACCGCCCTGGGCGTGCCGCGCAAGGACCCGATCGCGGCGGCCCGTACGGTGCTGCGCGGCCGCTCCCGCCTGGTCGACGCCGCCCGCGTCCGCGCGGGCCGGGCCGAGGAGCTGTTCGCCGGGGTGGTGTGCTGCGGGTTCGACTCCCGGGTGAACGAGCGGGCCAACGGGCTCACCTGGCCGCCGGGGATGGCCAGATACCTGCTGGCCACCGTCCAGGAGCTGCGGCGCTTCCGGCCGATACCCTTCCGCGTCACCTTCGACGACGGCGAGCCGATCGAGCGGGAGGCCATGCTGGTCGCGGTGGGCAACACCTCCTCCTACGGCGCCGGGATGCGGGTCTGCCCCGATGCCCGGCCCGACGACGGGCTGCTCGACGTCATGATCCTGGAGGCGGTGTCGACGGCCGAGTTCGTCCGGGTGTTCCCGAGCGTCTACCGGGGCTCGCACGTCTCTCACCAGGCCGTGTCCGTCAGGCGGGTGCGGAGCGTCCGGCTGGAGGCGCCCGACGTGGTGGCCTACGCCGATGGGGAGCGGATCGGGCCGAGCCCCATCACGTGCGAGATCCAGCCAGGGGCGCTGCGGGTCATCACCTGAGATCTACAACGTAAAGGCGCGTGGGCCGTATCGGAGGTCAGACCCCGACCCGTTGCGGGGCGGGCGGGTCGGCGGGCAGCGCGGGGCTGGTCCTGAGGAACAGGGCGAGCAGTACGGCGAGGGCCATCACGCCCGCCGCCGACAGGAACACCACGTGCACACCCGACAGCAGCGCGTCCACCACCCGCGCACGCGCCTCCGGCGGCATCGCCCTGGCCAGGCTCCCGGCCCGGGTTCCGGGCGGCAGGTGTGACTCGGTGGCCCGGTTCAGCAGGATGCCGAACGTGGCCGCGCCCAGCGCCGAGCCGAGCACCTGGACGAAGCGGATCGACGTGGTGGCCACGCCGAGCTGGGAGCGCGGTGCCGAGTTCTGCACCAGCATGACGACGATGCCCAGCACCATGCCGAACCCGACGCCCATCACGAACAGGTCCAAGCGCAGCGTCCAGGCCGACGTGGCCGTCTCCAAGCGGCTCAGCAGCACCATCGCGGCCGTCATGCAGGCCATGCCCGCGATCAGGAACGGCTTGGTGTCGCGACCGCGCCCGATGAGCACGCCGGAGATCGTGCCCGACACGACCATGCCGATCGCCATCGGGATGAGGTACAGCCCCGACTCGGTGGCTTTGACGCCGGCCACCGCCTGCAGGTAGATGACGGTGTAGAAGATGCCGCCCGCCATGCCGAGGCCGGTCAGGAGCTGCAGCGGCAGGGCGATCCTGAGCGTCGGGTGGCGGAACAGGGAGAAGGGCAGGATCGGCTCCGCCGCGGTGAGCTGGCGCCAGGCGAACGCGGCGAACAGCACCACGTCCAGGCCGGTCAGCGACAGGATCGTGGCCGAGTCCCAGGCGTAGGTCTTGCCGCCCCACTCGACGATCAGCAGCAGCAGGCAGGCCGCCGCCGCGATCAGGCCCGCTCCTAAATAGTCGATGCGGTGGCGCAGCCCGCCGTCGCCGAGCCTGATCGCGATGGCGGCCGACACCAGGACGAACAGGCCGACCGGCAGGTTGAGGTAGAAGATCCAGCGCCAGGTGGTGTGGTCGGTGAACACGCCGCCCAGCAGCGGGCCCGCCACCAGGCCGAGTCCGGCGATGAGGCCGCCCGCGCCGCCGGCCGAGGCGCGCTGCTGGGGCGGGGTGAGGTGGGCGGCGACGATCATCGTGACGCTCATCAGGCCGCCGCCGCCGAGTCCCTGCACCGCGCGGAAGGCGATCAGCTGCCCCATGTCCTGAGCCAGCGCGCACAGCGCGGACCCGGTCAGGAACAGGCCCACGGCGCCCAGATAGACGTGCTTGGCGCCGTAGACGTCGCACAGCTTGCCGTAGAGGGGCAGGGCGGCGGTGGCGGCCAGGGAGTAGGCGGTGACCAGCCAGGGCAGCCGCTCCAGGCCGTGGACGGGGTCGAGCTCGCGGACGATCGACCAGGACGCCGTCGCGACGATGTTCTGGTCCAGCACGGCCAGGATGAGCGTGAGGAGCACGCCGATCATGGCGATCCGTTTCTGCGCTTGAGTCATATTTATAGACTGGGTCAAAGTTTAGACCGAGTCAACTCCGTTAGGATGAGCACTGTGGAAGAGGGGTTGCGCGAACGCAAGAAACGGGAGACCCGGCAGAAGATCCACAACACGGCGATGGAGCTGTTCACGGAGCGTGGATTCGCCGAGGTGTCGGTCCTGGAGATCGCCGAGCGCGCGGGTGTCTCCAAGATGACCGTCTTCAACTACTTCCCCACGAAAGAGGACATCGTCCTCGACGTGATGGGGGAGGGCTTCAACGACATCGCCCAGCTGGTGAGCGACCGGCGGCCGGGTGAGTCGCTGGTCGAGGGGGCGCGCCGCGAGTTCCTGGAGCGGCTGGCCCGCCACGCCCCCGAGACCGGGCTCGACGACAGCCCGGCCTACACGGCACAGCTGCAACTGTTCAGGAAGACGCCTTCGCTGGCGGCCAGGCTGCTGATGTTCCACATCGCGGCCGAGGGGGCGATGACCGAGGCCATCGAGCGGGAGCGGCCCGGCGACCCGCGCGCGCCGTTCGCCGCCGGGCAGCTCTACGCCCTGCTGCGGACCCTGCAGGTGCAGAACACCCGGCGCATCCACCTCGGGCAGAGCGCCGAGGAGGCACACCCCGACGCGGTCGCCGCGGCCAACGCCGGTTTCGACCTGCTGCGCGGGGGCCTGGGCGACTATCTGGCGGGCTAGCCGGGACGGACCGGAATAGCGATTTCGGTAGGGTGACGGGTATGACGAGTCCAGCGGAGCGGTACGCGGCCTTCCGCGAGAAGTACGGGGACGACGGAGCCGCACTCGGATCGTTCCGGGGCCTCTACGACTTCGAGCTCGACGACTTCCAGGTCGACGGCTGCCGCGCTCTGGAGGCGGGCGACGGGGTGCTGGTCGCCGCCCCCACCGGCTCCGGCAAGACGGTCGTCGGCGAGTTCGCCGTCCACCTGGCCCTGGAGCAGGGGCGCAAGTGCTTCTACACCACTCCGATCAAGGCGCTGTCCAACCAGAAGTACAACGACCTGGTCAAGCGCTACGGCACGGCCAAGGTCGGGCTGCTGACCGGAGACAACAGCGTCAACGGCGAGGCCCCGATCGTCGTCATGACGACCGAGGTGCTGCGCAACATGCTCTACGCCGGCTCGGCCACGCTGGGCGGGCTGGGCTACGTGGTCATGGACGAGGTCCACTACCTGGCCGACCGCTTCCGCGGCGCGGTCTGGGAAGAGGTCATCATCCACCTGCCCGAGTCGGTCCGGCTGGCGGCGCTGTCGGCGACGGTCAGCAACGCCGAGGAGTTCGGCGAGTGGCTGGGCGAGGTACGCGGCGACACCACGGTCATCGTCGACGAGCACCGGCCGGTGCCGCTGTGGCAGCACCTGATGATCGGCAACCGCGTCTACGACCTGTTCATGAACGACGAGCTGACGCCGCGCCTCAACCCCACACTGATGCGGGTCACCCGTGAGACCGAGCGGCTGACCGCCGGGCGCGGCCGGCGCGGCTACGGCCGGCCGCAGCGTTCCCGGCCGCCGGACCGCGCCCAGGTGATCGAGAAGCTCGACTCCGAGGCGCTGCTGCCCGCGATCACGTTCATCTTCTCCCGCGCCGGCTGCGCCGCGGCCGTCCTGCAGTGCCTGCACGCCGGCATCCGGCTCACCGACGAGCGGGAGCGGCACGAGATCCGGCAGCTCGTCGACGAGCGCACCGCGCACCTGCCCGACGAGGACCTGTCCGTGCTCGGCTACCTGGAGTGGCGCGACTGCCTGGAGCGCGGCCTGGCCGCCCACCACGCGGGCATGCTGCCGGCCTTCAAGGAGGTCGTCGAGGAGCTGTTCACCCGCGGCCTGGTCAAGGCGGTCTTCGCCACCGAGACGCTGGCGCTCGGCATCAACATGCCCGCCCGCAGCGTGGTCATCGAGAAGCTCGACAAGTGGAACGGCGAGACGCACGCCGACCTCACCCCCGGCGAATACACCCAGCTCACCGGCCGGGCCGGGCGGCGGGGCATCGACGTCGAGGGCCACGCCGTGGTGCTCTGGCAGCCCGGCATGGATCCGTTGTCGGTCGCCGGGCTGGCCGGCACCCGCACCTACCCGCTGCGCTCCAGCTTCCAGCCCTCGTACAACATGGCCGTCAACCTGGTCGGCCAGTTCGGCCGCGAGCGCGCCCGCACGCTGCTGGAGGAGTCCTTCGCCCAGTTCCAGGCCGACCGGGCGGTCGTCGGGCTGGCCAAGCAGCTGCGCAAGCACGAGGAGGCGCTGGAGGGCTACCGGGAGGCGATGACCTGCCACCTGGGCGACTTCCCCGAGTACGCGGCGCTGCGCCGCCGCTTGACCGACCGCGAGGCCGAGCTGTCCAAGCAGCGCGGCGCCGCGCGCCGGGCCGCGGCCGTCAAGTCGCTGGAGGCGCTGCAGCCCGGCGACGTCATCCGGGTGCCGGGCGGGCGCCGGGCCGGGCTGGCGATCGTGCTCGACCCGGGCCGCAACCCGCGCGGCACCGGTCCCAGCCCGCTGGTCCTGACGATCGGCAAGCAGGTCAAGAAGCTCGACCCGGCCGACTTTCCCGTCCCGGTCGAGCCGATCGAGAAGCTGCGCATCCCGAAGAACTTCAACGGCCGCTCACCGAAGGAGCGCGCCAACCTCGTCTCCACGCTGCTGGCCAAGATCGGCGACCGCGACCTGGGCAAGCCCACCAGGGCCCGCGACCACGCCGTCGAGGACGACGAGATCAACGAGCTGCGCCGGCGCATCCGCCAGCACCCGTGCCACGGCTGCGACGAGCGGGAGGACCACGCCCGCTGGGCCGAGCGCTACCACAAGCTGCAGCGCGAGACCGAAGGGCTCCGGCGGCGGGTCGAGGGCCGCTCGCACGTCATCTCCCGCACCTTCGACCGGATCTGCTCGGTGCTGGAGCAGCTCGGCTACCTGCACGACGAGGCCGTCACCGACGAGGGTCGTCGCCTGGGCCGCCTCTACACCGAGCTCGACCTGCTCACCGCCGAGTGCCTGCGCAGCGGGCTGTGGGAGCAGCTGGAGCCGGCGGAGCTGGCGGCGTGCGTGTCGGCACTCGTCTTCGAGTCGCGCAACGCCGACGACGCCCGCCGCCCCAAGATCCCCGCCGGGCGGGCGCAGGACGCGCTGACGGCCATGATGCGGCTGTGGGGCGAGCTGGAGGGCATCGAGTCCGACCATGGGCTGTCCACGATCCGCGAGCCCGACCTGGGGTTCGCGTGGGCGGCCTTCCGCTGGACCAAGGGGCACAGCCTGGACGCGGTGCTCATGGACGGCATCAACGGCAACGAGCTGGCGGCGGGCGACTTCGTGCGCTGGGTGAAGCAGTTGATGGACCTGCTCGGCCAGCTGGGGCATGCGGCTCCCCAGGGGAGCAAGATCAAGCAGACCGCCGCCAAAGCCATGGACGCCATGCGCCGGGGGGTGGTGGCATATTCATCTCTGTCGTGACTTGCTGCGGCTCTGTCCTGGTGCGCAAAGGCTCTTTTTCCTGCTTTACGGCAGAGCACGGTGGGCCCCACCCGCCATACGGGGCTGGCTCCCGTCCAGGGGCACGCTCCTGCGGTTTACGGGTCTGGGCGCCGTTACGTGCGCCCTGTTGACCAGGGCCTTCCTGGCCGACTGACCGTCCGGTCAAGGTGATGTAGTGGACTGTATACGCAACGTCACCATGTGGTCAGTTTCCAGGCGATTCGGTGTGGAAATGCCCAGGTCGAAGCGGGTTTTGACAAGCCGGAGGTCGCCATGTTCGCTCTCATCGCCGCGGTGCTGTTCCTGCTCGCGCTGATCTTCGAGATCGCCAACGTCGCCGTGGGCGGCGTGCTCACGGCCACCACCCTCACCACCGCCGGACTGCTCTGCGTCGCGCTGCACCTGATGGGGTTGGGGGCGGCCTGGAAGCCACTCAAGCGGTAGCCGGAACTCATGGAGCCGCGTGCGGGGCCTGGCCTCCCGTGCGCGGCTCCGTCACGTCAGGGGCACTGCTCCGTTAGGCCAGGGTGAAGCGGACCTCGCGGGTGGCCGGGTCGGCCTGGGTCAGGCGTACTGAGACCTGCTCGCCCAGGGGGAGCGGGCCGTCGCAGCGGGCGATCACCGCCGGGTCGGCGATCTGGACCTGGCCGCCCTCGCGGCGCTCGTCGACGTCGATCACCATCGCGTCGAACGCCTGGCCGACGCGGTCACGCAGCAGGAACGCCTCCACCAGGTCCACGCAGGCGCGCTCCACCGCGCCCGCGCGGCGGCCGGTCCCGGACATGATGTCCGGCAGGCCCGTCAGCGCCTCCGAAACGTCCTGCGGCACCGGCTCGCCCGCGGCGATGGCCAGGCAGATCTCCGTCGCGTAGCGGTCGACCAGGCGCCGCAGCGGCGCCGTGACGTGCGCGTAGGGCGCGGCCACCGCGGCGTGCTCGGCCAGCTTCGGCGGCTCCCCGTTGAAGGCCACGTAGCCGGCGCCGCGCAGCAGCACCCTCGACTCGTGCAGGAACGCCGCCTGCTGCGGGTTCTTCGGATCCAGGTCGTGGACCACGTCGCCGTAGGAGGCGCCGCCGGGCCACGGGACGCCCAGCGCGTCGGCCACCCGGCGTACCTTGTCCAGGTCGCCGGAGCGCGGCGCCGGCAGCACGCGGAGCACGCCGATCTCCGCGTCGAGCATCATCGAGGCCGCCGCCATGCCGGTGAGCAGGGAGATCTGCGCGTTCCACGCCTCGGCGGGCAGCGGCAGCCGGTATTCGAGCCGGTAGCCGTCGCCGTCCGGCACCACCTCCTGCTCCGGGGTGGGCAGGGTGACGCCGCCGCGCTCGCGTTCGAGCTCCAGCCGCAGCCTGCCGATCTCGGCCAGCAGACCTAGCGTGCCGCCGGCGGTGTCGGTGTCGATCGCCGCCTGCACGTAGGCGTAGTCGAGCCGCTCACGGCTGCGTACCAGGGCCCGTTGTACGTCGGCGCCGACCGTGCGGCCCTCCGCGTCCAGGTCGATCCGCCACACCGCGGCCGGGCGGGTCACGCCGGGCAGCAGGCTGGCCGCGTCCTCCGACAGCACCTTCGGGTGCAGCGGCACCTTGCTCGCGGGCAGGTAGACGGTCTCGCCCCGGGTGCGCGCCTCGGCGTCGATCGCGCCGCCCGGCCGCACGAACGCGCCGACGTCGGCGATCGCGTACCAGACGCGGTAGCCGCCGCGCAGCCGCTCCAGGTGGACGGCCTGGTCGAGGTCCATCGAGCCGAGCGGGTCGATGGTGACGAACGGCAACTCCGTCATGTCCCTGCCGCCGAACCTGGGCACTGACGCCACCCAGTCGGCCTCCTCCAGCACGGCTCTCGGGAACTCGCCGGGCAGCCGCTGCTCCCGCCGGATCCGCTCGAACCCGTCGTCGAGGCGGGCGGGGACGTCGCTGGGTACCCGGATGTTCGTCACAAGAGCAACCTATCGTCACAAGCCCCTCGGCCTGCTCCGCATGAGCTCCTCGGCGTGGCCGCGCGGTCATGCCTGGCCGAGCGCCTCCAGCAGGCGGTTGAGGGGGCTGTCGAGGCCGTACTGGTCGGCCAGGCGTACGAGGGAGTCGGGGTCGCGGGGCTTCTGCGGGAGCGTCAGGTCGGTCTCGGGCAGCGGCGCGTCCGAGGCGACCGCCACCACGGCTGGGGCCACCCGCAGGTAGTCGCGGGCGGCGGCCAGCTTGGTGCGGCTGCCCGCCGGGAAGCCGTCCGTGGCGCCCGCGTCGAGGGCGTCGAGCAGCGCGCCGAGCGAGCCGAACCGGGTGATGAGCGCGGCCGCCGTCTTCTCGCCGACGCCCGCCACGCCCGGCAGGCCGTCGCTGGGATCGCCGCGCAGGGTCGCGAAGTCGGCATAGGTACGGCCGGGAATGCCGTACTTGTCCGTCACGAACGCCTCGTCGACCGTCTGCAGGTTGCGGATGCCCCGCACGGTGTACAGGACGCGCACCGGGCGGGCGTCGTCGACCAGCTGGAACAGGTCGCGGTCGCCCGTCACGATATCGACCGCCCCGGCGCCGGCGCGGTGGGTCAGCGTGCCGATCACGTCGTCGGCCTCGTAGCCGGGCGCCTCCAGCCGGGCGATGCCGACCGCGTCGAGCACCTGCTCGATGACCGCGATCTGCGGCACCAGCGCCGCGGGCACCTCCTCTACGTCGCCGTGGGCGACCCGGTGCGCCTTGTACGTCGGGATGGCGGCCACCCGGAAGGCGGGGCGCCAGTCGGCGTCCATCGTGGCGACCAGCTCGGTGGGGGAGTGGTGGCGCACCAGGGTGGCGATCATGTCGATGAGGCCGCGTACCGCGTTCACCGGCGAGCCGTCGGGCGCGGTGATCGACTCCGGGATGCCGTAGAAGGCGCGGAAGTACAGCGACGGGGTGTCGAGAAGCATCAGCACCCGCCTATGGTCGCACCCCCGCAGGTCGGCCGCCCACTCCCAGCCCGGACTCCCCGCCCCGCTCAGCTCTCGCCCAGCCCTCCGCCCAGTCCCACCGCGAGGAGGCAGGCGTCGTCCTCCGGGTTGGGGCCGCCGATGCCGGCCAGCAGCCGGTCCAGCCCGGCGTCCAGGTCGCGGCCCGGCAGCTCGCAGGCGGCCGCCGTGGCCAGCGCCAGGCCCTCGTCGATGTCGCGGGTGCGCCGCTCCACCAGCCCGTCGGTGAACAGCAGCAGGACGTCCCCGTCGCGCAGCCGTGTGGTGGCCAGGCCGTACGGCTGGTCGGTGGCGCCGAGCAGGACGCCCTTGGGCTGGCCCAGCGGGCCCGCCACGCCGTCGCGGACCAGGATCGGCGCCAGGTTGCCCGCCTGGCTCCAGGTGAAGACCCGGCTCGCGGTGTCGAGGTGGCCGATCACCGCGGTCGCCGTGGTCTCGTGCAGCCGGTGCATGACCAGCTCGTTCAGCCAGGCCAGCAGCTGGTTCGGCGGCTCGCCGGTCATCGTCAGGCCGATGAGGGCGTGGCGGAGCTGCGCCATGTGCGCGATGGCGGGCAGGCCGTGCCCCGAGACGTCGCCGATCGCCAGCAGCACCCGGCCGTCGGGCAGCGCCGCGGCCTCGAACCAGTCGCCGCCCAGATTCGAGGTCTTCTCGGCCGGTACGTAGCGGACCGCGATCCGGGTGCACGGCAGATCGAGGCAGCCGACCGGCTCGGGCAGGATCGCCTCGCGCAGCGCCAGCATCACGTGGCGCTCCTCGGCCGCCTTCTCGCGGGCCTCCAGCAACTGACGGCGCGACTCCGACATGATGCGCTCGGCGCGGCGGCGGCCGGTGATGTCCTGGACCACGCCGTGCACGCCCTCCGGGCCGCCGGGCGCCATCAGCGGCTCCAGCACGACACGTACGTTGCGCAGCTCGCCGCCCCGCCGGATGCGGAACTCGGCCTGCACCGGCTCCACCCCCTGCACCACGCTCCACAGGAGCTGGTCGAGCGCGCCCAGGTCGCCGGGCTCGACGTGCGCCGCCAGGTCGGGCAGGCGGATCGGCCCGTCCTCCCGGTCCCGCCCGAAGATCAGGTAGACGTGGTCGGACCAGGTGGCCGTCCCGGTGTGGAGGTTCCATTCGGCCCAGCCCATGTTGCCGAGGCGTTCGGCGTGCGCCAGGCGTACGGCGAGCATCTCGGCGTCGCGCTCGGCCGCGGGCGGCTCCGCGAGCTGCCGGACCAGGTCGGCCGCACTCATCGGGCGGCGCTGGTGGCTACCCCAGACGTCGACCATGAGCCTCTCTCTCGAAACGCGGGTGGAAGGGGACAATTGACACCACAGTACGTGACTGTCTGTGGGCGGAGTGTAGCCATGGCTTACCGCGTTGTGAGAGCTTTTCGCGGATTTTAGGAGGAGCGGTCCGAGTAGATTGTGCCTGTGACGTCCTCAGACTTGTATCCCGTGTCCCGGCTGGCCGCCGTCCAGGAGGCCACCGCGAAGTCCGGCCTCGACGCCCTTTTGCTCACCCCGGGCCCCGACCTGCGCTATGTGAGCGGCTACGACGCCAAGCCGCTCGAACGGCTGACCTGCCTGGTGGTTCCGGCCGCCGGCGAGCCCTACATGATGGTGCCCCGGCTCGAACTGCCCGCCGCGCAGGCCTCGCCCGCCTCGCGGCTCGGCCTGGACTTCGTGGCATGGGACGAGACCGACGACCCCTACCGCATCGCCGCCTCGCGGCTCGGCCGGGTGGCCAAGGTGGGGCTGGCCGACCGGATGTGGGCGATGGCGTCGCTGCGCTTCCGCGAGGCCATGCCGGAGACCGAGCAGACGCTGGCCGGGAGCGTGCTGCGCGAGCTGCGGATGCGCAAGTCCCCGGCCGAGGTGGCGGCGCTGCGCGAGGCGGGGGAGGCGATCGACTCGGTGCACCGGCGGGTGCCGGAGTTCCTGCGGGCCGGGCGGACCGAGCGCGAGGTCGGCCGGGACATCGCCGAGGCGATCCTGGCCGCCGGGCACGAGACGGTCGACTTCGTCATCGTCGCCTCGGGCCCCAACGGCGCCAGCCCGCACCACGAGGTGTCGGACCGGGTGATCCAGGCGGGCGAGCCGGTCGTGGTCGACATCGGCGGGCAGTTCCACAGCGGCTACTGCTCCGACTCCACCCGTACCTACTCCGTGGGCTCGCCGCCGGCCGACTTCGCCGAGTACTACGAGGTGCTGCGCCGGGCCCAGGAGGCGGCCTGCGCCGCCGTACGGCCGGGCGTGTCGTGCGAGTCGATCGACGCGGCGGCCCGCGACCTGATCGCCGAGGCGGGCTACGGAGACTACTTCATCCACCGCACCGGGCACGGGATCGGTGTGGAGACGCACGAGGAGCCGTACATCGTCTCCGGCAACGCCGAGCCGATGGAGCCGGGCTTCGCCTTCTCCGTCGAGCCGGGCATCTACCTGCCCGGCCGGCATGGGGCGCGCATCGAGGACATCGTGGTGTGCACGGAGACGGGTGGCGAGCGGCTGAACCTCACCTCCCGCGAACTGGTGATCGTCTGACGGTCCCGTGCCGCCGCTCACCGGCCCGGTGAGCGGCGGGCCGTTTGAGGCGGTGGGGTAGGATTAC
>NZ_JBEZDM010000032.1:0-119232 GCF_040648335.1 Nonomuraea sp. NPDC049158
GGACCACCGTCCTGGCCGCACGGCCGGTGCCTTCCTGACAGGAGCACCCGCGAGTAACCCGATCAGCCCGTGAACTCCAGTTCGGCCCGGTCGCGGCTGGTGTACAGGTCCCAGTAGACCGAGGCGATGTCGTCCGCCTCCGCCGTGGGGAAGCCCGCCGGCGCGTTCGAGCCGATCCAGACACTGATCGCCACGTGCGCGGCGTAGACGCCCCGGTCGGCCAGGACGCCGTTGAGGTTGAGCACCCAGTTGCGCAGGGCGGCGGCGGCCGCGTTGATGTTGCCCATCATCGGGTTCGGCGTGATGGAGCCGCCTCCCGTGGTGAACAGCAGGGTGCCGACGCCGGCTTCGAGCATCGCCGGCAGCACCTGCTGGGCGGCGGCGACCGCGCCGTACAGGTAGTAGTCGATCTGCGGCTGGAGGTTGTCCACGGTCACCTCCAGCGGCCCGGCCATGGTGATGCCCGGGACCGGGGTGTGCGGGGCGGGGGAGTACTCCAGTACGTCGATGCCGCCGAAGTGCGCGGCCGCCTGTTCCAGAGCGGCGGCCAGGGCGGGGCGGTCCATGATGTCGGCGGGGAAGGCCGCCGCCGTGACGCCCGAGCCGGCGAGCTCGGCGACGAGCCCATCCAGTTTGTCCTTGCCGCGGGCGATCAGGGCGACGTCGAAGCCGTGTCCGCTGAACAGCTTGGCGATGGACAGGCCCATACCGGGGCCGGCGCCGACGATGGCGAGGGTGGGCATGATCAAAGTCCTGTCAGGTGAAGGGAAACGGATTCAGGCGATGGAGACCGCGAGCTTGCCCTGCGCGCCGGCGCCGAAGTCGGCGAACGCCTGGGCGATCTGGTCCAGCGGGTAGGTGGCGGTGATGGGCACCCGTAGGGCGCCCGCGACGGCATCGGCGGCCAGCCTGTCCAAGGTGACCTGGTTCGGGTCGGCCATCACCGAGGTGACGCTGACCTCCTGGCCCTGGACCGCGTCGGGCCCGAAGCCGAGAGTGGAGGCGAGCCGGCCGCCCGGCCTCAGCAGCGCGGCCAGCTGGGCGCCGTCACCGGCCAGGTGCAGCACCGCGTCCACGCCGTTCGGAGCCAGCGCGCGTACTTGCGCCGCCACCTCGGCGGTGAAGTCCACCAGGTCGATCTCGGCGTCGGTCAGCCCCCGGACGAAATCGCTCTCGGCGCCCGGCCGCGCGGTGGCGAGCACCCGGGCGCCGCGAGCCACCGCGACCTGTACGGCGAGTGCGCCCACACCGCCGGTGGCGCCCGAGATCAGGACGGTCTCGCCCTTCTGCGGGTCCACGGCGTCGATGCTGTCCAGGGCGGCCGTTCCGGCCAGTCCCAGCGCTCCGGCCGTAGCGGTCGAGAGCCCCTGGGGAATGTGCGCCACACCGTAGGCGGCGGGCACGACAAGGTACTCGGCGAGCGAGCCGGTGCCCAGGAACGGCTTCATCGCCACGCCGAAGACGCGGTCCCCGACGGCGAACCCCTCGGCGCCTTCGCCCACGGCCTCGACCGTGCCCGCGAAGTCCTTGCCCGGGATCAGCGGATAGCGGTGCTCCATCATCTGCTGCAGGTAGCCGGCCACGGTCATCGCGTCGAAGCCGTTGATCGACGAAGCGGCGACCTTCACCAGCAGCTCACCGGCTTCGGGCCGGGGCGCGGCCACCTCGGTGACGGCGGGGCTCGCGGGTACGGAACTCAGGGCAACTGCGCGCATGGCGACTCTCCTCAACTAATCGGAATGGGTTATCCGGTTGTTCTGTGCAGCGTAGCACCAGAATCGGATAGGCCTTTCCGATTGGCTATGATGGCTTCATGACCCCTGCCGCCCGCCGCGTCCCCGATTCCCCAGACCCCTCGGCCCAGGGCCTGCGCATCGATGCCCGGCACAACCGCGATCGCATCCTGTCGGCGGCCCGGCGGGTCTACGCGCGCGACGGCATCGAGGCCTCGATGGCCTCCGTGGCGCGCGAGGCGGGAGTCGGAATCGCGACGCTCTTCCGGCATTTCTCCGCCCGCGAGGACCTCGTCGCGGCCGTCTTCGCCGACACCATGCAGACGTACGCCGAGGCCGCCGCCACCGCGCTGGCCGACCCCGATCCCTGGCATGGATTCACCTGGTACATCGAGACCGTCTGCGGCATGCAGGCCGCGGATCGCGGTTTCTCCGAGGTGCTGACCATGACCTTTCCCAGCGCCAGGGACATGGAGGCCAAACGGGACGAGGCCTACCGCGGCTTCAGCGAGCTGGTCGTCCGGGCCAAGGAAGCCGGCCGGCTGCGCCCCGACTTCACCACCGAGGACCTGGTCATCCTGCTGATGGCCAACGCCGGTGTCATCGCGGCCACGGCCGGCGCGGCACCGGAGGCGTGGCGCCGGCTCGTCGGCTGCATGATCCAGTCGTACGCCGTCCCGGACCCCGCGAACCCCGAGCCCCTGCCGCCCGCGCCCACCCCGACGGCCCTGTACCGGGCGATGATCCGCTTGAGCCGCGCCCCCGCGGAACGCCGATGACCTCTTAGGCGCAGCCTTCGAACTGCGGCACTGAGGTGGATATCGAAAGGCCCGTCGCGCCGAAGTGTTTGCGGAGGAGCTTGGGCGCCGTTCCGGACTGGTACATCGCGGTGATGGCCCGATTGACCGCCTCGCACCCGGCTACGTCGCCATGGCGTAGGGCGACGCCGTACCGCTCCTCCGTGAAGGGGGCGTGGACGATGGTGTACGCGCCCTTGTCCCGGGCGGCGAACCCGGCCAGGATCAGGTCGCCGGTGGAGACCGCGTCCACCGCGCCGGACCTGAGGAGGTCCACACACTCGCTGTAGGTGCGGGCCGGGACCAGGACGGCGGCCACGCCGCGGCCTTCAATGATCCGCGACGTGGAGATGGAGCCCTGGGCCTCGCACAGTTTGCGCCCCGCGAGATCTCGTACGTCGCCGATGTTCGTCGTTCCGTTGCGGACCAGGATGTCCTGCCGCGAGACGTAGTACGGCCCCGCGAACGTCACCTGCATCTTGCGCGGTGGGCTGATGGAGTAGGTGGCCACCACCATGTCCGCCTCGCCGGAGTTCAGCTTGGCCTCCCGGCCTTCCGACGTCGTGGCGACGAAGGAGATCTTCTTGCCCAGGTGGCCGGCCACATAGGTGGCCACGTCCACGTCGAAGCCCTCGAAGGTGCCCTGCTTGGTCCGCAGGCCCAGGCCGGGCTGGTCCGGCTTCACCGCGACGATCAGCTCGTCCTTGTCCAGGATGGACGGGGTATGGCGGAGGAGGCTCATCCCGCACCCGGCCGCTGTCAGGGTGATGGCCGCTGCCACGGCGACTCGCGCGAGGCCGCCGAGTAACTTGCTCATCGCTCCTCCGGGGGTGCGGGCCTGCCGACGCGAGCCCCACGGTAGGGAAGGACGATGAAGCAAGAGTGAACCAGCGGTGGCGGCACCCGGTCGAGATGATGACGGTGGACGCGGTTTCTAGGGCTTGAGGTCCCCGAGCTCTCTCACTCGGCCGAGCCAGGTCTCGGTGCCGCGCGGATGTGCGTGCGTTCGCCCTGTCTCCCGATGAGACTCAGGAACTCGACGGGACCGGCGCTGGTGGCCCCGAACCAGTGCGGGGTGCGCGTGTCGAACTCCACCGCCTCCCCGGGCTTGAGGATGAGGTCGTGTTCGCCGAGTACGAGGCGGAGCGTTCCGTTGAGGACATAGGCCCAGTCGTAGCCCTCGTGGCTGCGCAGGTCGGGTTCGGCGTCATCGCTTCCGGCCGGGAGGACGAACTTGTAGGCCTGGATCCCTCCGGGCCTCCGGGTCAGCGGCAGGATGACGGCGCCGTCGCCACGGGAGATGGGTCGCAGGTTGACGCGGGGGTCGCCGGTCGGCGGCGCGTCGACGAGCTCGTCGATGGTGACCCCGTAGGCGCGAGCGAGCGGCAGCAGTTGCTCGAGCGTGGGACGTCGCAGGCCCGCCTCGAGCCGGGACAAGGTGCTGGTGGAGATCCCGGTCTCCGCCGCGAGGTCGGCGAGCGTGACCTCCCGATGCAGCCGAAGGCGCTTCAACCTCGGTCCGACGGCGTCGAGAGTGCGGTCAATGGCTTCATCCATCCACTCATTTTGCCATTCGGCAACAAGGTTTGCACATCCGCCTTGCCCTCAGCAGCATGGGGAACGCGCCTGCAGAGAGGGACGACCTATGACGCACGAATTCGACAAGGATTTCTGGGAGCTCACCGGCCGTGAGGGCCAAAAGACCCTCCACGACGTCGTCGTGCGCGCCACCCGACGCCGGTGACCACACCATCCGACAGCGCCGGAGCCCACCGCTCCGGCGCCGATGCCCCTTGCCCTCGTGAAAGGAATCCCATGAGTACGAACCCGTCCTCAGACGCGGAAGCCCCCGGCCAGACCATCCAAGACCCACGACAACGACGTACGATCTTGGCCGGGGTCTGCGTCGCGCTCATGGCGGTCATCGCTTCGGTGTCCGGGTTGAACGTCGCCCAGCCGGAGCTCAGCATCGCGTTCGACACCTCGCAATCCGAGGTCTTGTGGTTCATCAACATCTACACCCTCACTCTGGCCGCGTTGCTCCTGCCGCTCGGCGCGCTGGGCGACCGGTGGGGCCGCAGGCCGGTGCTGCTCGCCGGCCTGCTCGTCTTCGGCGTGGCGAGTGCGGCGGCCGGCCTTGCCACGTCGTCCGAGCTCATGCTCGCCGCGCGTTTCCTGAGCGGCGCGGGCGCGGCGATGATCATGCCGGCCACCCTCGCGGTCATCACCTCGACCTTCCCGGACGAGGAACGCGCCAAGGCGATCGGCGTGTGGACCGGCGTCGCCGGCGGTGGCGGCATCTTGGGGATGTACCTGTCGGCCATCCTGGTCGACCTGGCGAGCTGGCGGTGGCTCTTCGTCCTGCCGGTCGTGCTCGTCGTCGTCGCCATCGTCATGGCGCTGCGATCCGTGCCGAACTCGCGCGAGGCGTCCGGGCACGGGTTCGACGCCGTCGGTTCGCTGTCGTCCGTGGTCGCGGTGGTCGGGCTCGTCTTCTTCCTCCAGGAGGGCCCCGAACGGGGCTGGAGCGCGCCCGCGACGCTACTGAGCCTCCTCATCGGCGTCATCGCCGCCGCCGCATTCGTGGCATGGGAGCTACGCCGGCTGGCGCCACTTCTCGACATCCGCCTGTTCCGCGAGCGAGGTCTCGCGAGCGGTTCCGTGTCGCTCCTGGCGGTCTTCGGCGTGCAGGCAGGGATCTTCGTGGTCCTCTTCCCGTACTTCCAGGCGGTGCTCGGCTGGTCCGGCCTGCGTTCCACCCTGGCGCTCATGCCGATGGCGCTGCTGATGATGTTCGCCTCCGGCCTCGCACCGAGGGTGGCCGCGCGCGTCGGCAGCCGCTCGACGATGGCCTCGGGGATCTTCCTGGGTGGCGCGGGGCTGGTCCTCATGGCCGCCTTCGTCTCCGTCGACGGCGGCTACCTGTCGATCCTCCCCGGCATGCTCGCCATGGGACTCGGCATGGGTTTGACGATGACGCCCGCCACCGAGGCCATCACCGCCGCCTTGCCGCGTGCGCGTCAAGGTGTCGCGTCCGCGCTCAACGACGTCACCCGGGAGTTCGGCACCGCGCTCGGTGTCGCGCTGCTCGGAGCGGTCCTGACCGCCGGCTACCGCGGCGCCATCGATGCCCGCCTCGACGGAGTGCCAGGCGCCGACACCGCCCGTGAGGGCGTCGTCAACGCCCTCGCCGCCGCAGACGGGGCCGGCCCTCAGGCGCACGCGCTGATCCGAGCCGCCCAGGAGTCCTTCGTCGACGGCTGGCAGCAGGCCATGTGGGCGGGCGCGGCGGTCATGGCGGTCCTGTTCGTCTACGTTCTCGCGCGAGGTCCGCGGCAACGTCCCCAGGGCTCCGGTAGCGACAGCCGGGAACCCGGCGATGTAGCCGCGGACCTGCGCTGACTCACGGCTTGGCGAGCCGCGTCACCGCGATCTTGTCGACGGTGAGGGTGGATTCGCCGTCGTCGGGGGAGTAGGCCCAGAAGGTAGCGGTCTGGTCCTTGCCGATGGTGGCGTGGCCGCGCTTGCGGCTGTAGTCGGTGCTCGCGCCCTTCAGGGTGGCGTACTCCGCTTCGTAGATCGTCTCGGCCGCCGCGCGGTTGGCGAGGGACAGATCGATCTTGTCGACGAGCGCGTCACCCTTGGTGGCTCGTGTGCCGTCCAGGCTCTTGGCGGCCAGGGTGAGAACGTGCTCGCCCTTGGTCAGCGCGACCTCGGTGTCGGCGTGGTCCCAGGGCGAGGGCGGCGTGGGACACGCGCAGGCGTGCCTGCTGGGACCAGGGTTCAGCCATAGGCCTTTCCCATTCGGGGAGTGCCAAAAGGAATGTCGAATCGATTCGACTGGACCATAAGCGTCTCTTGGCGCGGTGGTCAAGAGCCGGAAACGGTCGCGACATGCCGCCGGCACGCGAGCCGGGCCCAAGTCAGACCCGGAGCGGGCCTCAGGCGGCGAGCGCCGTCTGGCCGTCAGGCGCGGGGGCGGGCGGGCCCGGTCGTGGCGCGCAGCGAGATCGGCGGGGCGATCAGGAGGTGGCGGTGCGGGGTGGCCGGGTCGGCGATGCGCTGGATGAGCAGCTCGACGGCGCGGGCGCCCATCTCGTCGGCGGGGACGTCGGCGGCGGTGAGCGGCGGGTGCAGGTTCTCGGCCCAGTGCTGGGCGGCGACGCCGGCGATGGAGAAGTCTCCGGGCACGGTCAAGCCCGCCTCGGCCAGCGTGCGGTAGATGCCGGGCACCGCCGCCTCGTTGATGGTGGCGATGGCGGTCAGCTCCGGATGGTCGGCGAGCAGCTGCCGCAGGCAGCTCTGCCCGGCCTGGGCGTCGTCGGCGCAGCAGACCCGCACGCCGTGCAGGCCGCGTTCGGCGACGGCGCGATCGAAGCCGGCCTGCGCGCGGTGGCCCGGCCCGTAGCCGGCGGCGACCAGCTCGGCGTTGCGGTTGACCAGCGCCAGCCGCCGGTGGCCGAGGTCGGCCAGGTGGTGGACGCACTTGGCGATGAGCGTCTCGTAGTCGATGTCCACCCAGGACATGTCCTCCGGCTGGCGAGTACGGCCGATGCCGACGAACGGCGGGCCGCTCTCCAGCAGCCGGGCCACCCGGTCGTCCTCCAGCCGGATCTCCATCAGGATGACGCCGTCCACGCGCCGGCCGGTGACGACGCGCTCGAAGGAGCGGTCGTGCTCGCCGCCCGAGGGTGACAGCAGGACGTCGAGGTCGGCGCGGGCGGCGGCGTCGACCACACTGGCCACGAAGCCGAGCTGCATGTCGGTCAGCCGCTGGCTGGCCGGCGGGATGACCAGGCCGATGGTGCGGGTACGGCCCTCCTTGAGCGCCCTGGCGGCGGCGTTGGGCCGGTAGCCCAGCTCGTCGATGACCGCTTGGATGCGGCGCTTGGTCTCCTCCGACACCGGGCGCTTGCCGGTGAGCGCGTACGAGACGGTGCTGCGTGACACGCCCGCCCGCTTGGCGATCTCTCCGATGTTCACCCGTGCTCCTCGTCCGATCCGCCGGTCGCTGACCATCGTAGGTCGAACCGGTTCACGAGATGGTACGTCGCCGGAGCCCGTGACGAGGATGTGCCGCCCGCCACCCATCCCACGCGCTGTCTCGGAGATCCGGCCGCACCTCCCATTGACTCTCGCGGTGAAGCGGCCTATCTTCAGCGAATCGGTTCGACGAATCGATTCGACTCGGCCGGGAAACGGCCGCGTAACGCCTGCCAGCGGAGGTCAGCCCAATGAGATCAGCGGCAAGGAGCCGGCGTGCGGCCGGCGCGAGTCTGGCGGTCCTGGCCACCGTGGGCGGGCTGGTCGCCTGCTCGTCATCGCCCGAAAGCGGCAGCGGTGCCGCGGCGAGCGCGAGCCAGCCCGCAGGGGGCGGGACTTACACGGTCTGGGACCCGTACCCGCAGTACGACAAGAGCTCGGAGTGGGTGAAGCTGCTGGAGAAGTGCGGCACCGACGCCGGGGTCAAGGTCGAGCGCACCGGTTACGACACCAGCGACCTGACCAACAAGGCGCTGCTGGCCGCTCAGCAGGGCAACTCGCCGGACGTGCTCATCGTCGACAATCCCGTCGTTTCCACCCTCGCCGAGGCAGGCGTTCTCACCACCACCGAGGAGAACAAGCTCGACGTCACGGCGATCGCGCCGAACCTGCTGGCGGCCGGTCAGAGCGGCGGCAAGACCTACGGCGTCCCGATCGGCGCCAACACCCTCGCCCTGTACTACAACAAGGACGTCCTGAAGAAGGCCGGGGTGGACATCGCCTCGGTGAAGGACTGGGCGTCGCTGACCGGGGCGCTGGAGAAGGTGAAGGCGTCCGGCAAGAAGGGCATCACGTTCTCGGCGATCGGCACCGAGGAGGGCAGCTTCCAGTTCCTGCCCTGGTTCTGGGGCTCGGGCGCGAACCTCACCAAACTCGACTCGCCCGAGGGCGTGTCGGCGGTGGCGCTGTGGAGCGACTGGCTGAAGAAGGGGTACGCCCCCAACTCGGTCATCAACAACACCCAGACGACGAGCTGGCAGGAGTTCGCCGGCGGTGACTTCGCCTTCGCCGAGAACGGCACCTGGCAGCTGGCCAACGCCAAGAAGGCCGGCTTCGCGTACGGCATCATCCCGGTCCCCGCCAAGGGCGGCGGCACCGCGCCCGCCCCCACCGGCGGCGAGTTCGTCAGCATCCCCGTCCAGTCCGACACCGCCCGCTACGCCACCTCGCAGAAGCTCGTGACCTGCCTGACCAGCGCCGACAACTCGCTCACCACGACCACCACGCTGTCCTACATCGCGCCCACGGAGGCGGTGCAGGCCAAGCAGGTGGCGGCCACGCCCGACCTGCGGGTGTGGGTGGACGCGGTCAAGGCGGCCAAGGGCCGTACCAGCGACGACCTGGGCACCAAGTACCCGAAGATCTCCGAGCCCATGTGGGGCGCGGTGCAGGCGGCGCTGAGCGGGTCGAAGTCTCCCCAGGAGGCGATGGCGGCAGCGCAGTCGTCGGCGGCGAACGCCACCCAATGAGTCAGGCGACACGGACCCCGATGGCCCTGGACCGCTCGACGGCGCGGGGCCATCGGGCGGCACGCGCGCGTTCCGGCCAGTGGGCGGCATGGGCGTTCCTCGCCCCGGTCGTGCTGTACCTGCTGGTCTTCTACGCCTATCCGCTCTACCGCAACATCGAGCTGAGCCTGCGTAACTACACCGTGCGCTCCTTCGTGCGGGGCGACGCCCCGTTCGCCGGGTTCGCCAACTACGCGAAAGTGTTCGCCGACGCGACCTTCGGGCCCGCGCTGTGGCACACAGTGGTGTTCACGCTGGTCTCGCTGGCCTTCCAGTTCGCCATCGGGCTCGCGCTGGCGTTGTTCTTCCTGAAGAACTTCCGGCTTTCGGCCACGCTGCGCGGGTTGTTCCTGGTGCCGTGGCTGCTGCCGCTGATCGTGTCCGCCTCGACCTGGTCGTGGATGCTCAACAGTGACTCCGGCGTGGTCAACGCGGCGCTGTCGTGGTTCGGCATCGGCCCGGTGAACTGGCTGACCTCGCCGGACTGGTCGCTGTGGTCGGTCATCATCGCCAACATCTGGATCGGCATCCCGTTCAACCTGGTGGTGCTGTATTCGGGGTTGCAGGCGATCTCGCCGGCCATCTACGAGGCCGCCGCGCTGGACGGCGCCAACGGCTGGCAGCGCTTCTGGCGGGTCACGTTCCCGCTGCTGCGGCCGGTGTCGGCGATCACGCTGCTGCTCGGGCTGGTCTACACGCTGAAGGTGTTCGACATCATCTGGATCATGACCAAGGGCGGGCCGAGCGGGGCGTCGACCACGTTCGCCACCTGGTCCTATCGGCTCGGGTTCGGCAACCTGGTGCCCTCCTTCGGCCCCGGCGCCGCCGTCGGCAACCTGCTCATCGTCATGGCGCTGGTCTTCGGCCTGGTCTACATCCGCGCGCAGCGAAGGCAGGCGCCGGCATGAAACACGTCAAGACCGCGATCGGGCTGGTGCTGACCGGCGTGATGCTGTTCCCGGTCTACTGGATGATCAACGTGTCGTTCACCCGCGACCAGGACATGCGCAGGACCAACTGGTTCCCCGTCAACGGCACCCTGGACGGCTACCGGGCGGTACTGGACCAGCAGCTGCCCTACCTGGGAGTGAGCCTGGTCGTCGGGCTGGGCACGGTGGCGCTGACCCTGCTGCTCGCGGCGCCGGCCGCGTACTCGCTGGCCAAGCTGCGCCCGCGCGGCGGCGGGGCGCTGAGCTTCGTGCTGCTCATCGCGCAGATGATCCCCGGGATCATCATGGCGATGGGCTTCTACGCCATCTTCCTGTCCAGCGGCGTGCTCAACACCGTTCCCGGACTGATCGTGGCCGACTCCACGCTCGCGGTGCCGTTCGCGGTGCTGATCCTGACCACGTTCATGTCCGGCATTCCGGAGGAGTTGCTGCAGGCCGCGCGCACCGACGGCGCCGGTGTGGTGCGTACGTTCGTCTCGATCGTGCTGCCCGTCAGCCGCAACTCTCTCATCACCGTGTCGCTGTTCGCGTTCCTGTGGGCGTGGTCGGACTTCATCTTCGCTTCCACCTTGGACCAGGGCGGCGACCACCAGCCGATCACCCTCGGCATCTACCACTACATCGGCAACAACAACCAGGAATGGAACGCCATCATGGCGACCGCCGTGATCGCCTCCGTCCCCGCCACCATCCTGCTCGTCGTCGCCCAGCGCTATGTCGCCGCCGGCGTCACCGCGGGCGCCGTCAAAGACTGAGAAGGGACCTGTCACTCCATGACCGTCGCCGCTTCAGGCCCGGTGTTCTCCCTGCGGGACATCCCGTTCAGCTTCCACGGCTCCTGGTTCGGCTTCTCGCCCGTGGTGGCGGAGCAGACCTACGCCGAGGACGTGCACCTGGTCTCGCACCAGACCGGCATGCACGCGATCCTGCGGCTGATCCCCAGCGCCGAGAGCGTCGTCACGGCCACCCCGCATCAGCTCACCTGGAGCCGTGACGACGGCCGGATCGACCTCGCCTACGACGGCCCGGACACGGTACGGGTCAGAGGCCGCGGCCTCGGGCTCCGTCTGCTGGCCGCCGACCCCGTCCTGACGCCGTTCAGCGGCCCGTACTTCTACCAGGATCCCGTCGACGGGTCGTACGTCTTCACCGTCTACCAGACCGGCCGCCGCTACCGCGTCACGCTCCTCAGCGGGCAGGCCGAACACCATGGCACGCAGGCGCTGGGCACCGCCGAACGCGGTCTCCTCCTCAGCGGCGAGTGGGAGATCGCCATCGAGGAGTACGAGACCGCCCGCGCCCCCTACACCAGCGACGCCGCCTTCGAGCAGGTCGCCAAGGCGGCGCGGGCGGAGTTCGACGCGTTCGCCGCGGCGGTCGCGCCCTGGCGCGGCGACCGCACGCCCGCCGCCGAACTGGCCGCCTACGTACTGTGGTCGGCCACCGTCCGCCCCGCCGGGTTCGTCACCCGGCCCGCCGTGCTCATGTCCAAGCACTGGATGGACAAGGTGTGGAGCTGGGACCACTGCTTCAACGCCATCGCCCTCGCCGGTGGCCTGCCGGAGCTGGCCTGGAGCCAGTTCCGGCTGCCCTTCGACCACCAGGACGCCGCCGGCGCGCTGCCCGACTCCGTCACCCACTCCGAGATCCTGTACAACTTCGTCAAGCCGCCCATCCACGGCTGGACCCTGCGCCACCTCCCTCCAGCGTCCGACCCGGCCGATGTCTACCGGCTGCTGGAACGCTGGAGCGCCTTCTGGCTCGACGCCCGCCGCGCCCCCGGCCGTGAGCTGCCGCACTACCAGCACGGCAACGACAGCGGCTGGGACAACGCCACCACGTTCGATCCCGAGCGGGTCGTCGAGACCGCCGACCTGCCCGCCTTCCTCGTCCTGCAGATGCGCGAGCTGGCCCGCCTGGCACCCGACCCCGGCGCGTCCGCCGAGTGGACCGAACAGGCCGACCGGATGCGTGACGCACTCCTGGCCGAACTGTGGGACGGCGAGCGGTTCGTCGCCCGGGGCGCGCACTCGGGACGTACCTGGTCCAGCTCCAGCCTGCTCGACCTCATGCCGATCGTGCTGGGCGAGGAGTTGCCGCGACCCGTCCGGGCGGCGCTGGCCGCCCGCATCGAGCGGCACCTGACCGCGTTCGGGCTCGCCACCGAGTCGCCTTCCTCAGAGCACTACCAGGACGACGGTTACTGGCGCGGTCCGATCTGGGCGCCCTCGACGGTCCTGATCGAGGACGGTCTGCGCCGCGCCGGATTCCCGGACCTGGCCGACGAGATCAGCGCCCGCTTCCGCGCATTGTGCGAGAAGTCAGGATTCGCGGAGAACTTCGACGCCCGCACCGGCGCGGGCCTGCGCGACCGCGCCTACACCTGGACGGCCAGCGCGTACCTCATCCTCGCCGCGGCCCACGAGCGGCGACGCGCCGCGCTCGTGCCGGTCACCGGCCCCAGAGCCGCCAGGTCTGGTTGAGCGGACCGGCCTGGCCGACCGGGTTGCAGGGCCACTGGTGAATGGGCGCCCTGGGGGCGGTCGAGATGGTGCTGACATCGACGCACTTGCCGCTGTGGCGGGCGACGAGCTGATAGTCCCGGGGATCGTTGCCCGCGTAGGTCACCTTGCGCAGGGCGAACTGCTGGTTCTGCGCCCCGCCGGCGCAGGTCCGCTGGCTCACCGGCGTGCCGTCGGCCGTGGCCGCCGCGTTCACCTCAAGGCACTTCCCGCTCTGCTGGTTGACCAGCGTGTACGTGCCGCTCACGCCGGCCACCGGCTGGAAGTTCCACAGCTGCTGGTCGCCGCCCTCGCAGGGGAACTGCTGCTGCACGTTGCCGTCGGCCGTGCTCAGGTCGGTGTTGTCCAGGCATTGCTGGGAGTGCTGCGCGACCGCCACGGACTGGAAGCCGCCGTCCGATGGCGGCAGCAGCGTGACGGTGAAGGTGTCGTCGGCGTTGGTGTGCGGCAGGTTCAGCGTGATCGCGTTCCCCGACAGCGTCAGGACCGTGTTCTGAACGGTGATCGGCCCCTGGACCGCGCCGCCGCCGTTGTACGGGACGCGCTGCACGACCGCGCGGACCTGGTTGTTCTGCACGATGCCGCTGGTGGTGTCGAGGCGGCGCAGACCGACGGCGATGTTGCCGGTCGTCCCGCCCCCGCCCACCAGGACCTTGGCCACGCCGGCCGTCTTGGTGGCGAAGGCGTCGTAGGCGGCGCTCGGGGTCGTCGAGACGATCTGGCCGGTCTGGGAGGCGTAGAAGCGGTAGACCCACCATTCGCCCTTGGGCAGGTGCCGGCCGGCGCTGTCGCGGACGAGCAGGTTGCCCAGATCGTTGTGCAGGTTGCCGGCGCTCGCCCAGTTCGCGCGCAACCCGTCGGCGCCCGCGCGCTCCAGCCGGGCGATGTACCACGACCCGTCTCCCGGGTTCTGCTCGTTGGACGCCCCGTATTCGTTGATCTGGTACGGGCGCGGGTGCGGGACGCCGCGCGGGTCGAGCGTGGCGTTGGCGGCCGCCACGTTGGCCACCGGGTCGCCGGGCAGGGAGTGCCAGCTGACGATGTCAGGGATGACGTTGTTGGCGCGGACGAAGTCGAGGTAGCCGTTCCACCAGGCGTTCGTCGTGGAGGGCACGCAGGCGCAGCTCGGCCCCACGATCACATGGTTCGGGAAGGCGGCACGGATGCGCTGGTAACTGCGCCGCCACAGCTCGAAGTACTGGGCCTGTGGGCGGTTCCAGAACAGGGAGATGTTCGGCTCGTTCCAGATGTCCCACTGCACGGTGATTCCGGCGGCCCGTACGTCGTTGATCAGGCGGGTGAGGAAGGCGTCGTAGTCGGACCAGTTGCCGTTGTCGCCCGGAAAGCGGGAGATCGGGTATCCGTCCGCCCCCCACAGGTCATGCGGAAGGATGATGAACTGGCCGCCGAGCGCGATCGTCCTGCGGGCCTGGGCCAGCGTCGCGTTCCACCTGCGGTCGTAGGCGCCCGACACCCAGCCGCCGGGTGAGCCGAGTTGCGCGCCACCGGCCCGCATGTACCGGAACTTGACGTCACGGTAGAAGTGATCCGCCGGTCCGGACGCGTTCTCCGTCATGCCGTAGATCCACCCGGACGCGCGGTAGGTGGGGGCGCCGCCGGCTGTGGCGAAGTCGACGCCGATGGATTCGTCCGCGGCGTGCGCCGGCGCCGGGATGGTGAAGGCGACGAGCATCCCGGCCAGGAGTCCGGTGACGCGAGCGAGCCGTCTACCGGGCGGTCGTGGGGTTGCCGTGAACATGTGCGGCTCCTTCGGAATCAATTCGACAGCTGTGCCCGTGCGTATAGCCGGGCTTTCGCCTATCGCGAGGACACTTTGCGGGCGGCTCTAACGAATCGATTCGACCGGAGCGTAGATCCGGTATCGAAGGTGTGTCAATGGTCTTCATGTCCCGCGTTCTTCACGCGGGCCACGGCGGTCAGGATCGCTGACCGCCGTGGAGACACGGACTTCGGGTCACGCGAGTGCGGACGCCATCCGGGAGCCGCCCGCGACGGAGCCCTGGACGCGCGTGGGCGCGGGGGTCATTCCTCGACGGTGATGGCCAGGGCGGGGCAGACCATGGCGGCCTGCTGGACGTCCGCCAGCCGCTCGGGCGACGGGTCGTCGTTCAGGTGGGGTGGGCGGCTGTCAAAGCGGAGGGCACGGCCTCTGGTCGGCCCTTTGCATAAGCTGTCCTTCCATCACGCCTCGCCGTACATGGCCGAGGACCTGCGACGACCTGAGGGACTGGGCCGTCGCGGGCTGCGCGAAGTCCCGGTGCGGTAGAAGACGAAGATCATGAAGATGACACGGGACGAGCAGGTCAGCGCGACGAGGGAGGCCCTCCTTGCCGCGGCCGAGCGGCTGTTCGCCGAACGCGGGGTGCACGCCGTCGGCAACCGCCAGATCAGCGAGGCCGCCGGGCAGGGCAACAACGCCGCGGTCAGCTACCACTTCGGCACCAAGGCCGACCTGATCCGGGCGATCGCCCGCAAGCACGCCGGACATATCGAGCACATCCGCGAACGCATGATGACCGACATCGCCGACTCCGCCGACCCGCGGGACTGGGCGTCGTGCCTGGTCCGCCCCTTCGCCGAACACCTGGACACCCTGGGCAGCCCCACCTGGTACGCCCGGTTCACCGCGCAGGTCATGGCCGACCCCGCGCTCAACGCGGTCATGGTCGAGGAAGCTCTGACCGCCGCCCCGATCCTGCGGTTGTTCCGGGACGGCCTGGCCCGGTCCCTGCCTGGCCTGCCCGACGAGATCCGCCGCGAACGCGTCACCATGGCCCGTCACCTCCTCGTGCAGATGTGCGTCGAGCGCGAACGGGCCCTCGCCGAACACGACCCCACCTTCCGGCCCACCTGGGGCGACACCGCCAACGGTCTGATCGACGTGATCGTCGCGATGTGGCGGGCACCCATCTGACGAAGGCAGGTGGCCGAAGAAGCCCGAGGCGCCGGCTATGCCGATCCTGTGAGCAGCGGGGTCGTGGTGAGTTCCGGCCGGTGCTGACGGGCCTGTTCGGGCATGTTCCAGCCCAGTACGCCGACGGCCTGACCGTCGCGGCGGTGGCGGAGGCGAGGTTGGTCAGCAGCATCACGTGTTGTGCCTGCTGTCCGCATCGAGTCTCCCCGTGAGTTCGACAGAACGGTTTGCGGCCAGACTCACAACGCGCGGTTGCCGTCACCAGGGCTTGCGCCGGTCATTTCCCGGACCTTTCCCGCCGTCCGCATCTCAGCCGTCAACCGGCCTATGCTGCCGGCGTCACCCGGCGGATGGGAAGGATCACCGCCGACGGGTGCCGCGGGTCGTGGAAGACCTGCTGGTCGGCAGAAGGGTGGTGGCGGTGGCGCGGGGTTCGCCGGTGCCGGGGTTGCGGTTGTAGCGGGGGAAGGCGCCGCTGGAGATCTGGACGCGGATGCGGTGCCCGCGCTTGAAGCGGTAGGCCGTCGGCCACATCCGCACTTCTGCCGTCGACGTCTCGTCGGCGGAAGTGAGGCTGATCAGGCCGTCGCAGACGTTGGCCGAGCGGCCGTCGGCGTCGACGTCGCACAGCCGGACGAAGACGTCGGCGAAGGGGAGGCTGGATCGGAAGAAGATCTCGGCGCTGACGTCGCCGATGACCTCGACGTCGCCGTCCAGCGCGGCGGTGGTGTAGGTGAGGACGTCGGGGCGGGCCTCGAGGGCGGTGTTGTCGACGCGCCCGGCCTTCTCGCCGAAGGCCATGCGGACGCCGCCGACGGCGGGGGTGGGATCGGCCGGGTCGTAGCGGTAGCCGTCAGGGGATGATTCGGCGGGCGCTTCGGCGGCGAGGGCGCCGCCCGGCTGAAGGTGGAAGCGCTGGGGCTCGTACCCCGGTGGCGGCCAGGACGGGAAGTCGCGCCACTTGTCCTCGCCCATGACGAACAGGCGTACCGGCGCGCGCTCGGCCGGTTGCTCGCCCCGGGCCAGGGCCAGGCCGAAGTCGAGGGCCTCGGCGGTGTAGGTGTGTCCTACGCCCATGGAGATATGGGCCCAGGGGCCGACGGTGAGGCGGACGGGGGAGCGTCCGGCGTCCTGCAGCGCCCGGTGGTCGCGGAGCTGGCCGGGCAGGAAGATGTCGTACCAGCCGCCGACGCTGCTCACCGGCACGGTGATGTCCGCGACCCGCTGGCGGTGGTCGAGGTCCCGCCAGAACGGCGCGTCGGCGTCGTGGACGAGCATGTTCTGGATGTAGTCGTAGGGGTGGCCGAGCACGGCGGCGTCGGCCTGATTCAAGGGGAGCGTACGCAGGGCGCGCTGGACCTTCTTCCCGCCCAGCATCTGGCGTAGCATGCCGAACCTGCGCTCCTGACCGGCCACCTGGACGCCCCAGACGAACGGGGTCTCCAGGGAGAAGGCGTCCCCGTGCAGGAAGTCCAGAGTGAGAGCCGATTCGGAGACCCCCGGGATCATGGCCTTGACCTGGGGTGGCGCGGCGTCGGCGACCGCCCACTGGGTGAAGCCGCTGTAGCTGGCGCCGACCAGGACCATCGACTCGCCGAACCAGCGCTGCTCGATCACCCAGTCCAGGGTGTCGAGACCGTCCTCGCGCTCGCGGCGCAGCGGGTCGAAGGGGCCGTCGGAGCCGAAGGTGCCGCGGCTGCTCTGGATGAGGACCTGGAAGCCGCGCTCGGCCAGCGGCCGGACCATCGGCGCCGCGGTCGTACCGGATCTGCCGTAGGGGACGCGGATGAGCGCGGTCGGCAGGCCGTCGCCGCCCGTCGCCGGGGTCCAGCGGTCGGCCAGCAGGACGGCTCCGTCACGCATCGGGACACGCAGGCCGCGCTCGACGGTCAGATCCCTGGTGAGGGGCGGGGGCAGACGCAGCATGCGCTGGAGGAGGTGGCTGGTCAGGTTCATCGGGGGCGGCCTCCGGTAAAAGGGGCGAGGGCGGGCAGGCCGCCGGCCAGCGCCGTCGAGAGGCGTAGCAGGCGGTCCGTGAGTTCCTCGGGGTCGAGGGGGTCGTCCGCGTCGACCACCCAGTCGTGGACGATCGCGCCGGTGCCGCCGGTGATCATCGTCGCCAGGTCCCGCGCCGTGTCGTCGTCCAGGTCGCCGAACACCTCCCGCAGGCCCGCCATGGTGATCAGCGAGCCGAACAGCCTGTTCAGTGCCCTGGTCATGGGAAAGGAGCAGGATCCGGTGAGCATCGCGCGGTAGAAGGGCCGGTGCCGGGCGAAGTGCCGGGCCATCGCCAGCACCCGCGCGTGACGTGGCGCGCTGTCGTCGCCCACCTCCGGAATGAGCTCCCGTTCGACCAGATCGGCCGCGGCCGCCACGAGGAGCGCGTCACGGTCGCCGAACTGCAGATAGACCAGTTGCCGGCTGACGTTCGCGGCATCGGAGAGATCCCCGACGGGAAGCGCCGTGGTGCCGCGCTCGGAGACCAGGCGTACCGCGGCGGCCATCAGCGCGGCGCGAGAGCGGAGCACGCGGCGGTCTTGTCTGACGTGCACGCCGCCAACCCTAGACATGTGTTAGAAAATGGACAACTGTTAAATCAGCCGTTTTAAGGGAGTCGGAGATGTCCGGAGTCGAGCCCGAGGTCCGCACCACCGCCGGCGTCGTGCGCGGCCGCACCGAGGACGGCCTGGCCGTCTTCCGCGGCATCCCGTACGCCGAACCCCCGCTCGGCGCGGCCCGCTTCCAGGCGCCGCGGCCGGCGCGCCGCTGGGACGGCGTACGAGAAGCGCACGAGTTCGGGCCGCCGGTCCCGCAGGACACGAACATGGGTGGTCGCGGCGGCGGGGACATCTTCGAGCTCAAGGGCGCGGGTGACGACTGGCTGACGGTCAACGTCTGGACGCCCGCCCCGGACCCGGCCGCTCGCCGTCCGGTGATGGTGTGGATCCACGGTGGCGCCTACAAGCTCGGCTTCTCCGGTAGCCCCGGCTACGACGCCCAGCACATCGTCCGCGACGGCGACGTGGTGTTCGTGTCGCTGAACTACCGGCTGGGCATCGAGGGCTTCGCCGGCATCGACGGCGCGCCCGCCAACCGGGGCCTGCTCGACCAGGTCGCCGCCCTGGAGTGGGTACGGGACAACATCACGGCGTTCGGGGGCGACCCCGGCCAGGTGACCATCCTCGGCGACTCGGCCGGCGCCGGGTCCATCGCCGCGCTGATGGTCATGCCGAGCGCGACGGGCCTGTTCCGGCGGGCCGTCGGGCAGAGCCTGCCGGGCACGTTCCTCTCCGGCGCCCTGGCCCGGGACGTCGGGGCGGCCATCGCCGCCGAGGCCGGCCTGCGCCCGACGGCCGAGGAGCTGTCCGGCGTGGCTCCGCGGGAGCTCCCGGCGGTCGGCCAGGCGCTGACGGCCAAGATGCGGCAGTACGAGGACCGCTGGGGCTCCTTCGCCCACACCCTGTCCCTCTACTCTCCCGTCGTCGACGGCGAGGTGCTGCCGGTCACGCCCTGGGAGGGACTGGCCCGCGGCGCGGGACGGGACGTGGAGCTGATCATCGGCCACAACCGCGACGAGTGGCGGACGTTCCTGCTCCTCGGCAACCTGTTCGGCAAGGTCACCGAGGAGCAGGCGGCGGACACACTGCGGCGCTACGGCCCGGGCGAGGACGGCGAACGCGCCTACCGCGCGGCCTTCCCGGACGCCTCCGCCGAGGACCTGTTCGAGCTCGTGCAGACCGACTGGCTGTTCCGCATGCCGACGCTGCACCTGGCCGAGGCCCAGGCCGCCGGGGGCGGGCGGGCGTACCTGTACGACCTGACCTGGCAGTCCCCGGGCACGGGCGGACTGCTGCGGGCCTGCCACGGCTTGGACGGCCCGCTGCTGTTCGGCACCTACGACGCCCACCTCGGCCCGGTGACCATCGGCCCGGAGCACACCGCCGAGGCTCGTGCGCTGACGGCGCAGATCCGCACGGCCTGGACGGCCTTCGCCGCCACCGGCGACCCGGGCTGGCCCGCGTACGACTCCCGGCAGCGCCTGACCCAGGTCTTCGACACGACACCGTCCGTCACCTCCTACCCCGAGGAGACCTCGCGCCGCCTGTGGCAGGACCACACCTTCGAGCCGCTGCCCCTGCTGACGGCCTGAGGAGGGGGCTAGGAGTCCGCCATCCGGAGCAGGTCGTCGATGGACGGTGGGAGTTGCCCGGTGTGCGAGGCGCCCATGCTGAGGAGGGTGGCCAACGGGATCTGGGCGATCAGTGGCTGGCCGGCCGGGTCGGTGAGGAAGGACGGTCCTTCTCCCGTGGCCTTCGCGACGATCTCCTGCCCGCGGGGGTGGGCGAGCCATTCCGCGAGTGTGCTGTCGGCCGTGAGAGGGATCGGCGGCACCTCCAGATCGAGGTGGACACGCTGCTCCAGCGGCAGGTCGCGGGAGGAGGAGCCGACGTGCACACCGTATTCGCCCGGCTCGGCCACCCACCGGCCGTGCCGGGTGCTCCAGTAGCGGAAAGCGCGGGCGTCGAGCTCGATCACCACGCGGGCGCTCTCACCGGCCGCCAGGCGCACCTTGTGGAAGCCGCGCAGCCGCGTACGGGACGGGCCGCCGCCCGATCGGTGAGCGGGCCGGTCAGTACGAGGCCGCCGTTGCTCAGCACGACCGCGACCGACGGGTTGACCGCGCTGACCGCCTCGATCATCTGCAGCTGCACGGCCGGCAGATCCAGGTCGTCGCGGTCGAAGCCCTCGGACTCGGCCTCTGACGGCTCGCCGAGGAACACCAACACCACGGCGGCGCCGCGAGCGGCCTCCACCGCGCGCCGGACACGAGGCTCGCCTTCTCCTCGAGCGTGAGCCGCTCGACGACGGATCGTCCGTCGGTCATGTCGTGACCTTCCTGGTAGGGGAGTGCATGTCAGTTCGAGAGCGCCTGCTGACGGCGGAGGTCGAGTGTTTCGCCGACCCGGCCGGTGTCGCGCGGATAGGTGACGTACAGGATCGAGAGCAGGAGGCCGTTGACGATCATCAGGATGACCAGTACCCAGAGGAACACGCCCTGGATGCCGATCGTCGCCGCGAACGAGCCGGCCAGGAGCGCGAACAGCGCCCACGCGATCGTCTCGAACACCGTCAGCCAGATCGCGTACGCCTGGCCGCGCAGCTCGGGCAGCACGACGGCGGCCACGATGGGGCGGTTGACCGGCGGGTTGAGCCCCTGGCAGGCGCCGAGCAGGGCCCAGAAGACCGCGTACACGCCGATGCTCTCGTACCGGAACTGCGTGCCGAAGAAGGCGATGACGGCGAACAGGATCTGGGCCAGCTGCAGCACCAGGACGCGGCCGCGGCTCGGCATGAGCCGGTCGATCCGCGGAAGGAGGAATCCGGCGCCCAGCGTGGCGACGCTGTAGCCGATCCCGAACGGCAGCGCCACCAGGATGGCGGTGGAGTTGGAGATGCCGCGCTCGGTCACCAGGAACTGGACGCCGAAGATGATGATCAGCAGGTGGCCGGACAGGAGGCGGCTCAGCATCATCACGGTGTACGTGGGGATGCGGAACAGTCCGATGACGGAGGCGACGGTGACCCTCGCCTTCGGCCGCTCCTCGGCGGCGAGGTCGGCGAGCTGCTCTTCGGCGGCCCCGATGTCCGGGTCCTTGTAGAGGGCGACGACCAGGAGTCCGGCCGCGATGCAGACCCCGCCGAGGGTCCACAGCGCCCAGCGCCAGCCGTCCTCCAGCCCCACGAAGGCTGCCATGACGGGGCCGAGGACGAGGCCGGCGACCTGGAGCGTTCCGAAGAAGATGCCGTTGGCCCGGGCGCGCTGCTCGTCGGGGAAGGAGTCGGCGATGACGGCCATGGTGATGGGAGAGCTGCCGATCACCGCGGCGGACATGAGGGTGCAGCAGATCAGGAGCTGGACGAAGTTCTGCGAGAAGCCGGCGGCGATGCCGAACAGGCCGCCGGTCACCGTCGTGGCGGTCAGCGTGGCGCGGCGGCCGATCCGGCCGGCCAGCCAGACCCAGAACGGCCCTGCGGGCACACTGGCGATCTTGCCGAGGGCGGCGATGAGACCGAGATGACCGCTGTTGAGCCGCAGCGCGGCCGCCAGCGTGGGGAAGACGGTGTTGATGAGGCCGGCTTCGGTGTTGTCGACGACGCTCACGCCGGAGAGGACGGCGAGGTTGCGCCAGCGGTGGGGGATGTTGGCGGCCTGAGCCGCTCCTGGCTGGACGGACGTGGCGGGGGAGCCGGCATCCATGGGGTGCCCCTGTCTGTGCAGTGGTGCGATAGAGCGACGTCGCCTCAGGGGGCTGGGGCGACGGGTGGTGCCGAAAGAAGGCCGAGCTGCTCGTCGATGCGGCGCAGGACCCCTGCGGGCACGTAGCCGTAACGGGCGAGATCGAGAAGGCTCATGGAGACGGGGGCGGAGAGCATCTCCGACTGCACGAGCGCGGGCGCTTCCTGGGCGAGGACGTCCTTGGGGCCCGTCATCCGCAGGAGCTCCAGGAGGGGGGTGCGGAGCAAGCCGGGAGCGCGGAATTCTGCTGGCGCGGGCAGCGGCGCGGCGACAGCGGCCGCGCGCTCGCGCTGTTCGCGGACCAGCAGATGCTCGCGGGTGATGGCGCCTTCGCGCGGGATGCCCAGGCGCTCGAACTGGCTGGGCGGGGCATCGGCGTCGAGCATGAGGCGGCGCAGCAGCTCGATCATCCGGAGCTCCACGTCGTCATCGAGGATCGGGTGTTCCTGGGCCGGATCCTCGTGGAGGTCGAACAGGAGCGTGCCGTGTTGCCACGGGCTCATCCACGAGGGCGAGGCGGGGATCCGCATGGTCCGCACGCCCTTGGTGAAGGTGAAGGGCTCGGCCGGTTCCCACTCCTTGAGCTCCTGTGCTGAGAAGCGGGTGCGCATGTGGGTGGGCATGAGGGTGAACTCTTCGAGCGGGCCGTTGGCCTGGTCCTTGCTGGCGCGCATGTAGACGTAGCGGCCGTCGGTGACGTTGACGTGCCCCCCGTGGATGCCGAACAGGGCGCCCTCACGGACGGGCTCGTCCTGGGTGAGGTCCGCGCCTTGCATGTCAGGGGTCGGCTCGATGCCGAAGTAGCGCAGCATGGTCGGCGCGATGTCGATGGTCTGCGCGAGCGCGCCTCTGCGCTGGTCTTGGTCGCCGGTACGCGGGTCCCACAGGAACATCGGCAGGTGCACCAGCTCGTTGAACCACGGCATCACCGACTTGGCCCACCAGCCGTGTTCGCCGAGCAGGAAGCCGTGGTCGGTGTTGACCAGGAGCAGGGTGTCGTCCCACATGGCGTGGGCGTCCATGAAGTCCAGGACGCGGCCGAGCGAGCGGTCGCACATGGACACCAGGGCGGCGTACTCGTTGCGGGCGTGCTCGACCTGCTCGCCGGGTTCGAGGACCTTCTGGTACGGCGGCCAGTCGAACTCCGGGCCGTCGTAGTCGTGTGGATAGAGGTCCTTGTAGCGCTGGTGGGTGAAGAACGGCTCGTGCGGGTCGAACATCTCGATCTGCAACAACCACCTGTCGGCGGCGACGTTGGTTTCCAGGAAGTGCAGGCCCGCGTCCACGGTCCGGGTCTGCGAGTGTTCGGCCTCGGTGGCCATGTAGGCGCGGTTGATCGCGTCCTGCCGCTTCATCGCGGCGAACGGGCCGTTCGGGGCGTCGCCGACCACGCCCTTCCACGGATCGCCCTCCTGGCCACGGAAGAACTCCCAGGTGCTGTAACGCGTGTGGTAGGTCGCGCCGCCGTCCTCCCAGTAGTGGGGGTGGTCGGAGGCCAGATGAGTGTGTACGCCCGCCTGTTTGAGCATCTCGGGCATGGAGTCGTCGAACGGCTCCAGCGGGCCCCAGCTGCGGTGCAGGAAGTTGTACCGCCCGGTGTGCATCTCCCGGCGCGCCGGCATGCACGGCATCGAACCGGCGTAGAAGTTGTCGAACGTCACGGCCTTGGCCGCCAACCGCGCGAAGTTGGGCGCGTCGACGAAGGTGTCGGCATAAGGCGAAAGCATGTGCCGGTTCAAGCTGTCGAACATGACGATGATGGCCCTCATCGCGCATCCTCCTCCGTCCGCACGATGGTGGGCGGGGCGTCCTGATTGAGCGGCTCCCCGTCGAGCAGGCGCCGGCGCAGCTCGATGAGGGAGGCGATGTGCCGGTCCATCGCCTCGGCCCCGCGCCGATGAAGCCACTCGTCCATCTGGTTCCCGAGTGCGACGTCGTAGCCGCGCGGGGGCTCGTCGTGGCGGCTGCGGTCACGGTGGCGGTAGCGGGCCACTTCCGCCACCCGGGTGTTGATCTCGACGTCGAGGATGGCGAGCACCTGCTCGACCGTCATGAAACCGGCGCCGCCCAGGCGTGCGTACAGGTCGGGGTCCTGGAAGCGGGTGGGCGGGTTGTACGGGCGCGTCAGCCAGTCGATGAAGACGGTGTGGCCCTCTTCGGTCACGTGGTAGCGCTTGGCGTTGCTCGCCCCGGGGCGCTCCTCGATCGTGTGCTCGACCCAGCCGCGCTTCTCCATCGCCGCCAGCGTTCGGTACGCCTGGCTCATGGTGGTGTTCGAGCGCGCGAACCGCCCGTGCGTGTCGAAGAACTTCTTCAGTTCGTAGCCCGTACTGGGACGGTTCAGCAGCGCCCCGAGGAGAAGGATCTCAAGCTTCATCAAGTGTGCCCGTCGTTGTAACGAAGGTAACCGTGCCACAAGTGGAATGGTGATACCATGGCACAAGTGTCATGCCCTGTCGAGAGTTGATTTCGGCCCGCGCACGCCGAGCCGCCCGCCGATCCCGATCAGGAACCGAGACGCGGATCAGCGGGTCGAGCGAGTCACGAAGCGGTGAGGCCGGCCAGCATGAGCCTCACCCCGCGCTCGAAGCGCTCATCGCCGGTGCGGGCGGTCAGGTCGTCGGCCGCCTCACGTCCTGGGACCAGCAGGGCCAGCTCCTCCGCCTGACTGAGGAGGTTCTGCCCCGTGTCATGAGCTGACAGAGCGCGGTGGCCCAAGCCCTGTCCGGCCACCTCAACCTTTCGACAAAGCATCGCCGTCGGCGGGTTGGAGCGGTCATCGCAGTGGAATGATGCCGAGCGCGGTGGAGATCCCCGTGCCTGCCGCTGTCGCGAGGCGCGGGCCATCCTCCCCTTCACCGTTGCCGATCCGCATGGCAGGACGTTGTGAGCACGAAATACGGAGTCCACTCCGAGGTGGGCACGCTGCGGCAGGTGATCGTGCACCGGCCCGATCTCAGCCTCAAACGGCTCACCCCGGCCAACAAGGACGACCTGCTCTACGACGACGTGCTCTGGGTCAGCCGCGCCCAGGTCGAGCACGACATGTTCGTCGAGATGATGCGCGGTCGCGGCATCGAGGTCTTCCACCACCAGCAGCTGCTCGCCGAGAGGACGCGCTCGGCATCGGCAAGCTCGACATCATCTCCACGGGCGGGGACGACTATCAGCGGGCCAGGGAGCAGTGGGACAGCGGCAGCAACTTCGTCGCCCTGGAGCCCGGCGTCGTGGTCGGCTACCACAAGAACGAGTTCACCAACAGGAAGCTGCGCGAGCACGGCGTGGACGTCATCGAGATAGAGGGCTTCGAGCTGGGCAAGGGCCGTGGCGGCGGGCACTGCATGACCTGCCCGATCCTGCGCGACCCCGTCTAGTAACCGAAGCGAGGAGGACCGCGATGACCCATCCAGCAATCATTCTCTTCCTGGCCCTGTTCGGGCTCTACAGCCCCGTTGCCGCGCTCGCCTCCTATCTGCCGATCGTCCGGCCCTACGACCACAAACAGGTCAACCGGCTGGCGCTCGGACTCGCCGTCAACGTCGCGGTCTTCGTCCTGGCGGCGCTGTGGATCGGCGAGCCGCTCCTCAAACTGCTCGGCATCAGCACCGCCGCGCTGACCGCCACCGGAGGCATCGCCCTGGCCTATGCCTCCATCCCGCTGATGCGCGGCAAAGCCGGAGCCGTCGAAGAGCTGGAGAAACTCCAGGAAGAGGAGAAGCTGGGCAGCACACTGCCACCCGAGCCGGCGCCGCACCCCAAGACCATCCTGTACACCCCGCTCACCTTCCCGTTGACCATCGGCGGCACCACCTTCGCCTTCGGTGTCGCCGCCTCGGCGGCGGCGACCAACATGACCGACAAGATCGCCTTGTCAGTCGCCGCCCTGTGCTTCGCCGTGGTCACCGGGGTGACGCTTTACCTGTCCGGCCACGTCCAACGGCGTATCTCGCTCAAGGGCGCCATGCTCCTGGACCGGATCGCGGGCATCCTGCTCACCGCCATCGCCGTCATCCTGCTCGCCAACGGCTTCACCGACCTGGTCACCGCGCGCCTCAACCAGTGAACGAAGCGGCGTGCCCGATGATCTCGCCCGTGATCTTCGCGGGTACGGCGGCCGTCGCCATGTGCGCCACGTCGTCGAGGATCAGCAGGCGCGCCCCCGGTATGCCGGCCACGTAGAGCTCTTGGCTGGCGGGAGGCGTGGCGACGTCGGCCGAGCCGCCGATGACCAGGGTCGGCGCGGTCACCTCGGCGAGGTCGTCGCGTACGTCGGCTGCCGCGAGCATCTCGCACGCACGCGCGTACTGTTCGGTGTCGTTGGCGAGGAGCATGGCGCCGTAGTGCCGGACGATGTCCGGGTTCTCGGCCGCGAACTCCGGGGTGAACCAGCGCTTGACGACGGTGTCGCGGATCACGGCGAGCCCGGCGCCGCGGACGGTCGCCGCGCGTTCGATCCAGGAGCTCTCCGGGAGCACCGGCGCGGAGCAGATGATCGTCAAGCTGCGTACGCGGCCGGGGTGCCGTGCGGCCGCCCGCGCGGCGACCATCCCGCCGAGGGAGACGCCGGCCAGGTGCGCCTGGTCGAGCCCGCGCCCGTCGAGCACGCGCACGAGATCGTCGACGAGGTCGTCCAGCCGGAAGGGCCCGTCGGCGCCGGACAGCGACGTGACCACGGGCCGATCACCGGCCATCCGATGGGGGATACGCAGGCGGCCACGGATCGGAACAGGGTCGATGAGCCGCTCCGGCCGGCCACCCGAATGGTTGATGAGATGGATGACGAGGGTGCGGCCGGACCGCCCGACCACGACTTCGACGCTCGTCGCGAACTCGGCGGACAGGATCCGCGCGTCGCCGATCCGGTCGGCCACGGTGTCGGCGATGAAGTCCGCGACGCTGCTCAGCCCGCTGACCCGCTGGGTGGTACCGGCGGTCCACGGCAGCAGGGTGACGTGGCCGCGACCCCGGGGCACGCTCAGGCGGAGCGGGCAGGGCGTGAAGTTCTCGTTGCCGTACGTCAGCTCGGGCGGACCGAAGGGGGCCTGCTCGGACAGCAGCCATCCGTCGTGTTCGCCGCCTTCGACGCCCCAGAAGGTGCCGAGGAGCGGCAGCCGGTCCCCGAAGGGTCCCTCCGGGCGGGCGCCGAAACGCCCGCCGAGCTGACGGGTGCCTTCGAGCACCAGGGTCACGGCGAGTTCGCCAAGGAGCGCGGAAGGGTCACCCGTGAGGATGAGCTCGCCACCGGCGTCGGCGAACTCGTGGAGTGCCGCGGTCAGCTCGGGCGTGATGATCGCGTCGCTGGGCACCGCGACCACCGAGTACTGGGCGAGCACCTGCCGTTCGACGAGCTCCGGCGCGTACTCCGCGCCCAGGACGTCGAACGGGATGTGCCGCTGCTGGAGCGACTCGAACAGCCCCCGGTACTCGGTGAAGTCCGAGCGGTACTGCATGGCCGCCATGGCGGTGCCGCCGGGCGGGCGGATGATGGCGTTTGATTCCCGTCGTTGCGATGCCTGAGATGAAATACCTCTGGAGGAACAGAAAGACCAGCACGATCGGCGCGATCGTCAGCACGGACCCGGCGAACATCACCCCGTAGTTGATCGTGCCGTCGCCCTGGGAAAGGAACGCGAGCGCGACCGGGAGGGTGTACAGCTCCTTGGACTGCGCGAAGTACGTGCCGGGCGGACCCACCGTCGACACGCTGGGCTGGGTCGACTAGCTACGGCCTGACCAGATCACTTACGAAGGTGAAGGAACCGGACGGGACGTTGTACAGCGCGTATTGACCCTCCATCCGCAGGAACGTCGCCCGGGGTGGGCTGACGACGGAACGCGCGTTCTTGGCCGGCACCCAGACCTCGGCGGTGGTGTTCGCCGGGACGTCGGCCGTCAGCTTGAACCATCGCTCCCCTCGGGTCCACGCGGAACGGGCGAGGCCCTGCGGCGTTTCGTAGCTGCCCTTGACCGAGGTGAGGTCGCCGACCGGCTTGGGCTGGATGACCAGGCGCCGGTAGGCGATGGAGCCGCCGGCCTCGCGGATGCCGGCCAGCCCGGTGTGGAACCACTCCTCGATCTGCGCGAGGATCATGTGGTTCATCGAGGCCCCGCGGTTCCAGTTCTCGCCGATCGTCGTCATGCCGCCCGGGTTGGCGCTGGTGGGCTGCATGAAGAACCCGTAGCTGGGCTGGTCGTCGCCCTGCAGCAGCTCCCACAGGACGTCGTCGCGGCCGCCGCCGGCCAGCGCGCGGACAGTGGGGGCCATGCCGATGGTGCCGCCGCTGAAGTGCGGGCCGTCGCCGTTGGGGTGGAAGGCGCGTACGAGCTCGACCAGCGCGTCGAGGACCGCCGGGCGTTCGCCGTCGGGGACGAGCCCGGCGTCGAGGGCGAGCGCCTGTGCCGTCTGGGTGGCGCCGCTGGCCCCGGCGTCGCCCGCGCTGGTGTAGCGGCGCAGCTCCCGGTTGTAGAAGTGGGCGTTGAAGGCGTTCTTGATGTCACCGGCGAGCGCCTGGTAGCGGGCGGCGTCGTCGGCGTGACCCGTCAGCCCGGCCATCGTGGCCAGTTTCGTGATCATGACGTAGTAGCCCCACGTGCCGGTGATCCGGCCCGAGGTCTGGTCGGCCGCCACCCAGTCGGCGAGTGCGGCGTCGACGATGTGCGCGTCCGCGCCCGTTCCCGCCTTCTCGCGCTGGATGTAGTCGGCGAAGGCCACCATCTGGTCGTAGTAGCGGGCCATCGTCGAGGTGTCGCCGTAAAGCTCGTACAGCAGCGCCGGGACCAGGATGATGGCGTCGCCCCAGTTGATCTCGTCGCCGAAACGTCCGCTGTAGCCCCAGTCGTAGACCGGGGTCTTCAACGCCACGTTGCCGCGCATCGGGGTGTCGGCGATCGACTGTCCCTCGACGAGGTGCCGGATCGTGGTCCGCAGGTAGGCGGCGAGCTGGTAATCGCGGTGGATGGCGCCCATCGGCATCGTGTAGTCGGCCGGGTAGGACAGCTTCTCCCGTCCGGGACAGTCGGTGAACACCGACATCATGTTGGACGCGAAGGAGTACCTGGCCATCCGGTGAACGCGGTTGACGCGCGCGCTGGAGGTGGTGACCTCACCCGCCACCGGCGTGGCGGCCTGCAAACGGATGCCCTTGACCAGGTCCTTGGCCGGGGTGTAGCCCTCCGGCAGGCCGGTGACCTGGATCCATTGCATGCCGAAGTAGGTGAAGTCGGGGTGCCAGGTCTCCCCGCCACGTAATCCGGCCGTGGTGTAGGTGTTGAACAGGTCGCGGCCCCGGGAGCCGCCTCCGCCCATGAGCGAGGCCTGGTCGACGCTTCCATCGGGGGCGAGCGACTCGGCGGGGGACATCCGGATGGTGATTCCGCCGGGCACCGCGCTCTTGAGGTTCAGCTGCGGCCAGCCGGTGATGTTCTGGCCGAGGTCGAACACCCAGGTGCCCGGGGCCGGGTTCGTCATCGAGACCGGCGTGAACGTCTCGACGGCCTTGACCGGCTCCGCCGCGCGGGCGACGAGCCGGGTGGCCAGGTTCGGCGGCGGCGCGATGCCCGCGTTCACCCACGAGGTGGCCGAGCCGTCGCGGCGCTTGGCGGTGGCCGACAGGTCCGAGCCCGGCAGGTCCCAGCCGGCCTGCTCGCGCCGTGCGTCATAGTCCGAACCGGAGTACCAGGCGTCGGTGACGAGGGCGCCGAGCGCGGTGCGCCAGCCGCGGTCGGAGACGATGACGTCCGTGGACCCGTCGCGGTAGACGATGTCCAGCCGCGCGATCATGCGCGGGGTGACGGCGGCGCCGGCGCTCGCGTCGCTGGCGGCGATGTTGTTGCCCGAGCCGGTCACCGTCGCACCGGAGGCGTGCGCCTTGGACAGCCCTGGCGTGAAGGTGATTCCCGTCCCGTCGGCGCCGGCGGAGCCGATCGCGGTGATCGTACGGGATTCGAGGTGGTCGCCGCCGTCTCCGGTGTCGATGTTGATGGTGGCGCCGAGGTGGTAGTTGGCGACGTCGTTCAGTTTCACGCTCGTGGCGCCGGCCCCGGCGTCGGCGGCCAGAGCGCCGGCGCCTTTCAGCTGGCTCTGCCACCACGAGTACGGGGCCGTGCGGCCGACGGCCGGGTTGGTGACACCGCGCCGCACGTAGGCGGGGCCGTTGCCGAGCCGGACGCCGAGGGTGTTGGCTCCGGCGCGCAGGTGATCGGTGATGTCGTAGGCGCGGTACTCGCTGGAGAGCTGGTAGTTCGCGTACCCGGGGGCGAGCACCTCGTCGCTGAGCCGGCGACCGTTCAAGGTCGGCAGTTGCAGGCCCACGCCGGACAGGTAGAGACGGGCCCTGGCCACCTGCTTCTTGCGGTCGACGCCGAACTGGCGGGCGAAGATCGGCATGGGCTGGGTTTCCGTACGGCCTGGGTACTCGATCCAGCGCGCCGCGCCCCAGTCGCTCTGCCGCGGCAGGCCCATCTCCCAGGAGGAGGGCTTGCTCCAGTCCGACGGCTTCTTGTCGGCGTCCCAGACGCGGACACGCCAGACGACCTTCTGCCGCGAACCCAACGGCCGGCCGCCGTAGCGGACACCGGTCTGGACTGCGGAGTTCACCTTGCCGGAGTCCCAGATCGGCCGGCCGCGCTCGAGATCCGCCTCGCTGGTCGCGGCCTGGATCTGATAGGCGGTCTGCGCGTCACCCGGACACGCGACTCGTGCGGACGGCCGGTAACAGGCGTGAGTGGCGGCTTGCCGGGTCTCTCTCATCCGCCACCCCACCGAAGGGGCGGGGTTGTCGAGGCCGAGAGGCTGGTCGTATCGGCCGTCCACGTTCAGGTCGATCACCTGGACGAGGGGTGGTGCGCTCGCGGCGACGGCCGCCGGAGTTCCTAGGGCTGGAAAGAGCATGAGGGCGAATCCCAGGCTCGCGAGCGTACGTAACCGGGACACAGGTCACTCCCTTCATCTTGGTCATCCCTTGATGGCGCCGGCGGTCATCCCAGCGACGATCTTGCGGTTGAAGAAGACGAACAGCAGCAGCGGCGGGATCGTGATCAGGACGATGTCCATGAACAGCAGGTTCCACTGGGTGTTGTACTGGCTCTGGAAGTTGTAGAGGGTGACCTGCACGGTGGCGTTGTCGTCGCCGGGCAGGAAGTACAGCGGGTTGACGAAGTCGTTGAAGATGGCCACCGAGCTGGTGAGGATCACGGTGATGGTGACCGGCCGCAGCAGCGGGAAGATCACCCGGAAGAACAGCGCGGGCCCGGTGCAGCCGTCGATCATGGCGGCCTCGTCCAGCTCGCGCGGGATGGCCGCGATGAACGCGCGAAACAGCAGCACCGCGTACGACAGCCCGAACGCCACCTCGACCAGGATCAGCCCCGGCATCGTCTTGAACAGGCCGAACGCCTGCAGCAGCCAGATCGTCGGCACGATCGCGGGCGGGATGATCAGCCCGGACAGCACCAGGAAGTTGGCCAGCGAGCCGACCTTCCCGGGCCGCCGTTGCAGCACGAACGCGGCCATGGCGGCGAAGACCACGATCAGCGCGACCGACACCACGGTCAGGACCGTGCTGTTGACGTAGGCGCGCAGCAGCACGTAGTCGCGGGCCTCGATCACTTCGGTGAAGTTCTCCACCAGCCGCCAGTTGGCCGGCCAGGCGAAGTCCAGGTCGAGCGCCTGTGCGGGGTCCTTGACCGCGGTCAGCAGCATGAGGGCGAACGGGACGAGGAAGAACACGGTGGCCAGGATCAGCGCGATCGCCTCGGCGCCGAACCTTCGCAGCGCCCTCATACGGCGACCTGCCTTTTGCCCAGGAACCAGGTGAGCGGGACGATGATGGCGGAGACGACCAGGAACAGCAGCACGTTGCCGGCAGTGGACAGGCCGAAGAAGCCGGCTTGATACTGCTTGTAGATGATCGAGGCGATGGTGTCGCTGGTGAAGCCGGGGCCGCCGCGGGTCATCGTCCAGATCAGGTCGAAGGAGCGCAGGCCGCCGATGAACGACAGGATGATCACTGAGTAGGTGGCGGGCCAGCTCAGCGGCAGGGTGACGTGGCGGAAGCGGTGCCAGGCGTTGCCGCCGTCCACGGCCACGGCCTGGTAGTAGTCGCGCGGGATGGACAGGATGCCGGCGATGTAGATCACGGTGGCCAGGCCCACGCCCTTCCACACGTCGACCAGGGCCACCGACAGCAGCGCGGTGGTGGCGTCGCCGAGCCAGTCGCCGCCGTCGATCCCGACCAGGGCCAGGGCCCGGTTGACCAGGCCGGTGTCGGGCTTGAGCAGCACGCTGAAGGTGATGCCGACCGCGACCGTCGAGACCAGGACGGGGAAGAACACCACCGAGCGCAGGAAGCCGCGCAGCCGCAGCTTCGAGGTGAGCAGCACGCCCAGCAGCAGCCCGAGGACCACCTTCAGGCCGCTGGTCACGACGGCGTAGAAGATCGTGTTCTGGAAGCCGATGCGCAGGTTCTGCTCGGCCAGGAAGTCGCGGAAGTTCTGCAGGCCGACGAAGGTGCTGTCGAACAGCGTCCAGCGGGTCAGCGCGAAGTAGAAGGCCATCACCGTCGGCACGGCGAAGATCACCAGGTAGACGACGGTGGCCGGCAGGTACAGCGCGTACGGGTAGGCCGCGTACTGCCTGCGGCGCTCGGCCCGGGCGGGCCGGCCCTCGGGGGCGGGGCCGGGCCCCGAGCGGAGCCCGGCCTGCTGCTTGGTCACCACCCTTGGAGCCCCAACTGTTTGGCCTGCTTCTCCACGTCCTTGTCGTACTGGGCGGCGCCCTCGGCCGGGGCCGTCAGCCCGGAACCGACCGCGACGGTGATCTGCTCAAGCGACGGGCCCTTGATCGGGGAGACGAACTCCAGCGCGGGCGAGGTGGCGCCCTTGTCGATGTAGGCCTGCACGTCCTTGGCCGCCTGGATGGCGTTGTCGGGCAGCTTGGCGCCCTTCACCCGGTAGGGTCCCGTCGGTTGCACGGCCTTGGTGACGGCGTCCGCGCCGGCGGGCGAGGCGACGAAGGCGAGGAACTTCTTGGCCGCGTCCAGCTTCTTGGTGGTCTTGGGGATGTAGATGGCGGGCGGCTCCCAGACGGTGGCGCCGTTCTTGGCCGCGTCCGTGCCCGGGATGCCGAAGAAGCCGACGTCGGTGGCGGCCTGCGGGCTGGTCTTCAGCACCGGAGGCAGGATCGCGGTGAGCATCGGGTAGTGAGCGCCCTTGCCGTCGGCCAGCAGCTTCAGCCCCTGGTCCAAGGTGGCCGAGCCGAAGCCCTTGTTCTGGTAGCCCTTGGCGTGCACGTCGGCCAGGTGCTGGAAGCTCGCGAGCGCCGCCGGAGTGCCGGCGAACTTGGCCTTGCCCGCGGTGTAGTCGGGGGCGAAGCTCGGCATCGCGGCCTGGACGTTGTAGAAGTCGCCCAGCACGAACAGCTGCGAGGTCCAGGAGTCCTTGAAGGTGGAGATCACCGGCGTGATCCCGGCCGCCTGGATCTTGTCGTTGTTGGCCATGAACGCGGCCCAGGTCTTCGGCACCTGGAGACCGAGCTTCTCGTAGACCTTGCGGTTGTAGAGGATGCCGCCGCCGGAGGCCGCGCTGGCCGGCACGCCGTACACGTGGTCGCCCTGGGTCACCACCGGCAGGTAGTCGGGCTGGACGTTGGCCAGCACCGGGTCGCCGGTGAGGTCGACCATGGTCTGGGCCGGGTTGAGCGCCTGGAGCAGAGACCCGGAGTTGTACCAGAACACGTCCGTCATCTCGCCGGTGGAGAGCCGGGTCTTGACGATGTTGTCGCCCTCGCTGCCTCCCGGCTGCGTCTCGATCTCGATTTTGATCTTGGGGTTGGCCTGCATGAAGGCGTTGGCGAGTGCCTTGGTCGTGTCCACGGTCGACTGGTCGCTACCCGTCATGAACGACAGCGTGACCGTGCCGTCGGCGGCCGGCTCGGAGCCCGAGCCGCATGAGGTCAGGGCCGCCATCGCGAGAACGGCCATCGCCGCTCCCAGGTGAGAGGTCTTCACAACGCCCCTCCGGGCTAGTTGAAACGTTTTAACAGCCCCCCGATGCGAGTTAACGTAGGCGTTACCTGGGACAGCGTCAAGAGCGTATTTGAGTAACGCTTCCCACTTGTTACCACCTGACCTGCTGTGTTTTTCTTGATCAAATGGGTAACGTTACCCATGCAGGCCAAGCTCGTAGAATGGGATCTCGCTCGTGAAGGGAGTCCCATTGGCCGCGCACAATCGACGGCGGCGGGTGACGATCGCCGATGTGGCCGGCCACGCCCAGGTCTCCGTCACAGCGGTGTCCAAGGTGATCCGCAACGCCTATGGCGTCAGCCCGGCCATGAAGGACCGGGTCAAGGCGTCCATCGAGGAGCTGGGCTACCGGCCGCAGGCCGCCGCCCGGGGCATGCGCGGGCGCACCTTCACCGTCGGCCTGATGCTGCCGCACATCAGGAACCCGTTCTTCGCCGACATCCTCGACGGCCTCATGGAGCAGCTCGCCGACACCGGCTACCAGGCGATCATGATCCAGGGCGGCGTCACCCGCAAGGTCGAGAAACAGGCGGTCGACGCCCTGGTGGACCGGCAGGTGGACGGCATCATCATGGTCGCCCCGCTCGCCGGCCGGGCGCGGCTGGAGGAGGTGGCGCAGGAGGTGCCCACCGTGGTGCTGGCCCGCCACGAGCGCTCGGCGCTCTACGACTCGGTGTTCGACGAGGACGACATCGGCGCGGAGCTCGTCGTACGGCACCTGATCGACCTCGGGCACCGCCGCATCGCGCACATCACCCACCAGGACAACAGCAACGCGCGGCCCGCTGACCTGCTGCACGTCATCCGGGCCGAGGCCTACGAACGCGTCATGCGCGAACACGGGCTCGACGACGAGATCGCCATAGCGAAGACCTACTACCACGAGCAGGGCGGCTACGACGGCGCCCGCCAGCTGCTGAGCCGCTCCCCGCGCCCGACCGCGATCTTCGCGGGCGCCGACCAGGCGGCGTTCGGCGCGCTGGCCGCGGTCCACGAGGCCGGACTGTCCGTCCCGCGGGACCTCTCGGTCGCCGGCTACGACAACACCCAGCTGGCCGCCCTGCCCAACATCGCGCTGACCAGCGTCAACCAGGACGGAGCCGTCATGGGAGGCACCGCCGGCCGGCTCCTGCTCGAACGCATCCAGGGCCGCACCTCGGCGGTCCGCTTCTCCGTCACCCCCAGCCTGGTCATCCGCGGCTCGACCGCCCCACCTGGTCGCGGGGAGGCGCAGTGACCGAGGCCGAGCGCGACGTGTCATGCCCGGCTCAACCGGACTTCGGCCTCTTCTCGTGTTCGGCGATGAGGGTGCCGATCTGGACGCCGAGTTCGGCGCCCAGGGGCCAGCCGATGTAGTGGGTCAGGAAGATGGCGATCTCGCGCAGCAGGCGGCGATCGCTGGGCTCACCCGCGCCGGTCAGGCGCCGCCTGGCTCGACGGCCTGCTCCCACATGGACTTCATCTCGGCGAACCCCTGCTCCATGATCCCCACCATGGCCTCCCGGGCCCGCTCGCCGTCGCGCCGCTGGATCGCCTGGGCCACGTCAGTGTGCAGCTGCAACGCCTTCTCGTCCGGGTTGTGCGGCATCAGGTGGTAGTGGTGCCGGCCGGCCAGCACCTCGGCGACGATCAGCTGCAGTTTCGCGAACATCTCGTTGCCGGAGCCGGCCAGCACCCGCCGGTGGAATTCGATGTCCAGGGTGAGGAAGCGCGGCTCATCGCCGGCTTTCCCCGCGGCCCACATCTTGGCCGCGAGGCCGACCAGCTCGCTCGCCTCGTTGTCGTCGATCCGCTCGGCGGCCAACCAGGCGGCGTGCGGCTCGATCGCGGTCCGTAGCTCGGTGATCGAGCGCATCTGCGCCATCCGCCCGGCCGAGGCCAGCCGCCAGCGGATCACCTGCGGATCGAAGACGCTCCACCCCTCGGGGGGCTGGATCATGATCCCGACCCGGCGCCGGGTCTCGATGAGTCCCATGGACGCGAGCACCCGCAGCACCTCGCGGATCACCGAGCGGGAGACCTGGTAGCGGTCGACCAGGTCGTCGATGCTCAGGACGGAACCGGCGGCCACATCGCCGCTGCAGATGGCGGTGCCGAGGTGGTCGAGGACGCGTGCGTGTAGCCCAGTCTCGGCAGGGGAGGGCTTGGTTGGGGCACCCTCTGAGGAGGACTGATTCACGACATAAAGCATATCAGTTGAAGGCCAGCTCTTGAATAAGTCTGCTTTTTTGTCTTAGCATCCCGGAATTAAGCCGATGTTACGAGAGTGTGGCGCTCTTCCGGGCGGCGGCCATGACAGAAAGGCGAGATGACGTGCAACGTCGATCGATATTCAGTACTTCTCTGGCCGTGGTTGTCGCCATGAGCCTGTCCGCCTGTGGCGGTGGCGGTGACGACAGCGGTGCGTCCAAGACGGTCCGGGTCACCCTGGCCAACCACGTGTGGACGGAGAACATCAAGAAGGCCCTGCCCGAGTTCGAGAAGCAGACCGGGCTCAAGGTCGAGGTCACTCAACTCGGCGAGGACCAGCTCTCCGATCAGTACAACGTCAAGCTGAACGCCGGCTCATCCGACATCGACGTGATGATGTACCGCCCCCTGCAGGAGGGGAAGCTCTTCGCCAAGAACAAGTACCTGACCGACCTGTCGGACCAGGTGAAGGCCAACAAGGACTGGGACTTCAGCGACTTCCAGGCCGGCCCGGTGGAGGCCACCACGTACGAGGGCAAGCCGGTCGGTGTCCCGATCATCACCGAGCAGGAGGTCCTCTACTACCGTAAGGACCTGCTCGACAAGGCCGGCCTGAGCGCGCCGCCGAAGACCCTCGACGAGCTGAAGGCCGCCGCCGCCAAGGTCAAGGCGGCCCAGCCGGACGTCGCGGGCTTCGTCGCCCGTACCGGCAAGTCGCCGGCGGTCACCCAGTTCTCCAGTTTTCTCTACAGCTTCGGCGGCGACTTCGTGGACGGCAGCGGCAAGGCCGCGGTCAACAGCGACGCGGCCAAGCAGGCGTACGCCTACTACGGCGGGCTGATCAAGGACTCCGGCCCGGCGAACGTCAGCACCGACATGGGCTGGCCCGAGGCGATGGCCATCTTCACCCAGGGCAAGGCCGCCTTCTACACCGAGGCCAACTCGCTCTACAAGAACGCCACCGACCCGGCCAAATCCAAGGTCGCGGACAAGGTCGGCTTCGCGCCGTTCCCGGCCGGCCCGGCCGGTTCGAAGCCGTACAACATCCCGTCGTGGGCACTGGGCGTCAACTCCAGCTCGGAGAACCAGGGCAACGCCTGGAAGTTCATCGAGTGGGCCACCGGCAAGGCCCAGACGCTCAGCCAGCAGACGTCCGGCGTGCCGGGCGCCCGTAGCTCCGTCTGGGCCAACCCGCAGGGCACCTCGACCTTCCCGAAGGACCTGGTGGAGGCCATCAAGGCCAGCACCAAGGCCGGGGTGGGCCATGACCGGCCGCTGGTCGTGAAGGTTGCCGAGGCCCGCGAGATCGTCGGCCAGCCGATCGTCGACGCGATCACCGGCAAGGACGCCGCGGCGGCCGCTGACACGGCCAACGCCGCATTCCAGAAGTTCCTGGACGACGAGGCCAAGTAGGTATGGCAACGATCACCACCGCCAAGCCGCCGCGCAGCGCCCCGACCGCCTCCCATACGCCCGGCTGGGTGCGCTGGGTCAATGACCACCGCAAGTGGCTCTTCGCCGCGCCCGCGATGACCTTCGTGACCGCGCTGATCGTGTTCCCACTGGCCTGGACCGGCTATCTCAGCCTGACCGACGCCGAGGGATCCGTCCGCGCGGAGAGCGAGTTCGTGGGCTTCCAGAACTACCTCGACGTCTTCACGGACACCGCCCGGTTCTGGCCCGCCGTAGGACGGACCGTCACGTTCACGGTGGTCGCGCTGCTGTTCGAGGTGGTCTTCGGGATGGCGATCGCCCTGCTGCTCTGGCGGCCGTTCAAAGGGCAGAGATGGGTCCGGGTCGCCATCCTGATGCCGCTCGTCGCCACTCCGGTCGCGGTCGGCATGATGTGGCGGCTCATCTTCGACCCGAACATCGGCATGGCCAACCAGATCCTCGGCTGGGTCGGCATCGGGCCGCAGCCGTGGCTCGCCGGCCAGCACACGGCCCTGCCCACCACGATCTTCATCGACGTGTGGCAGTGGACCCCGATGGTGACGCTGATCCTGCTCGCCGGGCTCACCTCGCTGTCGGACGAGCCGCAGGAGGCGGCGCGCATCGACGGCGCCAGCACCTGGCAGCGTTTCCGGCACGTGACCCTGCCGCTGCTGGGGCCCACGCTGACCGTGGCGATCTTGCTGCGCGGCATCGACGCGCTGAAGACCTTCGACATCCTCTACGCCACGAAGGGCCGCGGCGGCGGTTCGTTCCACGAGGTAGAGACGCTGAACGTGTACGCCTACGGCCTCAGCTTCGACTACAACGAGTACGGCGTCTCCTCCACCGTCCTCATCCTCTTCTTCCTGATCATCATCGGGGCGATGTGGGCCCTGACCGCCCGGCGCAAGGAGGCCAAGCGATGAAGCCCCGTCCCGCGTACCGGGTGTTCCGGGTGGTGGCACTCACCTTCGTGGTGCTCTCGCTGCTCGCGCCGCTGCTCTGGATGATCGCCGCGTCGTTCAAGACCAACGTCGACATCTACGACCCGGGCAAGGCGCTGGCCTTCTCGCCCACCGTGGACAACTACGCCAAGGTGCTCAAGCAGGCCAACTACGTCGAGTTCATCGTCAACAGCCTCTGGGTGGCGTTCGCCGCCACCGTGGCGTCGCTGATCCTCGGCCTGCCGGCCGCGTACTCGATGAGCCGGTTCAACATGCGGAAGTCCGCGCTGGTGGTGCTGATGGCCCGGGTCATCCCCGGTGTCTCGCTGCTGGTGCCGTGGTACTACGTCTTCTCCAACCTGAAGATGGTCGGCGGGTTCGGGGTGCTGATCCTCAGCCACATGTTCGTCGCGCTACCGCTGGTGGTCTACATCATGATGGGCTACTTCGACAGCCTGCCCGAGGAACTGGAGGAGGCGGGGCTGGTCGACGGGCTGACCCACATCGGCGCGTTCCGCCGTATCCTGCTGCCGCTGTCCGTACCGGGTATCGCCACCGCTGGGATCTTGTCCTTCATCTTCTCCTGGAACAACTTCATGTTCGCGCTCGTGCTCTCCGACGCGGACACCAAGACCCTGCCCGTGGCGATCTTCGACTTCGTCGGCTACGCCAGCATCGACTGGGGCGGTCTGATGGCCGCGGCCACCGTGGTCACCGTACCGATCATGCTGATCGCCTTGTTCGTGCAGAAGTACGTGGTCTCCGGCCTCACCGCCGGCGCGACAAAGGGCTGAGCGGCATGACGACCATCGCCCGCATAGAGACCTTTCTCGTCGCCCCCCGCTGGCTCTTCGTCCGGGTGGAGACCGCCTCCGGGATCGTCGGCTGGGGTGAGGCCACCTGCGAAGGGCGCTCCGAGACCGTCCGCGCCGCCATCGACCAGCTCGCGGAGCTGCTGATCGGCCGGGACGCGCTGCGCATCGAGGACCACTGGCAGGTGCTGACCAAGGGCTCGTTCTACCGGGGCGGTCCGATCCTGGCGAGCGCCGTGGCGGGCCTCGACCAGGCCCTCTGGGACATCGCCGGCAAGCACTTCGGCGCCCCGGTGCACCAGCTGCTCGGCGGTCCGGTACGAGACCGGATCCGGATGTACGGCTGGGTCGGCGGCGACGAGCCCAGCGAGGTCCGCGACCACATCGCCGCTCAGGTCGAGGCCGGGCTCACCGCGGTGAAGATGAACGCCTCCGGCAAGATGAGCCCGCTCGGCTCGGTCGCCGAGCTGAACGGCGTGGTCGCCCGGGTGGCCGCCGCCCGCGAGGTGCTCGGCGACGACCGCGACGTCGCCGTCGACTTCCACGGGCGGTTCACCCTGGCCAACGCCCGCCGTGTGGCGCCGCTGCTGGAGCCGTATCGGCCGCTGTTCCTGGAGGAGCCGGTCGTCCCGGAGAACTCCCACCTCATCGGCGAGTTCGTCCGCTCGACCACCATCCCGGTGTCGACGGGGGAACGGCTCTACAGCCGGCAGGAGTTCCTGCCCGTCCTCCAAGCCGGCATCGCGGTCGCCCAGCCGGACCTCTCGCACGCCGGCGGTATCACCGAGGTACGCAAGATCGCCACCCTCGCCGAGGTGTACGACGTGCAACTCGCCCCGCACTGCCCGCTCGGCCCGATCGCCCTCGCGGCCTGCCTGCAGATCGGCTTCGCCACCCCGAATTACCTCATCCAGGAACAGAGCATCGGCATCCATTACAACCTTGGTGCCGAGGTGCTCGACTACTGCCTCGACAAGACCCCGTTGGCTTTCGTGGACGGGTACGTCGAGCGGCTCACCGCGCCCGGCCTGGGTATCGAGGTCGACGATCAGGCGGTCCGCTCCGCCGGCAAGAGCGGACACGCCTGGCGCGGCCCCATCTGGCGGCACCGGGACGGTTCCTACGCGGAATGGTGAGCGTGATCCCTCGACCTCGCCGGCACCACCTGTGAGAAAGGCATCTGCGTGAAGATCATCGCGGCGGACGTCATCGTCGCCAGCCCCGACCGCAACTTCGTCACCCTCAAGATCACGACGGATGAGGGGATCAGCGGGCTGGGAGACGGCACCCTCAACGGGAGGGAGCTGGCGGTCGCGTCGTATCTGGCCGACCACATCGTCCCCCTGCTGCTCGGGCGGGACCCGCATCGCATCGAGGACACCTGGCAGTTCCTCTATCGCTCGGCGTACTGGCGGCGCGGGCCCGTCACCATGGCCGCCATCGCGGCCGTGGACGTGGCGCTGTGGGACATCAAGGCCAAGGCCGCCGGGATGCCGCTCTACCAACTGCTCGGCGGAGCCTCCCGGAACGGGATCATGGCGTACGGGCACGCCTCGGGCCGGGACCTGCCAGAGCTGTTCGACTCGATCCGCCGGCACCTGGAGATGGGTTACCGGTCGCTCCGGGTGCAGACCTCCGTACCCGGCATCAACGCCGTGTACGGAGTAGCCGCCCAGCCCAGTGTGGACGGCAAGCGGTACGACTACGAGCCGGCCCAGCGCACGGCGCTGCCCGCCGAAGAGGACTGGGACACCCGCGCCTACCTGCGCCACCTGCCCGGCGTCTTCGAGGCGGTGCGCAACGAGTTCGGGCCCGAGCTGCCGCTGCTGCACGACGGGCACCATCGGATGACCCCGATCCAGGCCGCCAAGCTCGGCAAGGCCCTTGAGCCGTACGACCTGTTCTGGCTGGAGGACTGCACGCCGGCCGAGAACCAGGAGGCGCTGCGCCTGGTCCGCGGGCACACCACCACTCCGCTGGCCATCGGCGAGGTCTTCAACACCGTGTGGGACTACCAGACCCTGATCCGCGAACAGCTCATCGACTACGTCCGCTCCGCCGTCACCCACACCGGGGGGATCACGGCCATGCGGAAGCTGCTCGACTACGCCGCCCAGTATCAGATCAAGTCCGGCATCCACGGCCCGACCGACATCTCGCCGGTCGGCATGGCCGCCGCCCTGCACCTGGACCTGGCGATCCACAACTTCGGCATCCAGGAGTACATGCAGCACGGTCAGGCGACCAACGAGGTGTTCCAGCAGTCGTTCAGCTTCACCGACGGCTACCTGCACCCCGGCGGGCTGCCGGGGCTCGGCGTGGAGCTCGATGAGAAGGCCGCGGCGCGATTCCCGTACCAACCGGCGTACCTGCCGTTCAACCGGCTCGCGGACGGCACCGTCCATGACTGGTGAGCACGGCGGATCCGGGCTATGGGCGAGTCGACATATGATCCTTTGAGCTGATGTTCGCGCGATTGTCGGAAGGCCGCCATGACCCACCCCCTCAGCCGGCGGTCCGCCCTGCTGGGCACCTCGGCCGTGGCCGGCCTCGCTCTTTGGGACAGACCGGCCGAGGCGGCCGGCACCGCCACGGTCGGTGCCGCCACGTTCGACGCCGCGCGTGAGCGGTGGGTGAGCCTGCTGGCCGGCGGGTCGTACGACTCCGTCTACACCGACAAGGCGCAGGCGGTCGACGGCTCGGCCAACGCGGTGCTGCGCAAGCTGAAGCCCGACCCCGGCCGCCCGAGCCTGTGGCCCGACCTACCCCTCGACGACCCCCGTACGGGCAACTTCAACCGCGCCTACAACCGCATGCGCACCCTGGCGCTGGGCTGGGCCACGCCGGGCACCACCATGCACCGGGACGGGCGGGTCGCCGACACCGCGATCATGGCGCTGGACTTCCTGTACAAGCACGCCTACCACGAGGGACTGGACCGGCGGGGCAGCAACTGGTACTGGTGGGAGATCGGCGTCCCCCGCGCGCTGACCGACACCTGTGCCCTGCTGTACGACGGCCTGCCCAAGGACCGCCTCGAGCGCTGGCTGCGCCCCCTGCGCCGCTGGTGCCCCAACCCGGAGCGCCGCGTCAGCCACCCCGGCGTCGTCGAGACCGGCGCCAACCGGGCGGGCAAGGCCACGGCGGTGGCGATGCGCGGATTGCTCACCCACGACGCCCGCCTCGTCAAGCGGGCCAGGAACGCGGTCTCCGACCTGCTGCGGCCGACCAAGGGTCCGGGCGACGGCTTCTACCGTGACGGGTCGTTCATCCAGCACGACGTGTTCCCCTACAACGGCAGCTACGGCGTGGACTACCTGGAGAGCGTGGCCAAGCTGATCGCCATGCTCGCGAGGTCGCCGTGGAAGATCACCGGAATCGGCAACGTCTACGACCTCGTGGATCGCTCCTTCGCGCCGTTCATCTTCGACGGGCTGATGATGGACTGCGTACGCGGCCGGCAGATCTCGGTGCAGGGCCACCGCGACCACCACTCGGGGGAGAAGGCGGTCGAGTCCATCCTCACCCTGCTGGAGGCGGCGCCCGAGCGCTACGCCCAGCGCTGGCGACCGCTGGTGAAGGGCTGGATCACCCGTAACCAGGCCGCCCCCACGCTCCCATCGCTGGCGAGCATCGCCGGGGCCAAGGCCCTGCTGGATGACCTGTCGGTGCCGGTCGGCCCGCGCATGACGGGCACGTACGTCTTCGCCGACATGGACCGGGTCGTGCACCGCCGCCCCAACTGGGCCTACGCGATCGCGATGAGCTCGGAGCGCATCGGCGCGGCCGAGGCCATGAACCAGGAGAACCTGCACGGCTGGTACACCGGCGACGGCATGACCTACCTCTACACCGCCGACCTCACCCACTGGAACGACGACCTGTGGCCGACGATCGACCCGCACCGGCTGCCGGGCACGACGGTCGACACGCGCAGGCGCGCCGCCCTCTCGCACAGCAAGCGCCGCCTGCCGCCCACCCCGTGGGCGGGCGGCGTGGCACTCGACGGCGAGTACGGCGTGGCGGCCATGAAGCTGATCGCCGACGGCTCCTCGCTGCGGGCCAAGAAGGCGTGGTTCCTGCTCGATGACGCGGTGATCGCCCTCGGCGCCGGCATCGCGGCCTCCGACGGCCGCCGCATCGAGACCATCGTGGAGAACCGCAACACCCACGACTGGCATCCGCCGCTGACCAGGGGCGACGGCTGGGTCCACCTGTCCGGCGTGGCCGGCTACGCCCTGCTCGACGGCGCCGACGCGAAGGTGATCCGCGAGCAGCGCACCGGCCGCTGGCGCGACATCGACAAGGGCGCCACCACCGGCGGCGACAACACCCCCGTCACCAGGCACTACACGACGATCCTCCTCGACCACGGCGTCGATCCGCGCAAGGCGCGCTACGCCTATGCCGTCCTGCCCGACGCCTCCATCGCGCAGACCGCGGCGTACGGGCAGCGGATCAAGATCCTCGCCAACTCCCGAACGGTGCAGGCCATCGCCCGTGACAACGTGCTCGCCGCCGTCTTCTGGCGCGCGGGGACCGTCGAGACCGCGGACGGAACGCTCCACGCCGACGGACCCTGCACGCTGCTGATCCGCCGCGACCGCGGGCGGGTACGGCTGGCGGTCTCCGACCCGTCCAGGACCGGCGACGAGGTGAAGATCACGCTGCCCTGGCGGGTGAAATCGGTCAAGAAGCGCGACCGTGGCGTGCGCAAGGCCAAGCGCTCGGTCAAGGTGGAGGTCGGTCGCAGCCGCGGGCACGCCCATACGGCCGAGGTACACGTCTGAGGCGGGCGAGCAAGCCCGGGTCGAGGAACGGTGAACAGCCGTCGGCGCTCGCGAACTTTTTCTCCTGCCGGAGCGACGAACTACTACTGAGTTGACCATTACGGAGGCCGTAGATGACTTCGCCCTTGGCTGTGGAACCGTCGTTAACCCGTCCGCACCGGTCCCGGCGGCTGAAGGGACTCGGGCTGGTCGTTCTCGGCATCGCGCTGGGTGTGGTGCTGTCCGTCGCGGTGCGGTGGCCGCGGTCCGAGGTGGTCTATCGCAGCGACCAGCCGGCCACTGTGGCCTACGACGACGGTTCGAAGCATCTGCTGGCCTTGATCCACCGCAGCGCCCTTGCCGGGGAGTCGCACCAGATCTTCGTCGGCCGGGATCCCAGCCTTTCCTACGGCCATTGGGTGGACATCGAAACGTCCGCCGACTCTGTCAAGACGACAGAGTGGACGACCGCCGGGGTGCGGGTGCTTTTCAACACCGGGCACGAGCTCTTCATCCCCGCCAGGTCCTTCGTCGGCGGCAGGTGACCCCGGCCGGCCGATCGCTCAGCGACCCCCGAGGGGGAGTGGCGCGTACGCGCCGCTCTTCCACCGCTCCAGCGTGTGGTCGAGATGGAAGCCGAACAGGCCGGCGAGGTCCACCGTGGGATCGAGCAGCCACTGGATCTCCAGGCCGTCCATGGAGGCGCAGAGTCCGCGTGCTTCCGCCTCGGCCTGCGCGTCGGTCAACGGCGGGACCTCTCCCCTCTCCGCCGCCGTGAGCTTGACCAGCTCGGCCTTCTCCCGCCGCAGCCGCGCCACAGGCGGGCGCTGACCCGATGGGCCCGCCGGTTACGCCCGCCCGGCCCATCGGTTACGCCCGCTCGGCTCGCCAGGCGGCGCGCTGCCCGCCAGTTACGGGCGCGAGGCTCGCCTGTTACGGGCGCGCGACCTCGGTCACCGTGCGGGCGCGCAACAGGCGCGGGTGCAGGAGTTCGGCTCGCTGCCTGTCTATGCCGGCGGCGAGCGCGGCGTCGGTGAGCGCGGCCCCGATCCATTCGAGGTCGATGCTCCGCCCGCCATCCTGCCTGATCAGCGGCTCTCCAGGGGAACGGCTGGCGCACAGCGCGCGCAGCAGGTGGCGGACCTCGGGCGACACCGGGAACGCGACGACGCCATCACGGCCGTCGCGCAAGGTGATCAGGGTCAGCTGGTCGGCGGGGGCGGAAGGGCGGATATCGTGGGCGGTCAAAGCGGCCAGCGCCTCCATGGAGGCGCCTGTCGCCTCCAGCAGTGCGACGGCGAGAGCCTCGGCCCACCGGCCGCCGTCGGCCAGCCGCCCGGCACCTGTTCGCAGCAGGCGTCGTTCGGCCGGGGTGAGCGGAGGCGTGCCGGTCACGCCGCGGTGAGACCGATCCGCGCCGGTTCGCCGGGCGAAGGCGTAGAAGGAGGCCAGCGTGGCGCGTCTCCGGATCACCGTCGCCCTGGTCAAGGGCTTGCCGGACGCGCGTACGCCGGTGGTGAGGGCGGCATAGCAGTAGGCGTCCAGTTGAGTCTCGGTGGCGGTGAGCAGCTCGAGGGCCGGCTCGGCGGTGTGCAGCCAGCGCAGGAACGAGGCCAGGACCCGCAACCGTGTCTGTCGCAGAGGAGCGGAGGGCTTCTCGCACAGCCAGGCCGTCACCGTACGCCGGGTCCGCGGATCCAGCGCGTCCACAAGGTCGACGTCGGCCGCGGGGACCTCGCCCCCGTCACCAGGGCGCAGGCGCGGTCGTAATCCCGGGATCTGCCCGACGCCGACCGGCTCTGGATGGCTCGCGGGTCTCATGGGGTCGCAGCCGGGGAAGGGAGAGGCGAGGCCGTCCCCGAACGTGCGCGGGACTCGCGGGGTGGTCTCCGCTTCGACCATGCTCAGCACGCGGCCGACGCCGTGACCAGGCCGGCGGTGAACATCGCGGCAGCCTCGCCGGCCGACCTGGAGGGGTGAAGGACCGGACGGCCCGTGCCTGACAAACCCATCATGAGCTCGATCATCTCATGGAGCGTCGCCAACAATCCTCGCCTGACACGGTGGACAGCGGCTGTCAGCTTTGAGCGCAGCCGCCGAACACCACCGGTGGATTGTGGCATGGGGGTAGCGGTCAGTGCGTGTTCCTCGCCGCTCGGCTCAGTGGAGGGTGCTCGGCGGGCGGACTCTTCAGGACACCGCCGAGGGTGAGCCGCAACAGCCGGCGAGCGCTGTCGGGATCGCCGTCGGAGGCCACGGAGATGGCGTTGGCCAGGGTCATGAGGTCGTGGGTCGTCGCCTCGCCGCGCAGGACGCCCGCTTCCTCCGCGTCCGTGACCAGACGCGTCGCCGCATCATGTATCAGGCCGTGGCAGCTGTCTTCCGCGGCGACGGCGCAGCCGGGGGCCGACATCAGGGCCGTCGCGAGTCCGCGTGTGGTCGCGGTGTACGTCGTGACTTCCTCGAGCCACGCGGCGAGCGCGTCGCCGGGAGCCAGGCTGTCGGCGAGTGCTTGGGCGCGCCGGCTGAGCCGTTCCACGCCCTCGTGGAACACCGCGTTGAGCAGGTCGTGTCGCGAGGGGAAGTGCCGGTGCAGGGTGGCTGAGCCGACGCCCGCGCGGCGCGCGATCTCTTCGAGTGAGGCCTGTGCGCCGTCCCGTCCGATCACCGCCTCCGCGGCCTCGAGCAGTCGCCGGCGATTGCGCTGCCTGTCTGCCCGGCCCGCCGGACCTGCCGCGTTCATCGTCGCTCTCACCCTTCACTGGACAAACGGTGGGACCCCCCATATCGTAGCGTCCGGCAAAGCGGGGTGCCCCTCCGTTTATGGGGTCGCTGGAGGCAGACATGTCGGATTCATCATTCGTGCTGGTCACGGGCGCGACCGGCCGGCAGGGCGGGGCGACCGCGCGAGCCCTGCTCCGAGCGGGAACGGACGTGCACGCTCTCGTACGCGATCCCACCTCGCCGCGCGCACAGGAGATCGCCGCCCACGGCGCCACGCTCGTGACGGGCGACCTGGGGGACCCGGCTTCGTTGGTGGCGGCCCTCGACGGGGCCCGAGGCGTGTTCTCGATCCAGATGCCCGACCTGGCGGATCTCATGGGCGACTCGGAGGTGCGATACGCCGGCAATCTCGCCGCCGCGGCGCAGAAGGCCGGCGTCGAACAGATCGTGCACACCTCGGTGTCGGGGGCGGGCCGCCGCGAACCGATCGACGAGGAGCGATGGGGAGCCCACATGGGACACTACTGGCGCAGCAAGGCCGCCGCGGAGCAGGCGATGCGTGACGCGGCGACCCGCTACACGACCATCCTGCGCCCAAGCACGTTCATGGAGAACCTCCTCTACCCGTCGTTCTACTTCCCCGACGGGCGGCCGGACCATCTGCTGGTCGCCATGGATCCCGAGGTTCCCCAGCCCTTCGTCGCCCTGAACGATATCGGCGTCGCGGCCGCGGCCGCGTTCGCCGGCCCCGGGCGGTTCGACGGCGTCGAACTGGAACTGGCGGGCGACCTGCTGACCTTCCGCGAGGCGGCCGCGATCCTCTCCGAGGTCCTCGGAAGGCCCATCACCCTTCCCGCCGACCCCTCGGAGGCACAGGCCGCCGGTCTGCGCCGCGAGTATGTCCTGTCGCAGCGGTACGCCAGCCTGCATCCGGCACCGGCGCGTCCCGAGTTCGCCCACGCTCTCGCGATCCCGACCACGACCTTCACCGACTGGGCCCACGCCGCTCTCTGACGGGCCTGTCAATCGGGTATCTGGGGCGCTGCCCGTGAGCTAACCGCTGTGTGACGGTGTTCGGAAGAGGCGTTCGATGATGGTCTGCCAGCTGTCGGCCAACGGGATGGAGGCCGGAGTGGGGTCGGCCGGGAAGGGCCGCGACATGCCCAGGTAGAGCAGGATCGGGCCTTCGAGGGCGGCGGTGAGCTGGACGGCCAGGCTGTCGAGGTCGGCGATGTCCAGGAGTTCGTACTGGCGCGCCTGTCCCAGGAGCATGCGGACGTGCAGCCGGGAGAGGTTGTGCTCGCCGACGGGGACGGGCTGGTTGCGGTCCAGGGCCGCGCGGACGATCGCGTGGTGGTCGAGCAGGAAGGCGATGCGGGCCCGGCCGTAGGCGATCAGCCGCTGCACCGGGTCGGCTCCGGGGCCGAGCGGCGGTGGCCCGCCCATGACGGCCTGCTGGAAGGCGCGGTCGTCCTCGTCCACCAGGGCCCGGAAGATTCCCGCGCGGGTGCCGAACCGGCGAAAGACAGTCCCTTTGCCCAAGCCGGCCCGTTCGGCCAGGCCGTCCATGGTCACCTTCTCCACCCCGTGCTCGGCGATCATCTCGCGGGCCACCTGGAGCAGTTGCAGACGGTTGCGCGCCGCGTCCACCCGTTCCGCACGGGGACGACCGAAGGGCACCACAGGGAGATCCACAAGTTCTCACCCTACCTCTGGAATATAAAGCGGGGTAAAGTCCGCTTATGCTGAAGCGAGTCGGGGCGCCGGCACCCAGGTCAGGCCGCCGCCGACACCGTTGAGCCGCGTGACGCGGCACTCTAAAGGAGATGATCATGAGTCTGTTCCGGCTGGACGCCAGCATCCTTCCCGGCACCTCTTCCAGCGCCGAGCTCGCCGACCTCGTTGAAGCCGAGTGGACCGCGACCCGGCCCGGCGTGCCGGTGGTGCGTCGTCACCTGGCCACCGACCCGCTGCCCGCCGAGGCTTGGGCGCTCGCGGCGACCGCGGCGTTCGTCCCCGAACCCGACCGCACGCAGGCGCAGCGTGACGCGCTGGCGCTGGCCGTGCGGCTCGCGGCCGAACTGGAAGCGGCCGACGCGGTTCTGCTGGCCGTGCCGCTGTACAACTACGGGGTCTCCCAGCACTTCAAGACCTGGGCCGACCTGGTCATCGCCGCTGCGGGCGCCGGCACTCCGGTGCTGAAGGGCAAGCCGACCGTGCTGGCCACCGTGCGTGGCGGCGGCTATGGACCCGGGACCCCGCGTGAGGGCTGGGACCACTCCACCCCGTACCTGACGCGGGTTCTGAGTGACATGTGGGAGGCCGACCTCACCATCGTCGAACGTGAGCTCACTCTCGCCGCCACCAACCCGGCCATGGAATCGCTGCGCCCGCTGGCCGCGCAGCTTCACGGCGACGCCCTCGCCGCCGCCCGCGACGCGGGCCGGGAGCTGGCCGCCAAGTAGCCGCGCCACCGTCTCGCACCGGCCAAGTGCTCCGCGCCACTGGCTCGCATCGGCCAAGTGCTCCGCGGCCGCGGCCGTACCGGCCGAGCGCCGGCCGCCGCCAGGGTCGCCCCGTGATGATCGGGGCGGCCCTCACCCTTGCTCGAACCTACTCGAAGAGGGACGGGTCTCCCGTGCCGCGACGAAGAATCTCGGGCTCACCCTGCGAGAAGTCGACGACGGTGGTCGGGGTGGCGCCGCACTCGCCCGAGTCGATGACCGCGTCCACCACGTGATCGAGCCGTTCCTTGATCTCCCAGCCCTGTGTCGCGGGCTCGGTCTCGTCGGGCAGCAGCAGGGTGCTCGACAGCAGCGGTTCGCCGAGCTCGGCCAGCAGCGCCTGGGTGACGATGTGATCAGGGATCCGCACACCGACCGTCTTCTTCCGGGGGTGCAGCAACCGCCGCGGCACCTCCTTGGTCGCGGGCAGGATGAAGGTGTATCCGCCCGGCGTCGCCGCCTTGACCAGCCGGAACACCGCATTGCTCACGTGAACGAACTGACCGAACTGCGCGAAGTCCCGGCAGACCAGCGTGAAGTGATGATCACTGCCGAGGCTGCGGATCTCCCTGATCCGATCGAGGCCCTCCTTGTTGCCCAGCCGGCACCCCAGCGCGTAGCACGAGTCCGTCGGGTACGCGATCAGCCCGTCGGTGTTTAACGACTCGACGACCTGGCTGATCAGGCGGGGTTGGGGGTTGTCCGGGTGCAGAGCGAAATACTTGGCCACACCTCGGATCTTAGAAGCGGGCACCCCACCACCTGACACGCGACCCCAGGCCTGGACCGGGAATGGGCACTGGTTGAGCAGGATCACAGTACCGGCCGGCTTCGCGCTCGGCTTCACTGTCCAAGCTCAAGGCGATCCCCATGACATTCCAAGGTGGTACACGCGTGGCTGTGGCAATCCTTCCCACCGGCGGCGGTGGCGAGGACGGACGGGCTTCCGGCGACTCCCTGCTCTTCCAGATTCTCGGTCCTTTACGGCTCTGGCGGGGCGGCGTCGAGCTGAGCGCCGGTCCGCGGCAGCAGGTCTTCCTGCTGGCCCTTCTCCTGGCCCGGGAGGGGCGGCCGATCAGCACCGACGAGCTGATCGATCTCATCTGGCAGGATGATCCGCCGGCGAGCGCACTCAACGTCATCCACAAGTACGTCGGGTCGCTGCGCCGGCTGCTGGAGCCGGAGATCTCGGCGCGAAGTTCCGGCTCGTTCCTGCAGCGGCGCGGCAACAGTTACCTGTTCGCGGCGGGCGCCGGGACGCTGGACCTGGTCGTGTTCCGGAACCTCGTCGAGGCCGCCGGGGCCGCCCTGGCGAAGGAGCGCCACGAGGAGGCTCTCGACTGTTACGTGGAAGCGCTGGAACTCTGGCAGGGCCCCGCGGGCGATGGGCTGAACCAGGGACCGGCCGCGACGTCGATGTTCGCCAGGCTGGACGGCCAGTTCTTCGACGCGTGCACGGCGGCCGCCGAGCTCGCGGTGTCGCTGGGCCGGCCGGCGCGGATGCTGCCTTCCCTGCACCTGGCGGCCAGGATGGCGCCCCTGCACGAGCCGGTGCAAGCGAGCCTCATCTCCACGCTGGGCGCCGCCGGGCAGCAGGCGGAGGCGTTGTCGGTGTTCCGCGCGGTCCGCGCCCGCCTCGCTGAGGACCTTGGCATCTACCCTGGCCACGCCCTGGCCGCCGCGCACCGGCGGACGCTGAACCAGGACCTGACGGAGACCGTGCAGCGGGCGCCCGGACACTCGCCCACGCCGGTACGGGCCATCGCGAGATCCGGAGGCGTCCTGGTCGGCCGAGCGGAGGAACTGACGGCGCTGCGGCAGGCGATCGAGCCGGCCTTCACCGGCGGCACGGGGCTCATCGTCCTGGAGGGCGAGCCGGGGATAGGCAAAACCCGTCTGCTGGAGGAGCTCACCGCCGAGGCGGAGCAGCGTGACGCGGCCGTCGTCTGGGCCCGTTGCCTGGAAGGCGAAGGAACGCCGTCGATGTGGCCGTGGATCCAGGCGGTCGGCGCTGTCCTGGACGAGTTGCCCGGCGCGGCGCGGGAGAAGTGGCTCGCCGGCGAACTCGGCGACCTCCTGGAGCCGGCCGGCGACGTCCTCGGCGAATCGGTGGCACCCGACGCCGGCGCCCAGTTCCGCCTGTTCGAGGCGGCCGTCGCCGCCGTCGGCCAGGTCGCGGCGCAACGGCCGTTGGTGCTCGTGATCGACGACCTCCAGTGGGCGGACGTGGCGTCGCTGCGCTTGTTCAGCCACCTGGCGGCCCGGCTGCCGGCCGGCACCGCGATCATCGGAGGGCTCCGCGACCGCGCGCCCGTACCCGGATCGGCGCTGACGCGGACGCTCGCCGCGGCGAGCCGGGGGCCCGGCCACTTCCGTACCCGGCTCGGTCCTCTCGGAATGGCCGAGGTGGCCGAGCTCGTCCGCCGCGAGACCGGCCAGGATCCAGGCCCGCAGGCCGTCCGCGGCATCTATACGCGTACGGCCGGCAACCCGTTCTTCGTCCGGGAGCTGGCCCTGCTACTCGCCGACAGCGGCGCGCTCGTCGAGGACGCCGGAGCGCGAGTGGGAGTGCCCGCCACCGTGCGAGACGTCGTACGCGACCGGATGGCCGGGCTCGACGACTGCGCCAGGAACCTGCTCCAGATCGCCGCGCTGGTCGGCCGGGAGGTGGACCTCAGCCTGCTCGCCGGCGTCGCCGGCCTGGACGTGCAGACCTGCCTTGACCGCCTGGAGCCCGTCGAAGCGCTCGGCCTGCTCGAACCCACACCGGGGAACCCGTTCTCGTTCCGCTTCTCGCACGACCTGGTCCGCGAGTCCGTCTCCGAGACCACGCCTCCCGGGCGGGCGAACCCGCTGCACCTGCGCGTGGCCGACACGCTCGAACGTACCGACTCCTCCGGCGACTACGTGGCCGAGCGCGTCGCCCACCACCTGTGGGCGGCCGGCCCGCTCGCCGATCCGCGCCGGACCACGGCGGCGCTGGTGCGCGCGGGCCGTCACGCGGCGGCCAAGTCCGCGCTCGAGGCCGCCGAGCGGCAACTGCGGCTGGCCGTCCGGGTGGCGCGGACGGCCAGCCTCGCGGAGGTGGAGTTGCCCGCTCTGTCCCAGCTGATCGCGGTCGTCGGGATGCGTGAGATGTACGGCACCGCGTCGGTGGATCTGCTGGAACGCGCGGAGCTCCTGGCTCGGCGCCTCGGCCGGGAAGTCGACGCCATCGTCTTGCTCTACTCCCGCTGGGCGGCCCACGCCCAAGCCCTCGAGAACGACCGCAGCGGGCTGCTGGCGCGCCGGTTGCTGGCAGCGGGTGAAGCGTCCGCCAAGCCGCTCGTACGCGCGTACGGGCTGCAGGCGTGGGGACTTCAGCAGTTCAGTGACGGGAACATGGGCGAAGCGTTCCGCCGCCTGACCGAGGCGAGCGAGATCCTGCTGACCCGCGTCGTCCGGCGCGAGGAGGATCCCGTCTGGTACGACCTGCAGCTGCTGATGATCGGGATGCTCGCGGAGGCGACCGCGATGCACGGTGACATCGACGGCGCGCGATCGCTGCTCGACCGGCTGGCGGCCCCTGGCGACGATCCGTTCACGATCACGGTGTGGGCCGCGCACACAGCGAGGATGGAAGCACTGATCGGCGACCCGGTACGGGCCTTGCGCGCGGCGGAACGCGGCATCGCCGCCGACCCCGACTTCTCCTTCGTCTTCCTCGGCACCTACCAGCGGCTGGCCCGGTGCTGGGCGCTGGCCATGACCGGCAAGGACCCGGCCGGCGCCGGGGCGGAGGCCGAGCGGATCATCGCCACGAACCTCCTCGACCCACCGCGGGCGAGCGTCTCGACCTTCTACGGGCATCTGTGCGAGATGTGGCTGGTCGCCGGCGCGCTGGACAAGGCCGCCGCGGCCCTCGACAGGGCCGACTCCTGCCTCGATCTCTACGGTCAGCGCTACGCGGAGGGCCTGCTCCTCCTACTGCGGGCGCGACTGCTGCTGGCCGGCGGGGAGTCCGTCGCCGAGGTGAGGGCCGTCGCGGAGAGGTGCCGCGCGCTGTCCACCGAACGCGGGACCCACCTGTTCGCCCGGCGCGCCGAAGAGTTCCTGGCCACGCTGGACGATTGAGTCGCGAATCCAGTAAATATTCACTCGTTATCAAGACGCCTATTGAGGATTCCAGTCGGCGAGTGCGAATTCCACTTTCTGTTCAGTATTTTTCAAGAACGCATCTCATGCCCTTGTGAAAACCCTGTGGCATTGCTCACATGCCGAATGTGCATTTTTACGCAGAACGACTACTATCGTCTTTCATATGGTCTGCAGCGATCAAAGGGTCAGAAGCGCGAGTCAAAAAGGAAAGGCAATGATGAGTACGTTAAATCAGGCGGGCAGCGGGCGGATCTCGTGGCGGCGGGTAATTGGCGGCGCGGCGGCGGCCGGAGCGGTCGCGGTGGTCGCCACCACCGCGGTGACCGCCACTCCCGCGGCCGCCGCACCGGAATGGCGGTTGCCCCACTCCGCCGAGACGGTCACGGTCCCCGCCGCGCACAGCCGCGCTCCCATGACCAGCACGTCCAGGAAGTACTACTTCGCCGCCGGGCTCCTCGGCAGGAATGAGGTGCGCGAGGCGGGCAAGAAGGTCAACGACCCGGACGGCGTGGCCGTTGCCAAGTTCCGTATCAACGGCAACCGCTTCTACTACTTCGTCCAGTGGAGGAAGACCGGCAAGCCCACCAACTTCCACATCCACCGCGGCAAGGCGGGCGTGAACGGACCCGTCGTGATCGACCTGCTGTCCAAGGGCACCATTCGCGGCAACACCAGCTTCGGCTCCGTCCGCGTCAACAGCAGCCTGCTCAGGGACATCAAGAAGCACCCCAAGAACTGGTACGCCAACATGCACACCGCCCAGTTCCCCGACGGGGCGGTCCGTGGCCAGCTCCACAACGGCGCTCACTGGTAAATCGCTCTCTACGGCGGGGCATTCCACCAGAGGTGGAATGCCCCGCCTGGCGGCGGCCGGCTCCACGCAGGACAGGTAGCTGTGGACATCCCGACGAGAACGGCTGTTACGTGGATCCCGACTTCTTCGACCTGCTGGCGGGCTGTCACCTGCGCCTCTTGGACGCCCGTGCCGCCTGACGTCCGGCGGCGGTTTTAGAAGGTGAGCACCACCCGTCCACGCAGGCCGCCCGCCTCCAGCAGCCGGTGGGCCTCGGCGGCCTGTTCGGCGGGCAGGGTCTTCGCGACCCGTGGGACGATCCGGCCTTCGTCGGCCAGTTGCCGGATGCGGTCCAGCTTGTCGTGCTCGCGTGCGTAGCGGGGCACGAAGGTCGAACGGGTCACGATGCCGCGGTCACCAGTCCCCTCGGTGCCGGCACGGGAGGACACCACCCGGCCGCTGTCGCGAACCGCGCGTATAGCGGACGCGACGAGACCTGCGGTGTCGACGAGTCCGTCCACTCCGCCGGGCACCCGCGCGCGCACCGGCTCCGGGAACCCATCACCGCGAGGCAGTACGACATCGGCGCCCAGGTCCTTCACCAGCCGCTCATCCTTGGGCGCGGCGTCGGCGATCACCCGGAACCCGTCGGCCTTGGCCAGCTGCACGACATAGCCCCCGACGGCACCCGCCGCGCCGGTGACCGCCACGGTGGCGCCGGGCGGAAGCTCGAGCAGGTCCAGCGCCATGCGGGCGGTCAGGCCGTTCATCGGCAGCGTGGCGGCCTCGACGTCGCTCATGCCCGCCGGGACGCGGACGAGCGACTCGGCGGGGACGACGAGATGTTCCGCGTACGCGCCGTGCGTCCCGGACACGACCGCGACGGCCATGACGTGGTCGCCCACCTTCGGATCGGTGTCGGCGCCCTCGCCGATCCGCTCCACCACGCCGGCCGCGTCCATCCCCGGGACGTAGGGTGGCTCGGCGTCGGAGACGAAGGCGATTCCCCTGCGCACCATCGTGTCGATCGGGTTGACCGCCGCAGCGTGCACGCGGATCCGGATCTCGCCCGGCCCGGCCTCGGGAATCGGCAGCTCCAGAACCCGCAGCACCTCCGGCCCGCCGACAGCTGCTCCGCCACCGCAGGTCAGGAGCAGGAGGCCGACACCTCGTCCACCAGCTGACCGAGCGCGGCAGCCCCGGTGTGGCGGGTGTGACGGGTGTGACGCACTAGCATGCGCAAGGACAAAACCTGACTGACTGCTTTGCGAGGAGTGGCGGGATGTTCGAGAAGTTCACCGACCGAGCTCGACGTATCATCGTCCTGTCCCAGGACGAGGCCAGGACGCTCAACCACGACTCCATCGGCACCGAGCACCTTCTGCTTGGTTTGATCCGTGAAGATGAGGGTGTGGGGGCCCAGGTTCTCAAGAACCTGGGCCTCACCCTTGAGGATGTGCGCCGACAGGTTGAGGAAAGCCGGAGCCGAGGCGAGTCCGCTCCGTCGGGCTACCTTCCGTTCACGTCGTCGGCCAACGAGGTGCTCCAGGCGGCGAACCAGGAGTCCGTGCAACGTGGCCTTGACCACATCGGCACCGAACACCTCCTGCTCGGGCTCATCCGCGACCGTGCGAGCGTGGCGGTCCAGGTGCTGGTCAAGCTCGGCGCCGACCCCGACCAGGTCGGGCGGACCATGGACGAACTCCTCCAGCAGTACCTGGCCAGATAGGCGTCAGCCAGGGCCGATCAGGGGCTTGATGGTCTCCCACGCGGGCGGCTCCGGCCACCCGTCCGCCGCGTCCGGGCCCGTGGGCCCCAGGCCGAGCACCGCGCAGGCCAGCAGGTGCTCGCCGGGCGGCAGGTCGCCCTTCAGCGTGGGGATCGTGGTGCGCGCCGTGAGCACGTTCGTGCCGGGCAGGGCCGTGACCAGGTCGCCCTCCCGCCCACCGGTCAGGTCCTCGATCACGCACAGGCCGTGGGGCGCGTCGAGCCGGGCCCGGCCGGAACCGGTGTCGATCCGGATGGGCGGCTGGTCGCGGTCGACCGCGAAGGCGCCCTCGGCCGTGCGCAGCGCCCGCCCGGTCGTGATCCGGTGCACCCGTACGTGCCACGGGGGCAGCGCCACCAGCCAGGTCTCGATCTCCACGTCCTCCCAGGGGGTCCAGCGGGAGTGCAGCACACCGTCGGCGGCGGAGACCTGGTCCGGCAGTTCGCAGGGCCGCCAGTGCTCACCGTCCTCGCTGAGCGCCAGCGTGCTGTCGAAGGCGCCCTGCTCCAGCTTCAGCGTCCCGGCCGGCACGCTGAAGCCGAACCGGGTGGAGTAGGCGAACTTGGCGTACTTGGCCGCGCCGTGCCGCGCCCACGGGTTGCGCTGCCCCGCGCTGAGCAGCACCACATGCCGTCCCTCCTCGAACCGCATCAGCGCCACGCCCGCCTCCGGCTGCGTGCTGACCTCGGGCAGCGGGGGAGCGTCGGCCTCCTTGGCGGTCCAGAACGGGTGCTCGGCGGGCAGGGCGAGCGGCAGGAACGCCTTCATGGCCCAGTACGGCGAGCCGGGCGCGTTGTACTGCTCGGCCATGTGCGGCTGCGGGTAGCCGTAGCCGATGGTGAGCAGTCCCGCGCTGTCGCGGATCGGCTGGCGATCCCACCAGCGCAGGTTCCGCAGCAGGTGCCCCTTGGTCACCTCCCACGGCAGCGCCTCGACGCCGGCGAAGGCCAGCGCCCCCCAGAACGCCGACTGCGCGAACCGGTAGGTCAGGCTCCTGCCGAACGGGACGGCCACACCCTCGCTGCTGAACCAGTGCTGGAAGTCCTGGGCGAACGCCGCGGCCCGCTCGCGGAAGCGTCCGGCCCTGTCCTGGTCCTGACCGAGCGCGGCGTAGATGAGGCCGTAGTAGTGCATGGCGAACGGGATGTAGTAGTCGCGCTGCCACGTCGGCCCGTCGGAGTACCACCCGCGCCCGAGGTCGAACTCCTCCAGCCGGTCGAGCCTGGCCGTGTTGGCGTCATGGTCGTGGGAGATCCCGACGCGGTCGAGCCCGAGCCCCACCATGACCGGGAAGAACAGCCAGTTGTTGTTGTTCGGCTCCACGGTGACGGAGTGCCGTAGCCAGGTGGCCACCGTGTCGCGCTGCGGGCCGGTCAGCGGGTCCCAGATACGCTCGGGGGCCAGGGCGAGCGCCAGGCCGATGGCGGCGGTCTCGACCAGCCGCTGGTTCTTGTCGAAGGCCGCGCCCCAGTAGTCGGGGTGCTCGGGATCGGTCCCGGCGGCGAGCCCGGCGCTCCAGAGGTCCCAGTGGTCGAACGTCCCGCCGCCGGCCGCCAGCGGCGCCAGCCCCCACAGCGGGCGTGCAAACGCTTCCAGCTCGGCGGACTCCTGGTCGTAGTGCGCCGTGTGGAACCCCAGCCGCAGCCGTCCCCGCCCCGGACTGAACCGGGAAATCAGGGGCGTGACCAGGTCCAATACCTGACGCGCCAACTCGTCTCGATCGCCGCCGGGCAGGTCGTCAGTGCGCACGGGGTCTCTCTTTCGCTGGGAAAGCGCTATCCCGGGCTAGGTTTCCCCGCGCCGCCCTCGCTTGTCAACACCGCGGGAACCCGGGGCGGGGCGGAGCTGTCGCGGACGTGCAGCTCCATCGGCAGGGTCAGCGGCTCCCCGTCGTGCCCCTCGGTCATGAGGGCCTCCAGCATCTCGGCCGCCTGCCTGCCGAGCTGCCCCCGGGGCACCGACACCGTGGTCAGGCTCGTGTGCGCCACGTGATCCAGGGCGATGTCGTCGAACCCCACCACCGACAGCTCCTCGGGAACCCGCACCCCGAGCTCGCGCATCCGGGTCACCGCCCCCAGGGCCACCAGGTCGTTGTAGGTGGTGAGCGCGGTGGCGCCGGTGCCGGCCACCGCGGTGGCGGCCTCGTACCCGCACTGGCTGGTGGCCCCGCACGGCAGGATCGTGACGGACAGGCCGAACGCCTTGGCGGCCTCCAGCGCCCGGATCCGCTCGGAGTTGGCCCAGGACACCTCGGGCCCGCTCAGGTAGGCGACCCGGCGGTGGCCCAGCTGCGCCAGGTGGCCGCAGATCAGCATCATCCCGCCGAAGAAGTCGGCGGAGACGGCGGGCGCGGCCAGGCCGGGGACGATCCGGTTGAGCAGGACGAGCGGGTGGCCCCGGCCGGTCAGGGCGGCCAGGTCGGCGCGCTCCATGCGGGAGGAGGCGAGCAGCACCCCGTCGCAGCTGCGCATGAGGTCCTCGACCAGGTCGTGCTCGATCGCGGGGTCGTCGTCCGACTCCATCACCATGACGCGGCGCCCGTGGGAGCGGGCGACGGCCGAGACCGCCTTGAGCACGCCGGGAAAGTAGGGATTGGCCAGGTCGGGGACCAGCACGCCGATGGTGCCCCACTCGCCGCGGGCCAGCCCCTGCGCCGCCGCGTTGGGGCGGTAGCCCAGCTGCGCGACCGCGTCGTGGACCCGCGCCGCCAGGGCGGGGTCGACCTTCGCCGTGCCGTTGAGGACGCGGGAGACGGTCGAGGCCGACACCCCCGCGGCCGCCCCGACGTCGCTGATCGTCACCCGGCTCCCGCGGCCCTGCCGCAGATTACGCACCCGCTCCTCCTGCCCCCCGTGCGCCCGTCAGCCGAGCAGCCCGCGCAGATGATCCAGATCTCTCCGTACGGCCGCCACCGGGTCGGCCGTCGGGTAGTGGACGTGCAGCGACAGCACCCCGCTGTAGCCGCGTTCGCGCAGCCCGGGGATGATCTCCGCCCAGCGGACCACGCCCCCGTCCGCGAACGGCTGCCAGTCGCACGTCCAGCCGTCCGGGCCCGATCGCCAGGCGGCGTTCTTCACTCCCATGCAGGCCATCCGATCGCCCAGCAGCTCGACGTTGAGCGCCCATGCCTCGCTGCCCTCCTTGGCCTGGTTGCCGGGGTCGGCGTAGAAGCGCACGTCGTCCAGGTCGCCGGCGAGAGCGAGGGCGAGCGAGGCGGATGAATGGATCGTACCGTGATGCAGCTGGACCGCCACCCGCACACCGTGCCGGGCGGCGAGGCCGGCCAGGCGGGTCAGCGCGGCTCTGGCCTCCTTCAGCTGATGGTGGTAGCCGATGGCGGGGTCGTAGCGGTAGAAGCCGACCCGTACGAGGGGGACGCCGCTCTCGCCGCAGGCCGCGATGAGCCGTTCGGCGTCCGCGTCGGCGTCGAGGAAGTCGGTGGTGACGACGTCGAGGGTGAGCCCGCGGCGCCCGAGCTCGGCGGCGACGACGGCGATGCCGTCCGGGTCGGCGGGGCTGACCGTCTGGCCCTCGCGCACGAGGAGGTCCGCCCCCTCGGCGCCCACCGAGGCCACGGCCTCGGCCAGCTCGGGGGCGTCGATGGAGCCGAAGGGCTTGGTGAAGGCGAGCAGGCGCACACGTACTCCTGAAGTTGAGAAAGCGCTTGTACATCTTGGGTCAGACGGTCTTCATCGCTGAGCATCCATCTGAAACCGCTTTCTCACAAGCCTTGAAACGGGGAATGAGGCGGGCTACTCTCGACCCACCCTCGGGTAAGCGCTTACCAGCCGCCCGAGCCCCCTCTGACCTCCGCCTCTTTAGGAGGGTCCATGATCCCTCGTTCGCGTTTGACCGCCGTGATGGCCACCACAGCCATGGCATCACTGCTCGTGGCGGCGTGTGGCACCTCGAGCAACCAGAGCGGAGGTGGCTCGCAGACCACGTTGCGGATCTGGGACTTCTCCGCCGAACAGGTGAACTTTCACAAGGACATCGGCGCCCAGTTCACCAAGGAGCATCCCGACATCAAGATCGACTGGCGCTCGATCACCCAGTCCGAGTACATGAAGACCCTGCCCCTGGCCTTCCAGAGCAACCAGGCGCCGGACATGTTCTACTGGAACGCGCTCGGGCTGTCCCAGCTGACGGACCAGAAGTGGATCCGCCCGCTCAACCCGAGCGGGACCATACCGGCCGACTTCACCAAGCGCTGGCCGGAAGGGTCCTTCCTGGAAGGCATCAACATGCAGGACGGGAAGACCTACGGCTTCCCGTTCTCGGAGAACCTGTACTGGGGCTCCGGCTACATGTTCCTCAACAAGAAGGTCTTCCAGGAGGCCGGGCTGGACGTCAACAGCCCGCCCAAGACCTGGACCGACCTCAAGAACGCCTGCGCGCAGATCAAGTCCAAGACCAAGGCGCAGTGCATCGCCGCCCCCACCAAGGGCGTGGACATGCAGCGGATCTGGTACGGGCTGATCGGCAGCGTCTCGACGGACGAGTTCTTCGACTACAAGACCGGCAAGTTCGACCTGACCGAGCCCGCGCAGACGAAGACCTTCGCCTTCATCCAGGAGCTCAACAAGGCCGGCTACCTGGCGCCCGGCACCAACGACAAGAACTTCTCCCGCCAGCAGTTCGCCGCCGATCAGGCCGGCATCATGTTCGACGGCACCTGGCTGCCGAGCGTGTGGGCCAGCCAGGGCTTCAGCAGCGACAAGTACGTGGTGGCGCCGCGCGTCAACCCCGACAGCGGGCAGACCGGCGCGGCCGGCCGCAAGTACGACAACAACAAGTACTGGGTCAGCTCGCAGACCAAGCATCCCGACGCCATGTGGACGTTCATCCAGTGGATGACCGACCCCAACGGGTACTTCGTCAAGCAGTACTACAAGAGCGCCTTCGGCACGCTCGCCTACGTCGACAACCAGAAGATGGTCACCGACCCGGCGCTCAGGCAGATCATGGAGATCGGCGGAAAGCCGGGCTACCGGGTCCAGCTCCCCGTGCCGCTGCTCAAGTGCCCCGACATCGCCAAGTCCAAGGCGTACGTCAACGCGGTGGCGAAGAGCCCCGACGGGGAGTGGGAGGCCATGGGTGAGGCGCTGACCAGCGGCCAGCCTCTGGAGAGCGTGGGCGCCGCCATCGCCAAGCAGCGGCAGACCGCTCTGGAGGAAGGGCTCAAGCAGGAGGCGGCCAGCGGCCTGAAGGTGTCGATGGACTGCTACACCTTCCCCGACTGGGAGTACACGAAGGACTTCACCTCGGACATGTACCGCAACTGACCGGACTCCTCGTGAGGACATCATGACAACCACCGCTCCCGCCCCCAGGCGGGAAAGGGTGCCGGACAGGGACCGGTCGCCCGCCAAGCGGGTGCCAGAGCGCCCCGATCACTCCCGCGAGCGCGTCCGCGGCATCGAGAGGGTCTGGCTGCTCGTCTTCCTGGCCCCCTTCCTCCTGCTCTACCTCGGCTTCACCATCTGGCCGCTGATCGCGACGATCTACTACTCCTTCTTCGACTGGTCGGGCGTCGGCCCCATCGACGACTTCGTCGGGGGGAGCAACTACGGCACGATCCTGGCCGACCCGCTGTTCTGGCTCTCTGTCGTCAACACGCTGGTCTTCGCCCTGCTGACGACCGTCATCAAGCTGCCGATCTCGCTGCTGGCGGCGATCCTGCTGACCCGCAAGTGGCTGCGTGGCAAGCGGTTCTTCCGGACCATGTTCTTCGCGCCGCTCATCATCCCCGTCGCCATGGCGGGGCTGGTGTTCACCTACCTGCTCAACCCGTCCAACGGCGCGCTGAACGCGATCCTGCGCGACCTCGGCCTGGTCGACCAGGGGTTCGACGTGTTCGCCAACCGGTGGAGCGCGCTGGTCGTGCTCGTGCTCGTCTCCATCTGGCAGATCTTCGGCCAGTACATGATCTACTGGATCGCGGCGCTGCAGAACGTGCCGGAGGAGGTCTACGAGGCGGCCGCCATCGACGGCGCGGGGGAGTGGAAGAAGCTCACCCGCATCACGCTGCCGATGATCAGGCCGGTCGCCGTGATCATCGCCCTGCTCGGCCTGGTGAACGCCATGCACGTCTTCGGGCTGGTCGTCACGCTCACCGCGGGCGGGCCCGGCACCAGCACCTACGTGGTGTCCTACTTCATCTACCAGAACGCGTTCGGCTCGGTGCCGTTCGCCTACGGCTACGCCTCGGCCGCGGCGCTGCTGTTCTCCGTCATCGCCTTCGTCCTGGTCTCCGCCCAGGGCCTCGCGGTCCGCCGGGCTCAGCGGCTCAGGAAGGAGTACGGCGTCTGATGGCAGCGACCACTCGGGCGGGCCGGCGCAGCCATGCCGTGCGGGCCAATCTCATCGCCCTGCCGATCCTGCTGGTCGTCGGGCTCGTGTGGGTCTATCCCTTCCTGTGGACGATCTCGGCCGCGTTCAAGACCCAGGCGGGGATGTTCACCAGCGGCGCGAGCCTCCTGCCCGACCAGCTGAACTTCGACAACTTCGTCCGGGCCTGGGTCAACGCCGGGTTCTCCGGATACTTCTTCAACACGGTGCTCTACTCGGCCGCCTCGACCCTGGTCGAGCTGGTCAAGGCGGCCCTGTGCGGCTACGTGCTGGCCAGGTACGAGTTCCCCGGCCGTACGCTGCTCTACCGGATGATCGTGGGGACGCTGTTCATCCCGGTCGCCTCGATCATCGTCCCGCAGTTCGTGCTGATCGAGAACCTCGGCCTGCTGAACACCCGGGCCGGGGTCATCCTGGCCATGTCCGGCGGCGCCGGCGCGCTCTACGTCCTGCTGTTCGTCGGGTTCTTCTCCAGCGTCCCGACCGACCTGTTCGAGGCGGCCAAGCTCGACGGGGCCGGTTTCCTCAAGACCTTCCGCCTCATCCTCCCGCTGGCCAAGCCGGTCATCGCGGTGGTGGTCATCTTCCAGTTCATCAGCAGCTGGAACGAGTTCAACATCCCGCTGGTGTTCACGCTCGGCCAGCCCGAGCTGCAGAACCTCGCCGTCGGCATGCTGTCCTTCCAGGGTGAGCACGCGACGGACTGGACCGGGTTCGCCGCGGGCATGACGATCTCGTTCCTGCCGATGCTGATGATCTTCCTGTTCTTCCAGAGCTACTTCACGCGCGGCCTGGCCGGCGCCACGAAAGAATGACGCGTGAGGCATGGGGCCTTCGCCTACACCTGGGACGTCGTGGGCGACCCCGCGGCGGCCGAGCGCATCGCCGGCCTGGGCGTGAGCACGGTGACGCTGCAGGCCGCCTACCACTCGGTGCGGGGCGTCACCCCGTGGCATCCGCGTCACCGGATCGTGCAGGCCGACCACGCGGCGGCCTACTTCCGGCTGCGCCCCGAGCGCTGGCGCGGGCGGCTCCGGCCGCTCCCGCCGAGCTGGGGAGTGGCCGACGAGGACCGGTTCGGCACGGCGCTGGCCGCGCTGGCCGGGGCGGGGCTGCGGGCGGAGGCCTGGCTGGTGCTCACGCACTCCTCGGTGCTGGGCCGCCAAGCACCCGACCTGACGGTCACGAACGCCTACGGTGAGTCCTATCCCTACGCGTTGTGCCCGGCCCAGCCCGCCGTCCACGACTACGCGCTCACTCTCGTGGGCGAGGTGTGCGAGCAGTACGACGTGCCCGCGCTGATGCTGGAGGCGTGCGGCTGGCTGGGCATGGAGCACGCCGGTCACCACGAGAAGACCTCCGGCGCCCACCTGTCCGCCTGCGGCAAGGCGCTGCTGTCCCTGTGTCTCTGCCCGGCCTGCCGGGCCGGGCTGGCCGGGCGCGGCCTGGACGTGGAGGAACTGGCGCGTGACGTGCGCGCCGCCGTGGACGGGGAACTGCAGCGAGGCGTCCCGGCCGGGACGAGCCTGGACGAAGTACTCGGCTTCGAGCGTGCCCAGGCGGTGTACGGTCACCGCGGGCACGTCATCGCCGGCCTGGTCCGGGATGTGGCGGCGCTGGCCGGCGGCCGTGAGCTGCTGCTCATGGCCACCGACGACCCGCAGGTCACCGGCCCCGACGTGGGCATCGACCTGGCCACCTTCGAGGCGCCGGCCGACGCGTACGTGCTCAAGTGCTGGGGCCAGGAGGAGGCGGCCCTGACCCAGATGAAGGCCGCGGCGAGCCGTACCGAAGTCCCGCTCGTCGCCAACCTGACCGTGCTGGAGGACGGGCACGCCCGGATCCCGGCTCTGGCCGCCGACCTCGTCGCCGGGGGCGCGCGGCAACTGCGTTACTACCACGCCGGGCTGGGCTCACCCGCCCGCCTGGCCAGTGTGCGGGCGGCGGCTCGCCTGAAGGAGAGATAATGCTGAACGGCCTGTATGTCATGGACCCGAATCGCTTTGACGACGTTTATGGCCCGGAGGCCCGGGCCGCGCTTGAGCAGCACCTGGCCATCGACTCGCCCTTGCTCACCGCAGACCGGCTCACTCCCGATGTGCTCGGCGGCCTTGAGGTCCTGGTGACCGGGTGGGGCGCGCCCAAGCTGGACGCCGAGTTCCTCGCCGCCGCGCCCAAACTCTCGCTGGTGCTGTACGGCGCGGGCTCCATCCGCTCGATGGTGACCCCGGAGATGTGGGCCAGGGGAGTGCGGGTCACCACGGCGGCCACGGCCAACGCCGAGCCGGTCGCCGAGTTCGCGCTGTCGCAGATCCTGTACGCGCTCAAGCACGGCTGGCGCTACGTGCTCAACGCGCGCGCCGCCGCCGCCACCGCCCCGCGCGGACCCGAGCTGGGAGCCTACGGCGCGACGGTCGGGCTGGTCTCGCTCGGCGCCACGGGCCGGGCCACGGCGCGGCTGCTCGCCCACCACAAGCTCGACGTGCAGGCCCACGACCCGTACGCCGACCCGGCGGAGGCCGAGCGGCTCGGGGTGCGCCTCGTCGGCCTCGAGGAGCTGTTCGCCACCTCCGACGTGGTCAGCCTGCACGCGCCGCTCACCCCCGAGACGAACGGCCTGGTCGGCGCCGCGCTGCTGGAGTCGATGAAGCACGACGCCACCCTGATCAACTCGGCGCGCGGCCAGCTGGTCGACGAGGCCGCGCTCGTGGACGTGCTGAGCCGGCGGACCGACCTGTTCGCCGTCCTCGACGTCACCCACCCCGAACCGCCGGTCGCCGGGTCGCCGCTGTTCACGATGCCGAACATCGTCGTCACCCCGCACGTGGCGGGCAGCCTGGGCCACGAGCGCCGCCGCCACGGGGAGGCGATGGCCGAGGAGCTCGTCCGCTACCTCGCGGGGGAGCCGCTGCGTTACGAGATCACCGAGTCCGGCCTCGCGAGAAGGGCGTGAGCACCACCCTGGTGCTGTTGCCGCCGCACGATCCGGCCACCGCGGGCTGGCGGGCCCGGCTGGAACAGGCGGTGCCGGGGCTCGTCGTCCTAGAGCCGGAGACCCCGGCGGAGGCGGCACAGGCGCTGGCGGCGGCCGACGCCGCCTACGGCACGCTGCCCGCCGACCTGCTGGCGCACGCCGGGCGGCTGCGCTGGCTGCAGGCTCCGCAGGCCGGGCCGCCTCCGGCGTTCTACCATCCGGCCCTGGTCGCGCATCCCGTACAGGTCACCAACATGCGCGACACCTACACCGACCACGTGGCCGCGCACACGCTGGCGCTCGTGCTCGCGCTGGCCAGGGACCTGCCCAGATACGCCCGCGAACAGGCCCGCGCGCGCTGGGCGCCCGACTGGGACCCCGGCGCCGTGCTGCCCATGAGCGAGGCCACGGCCCTGGTCGTGGGGGTTGGCGCGGTCGGGGCCGAGGTCGGCAGGCTGCTGGCGGCCTTCGGCACCAGGGTCGTGGGCACGGACGCCCGGCGCGGCGCTCCCGTGCCGGGCTTCGCCGAGGTACTGCCGCCGGACGCCCTCGACCGGCTGCTTCCCGAGGCGGACCTGGTCATCCTGACGATCCCGCACACCCCCGCCACCGAGGGCCTGCTGGACGCGCGGCGGCTGGCGCTGGCCAAGCCGGGGGCGTACGTGGTCAACGTCGGCCGGGGGCCCATCGTCCGGCTCGACGACCTGGCCGCCGCCCTGTCCTCGGGCCACCTGGCCGGCGCGGCCCTGGACGTCTTCGAGACCGAGCCGCTGCCCGCCGGCCACCCGCTCTGGCGGCGTACCGACGTCATCATCACCCCGCACGTCGCGGGCGTGGGACCGCACGCCTCGGAGCGGTGCTTCGCCGTCCTGCTGGAGAACGCCCGCCGCTTCGTGGCCGGGCGCGAACTGATCAATGTGGTGGACAAGTCGGAATGGTACTGATCACGTGAACCAGATAGCACGCGTCGAGACCTTCACCGTGGCCCTGCCCTCGCTGCGCGACTTCGCTGTCGCGGGCGGGTCCGTGGTCCAGAGCGGCCGCCCCGCCATCAGGGTCCTGGTGAAGGTGACAGCCGACGACGGCGCCATTGGATGGGGCGAGGCCACGCCGATTCCCTCATGGACGTACGAGACCACCGAGTCCATCGTCTCCACCATCGAGGGCTACCTGGCCCCGGCCGCCGTCGGCCGCCCGCTGTGGGACCTCGACGGGCTCTGCCGGACCTTCGACCGCACCATCAGCAAGGGGTTCTCGATCGGCATGCCGCTGGCGCGCGCGGCGGTGGACGTGGCCTGCCACGACGCCTACGCCCGGAGCCTGGGCGTGTCCCTCGGCGAGCTGTGGGGGCGGCGCAGGCGCGACACCATCGAGCTGGCCTGGATCGTGTCGGGCGAGTCGGCGTCCGAGGCCGCGGACTCGGTGGCCGAGGGCCGCGCGCACGGCTACCGCCACGTCAAGGTCAAGCTCGGCCTGCACACCGAGGACGAGGACGTGGCCATCGTGACCGCCGTCCGCGCGGCCGCGCCCGACGCCGTGCTCTGGGTGGACGCCAACCAGGGCTACACCGCCGCCGCCGCGCTCCGGGTGGCCAGGCGCCTGACCGACCTGAACGTCTTCGTCTTCGAGCAGCCGCTGCCCTCCAACGACATCGCCGGCCTGCGCCGCCTGCGTGACGCCAGCCCCATCCCGGTGGCCATCGACGAGAGCCTGCGCCACCCGAGCGACCTGGCGACGTTCGTCCGGCTCGACGCCATCGACGTCGCCGTCGCCAAGGTGCAGCGCTGCGGCGGGCTGACCCTGGCCCTGCGTCAGTGCCAGCTCGCCGAGGACAGCGGCCTGGCCGTCATGGGCTCCGGCCTCACCGAGTCCGACATCGGGCTGGCCGCCTCGCTGCACCTGTTCGCCGCGTTCGGCGTGGACACGCCCGTCGACCTCAACGGCCGGCAGTTCATCACCAGCCCGTACGCCACGGACCCGGTCATCACCGTCACCGACGGCGTCGCCTGCGTGCCCACCGGCCCCGGCCTGGGGATCGGCGTGGACGAGGAGGTGGTCCGCTCGCTCGCTCTCTGACAGGCGAACCGTGCGGCGGGTTCAGGTGAGGGCGGCGCCGAACCACTTGGGCAGCCGGCCGAGCAGCTCCCGCTGGTCGTCGCCGGCCCACGCCACATGGCCGTCCGGCCGCAGCAGCGCGGCGGGTACGTCCAGCTCCTCACTGCCGTCGACGACGTGGTCGACCCGATCCGCCCAGCCCGCCACCGAAAGCCGGCCGGTCTGGTCGAGCAGCAGTCCGCGGCCGCCGCGCATCAGCTCGTAGAGGCGCCCTCGCTTCAGCTCCAGGTCCCGCATCCGCCGGCCGAGCAGCTCATGCCCCTCACCGAAGTCGTAGCGGACCCCGATCGCCGAGATCTTCTCGATCAGGTACCGGTTCACGTCCTCGAAGTCCATCAGTTCCGACACCAGCCGCCGCACTGCCTGGGGACCCGGCTCAAGGGAGGTCAGCTCGACCTGCGCGCGGGTGTTGTCCAGCACGGCGGCGGCCACCGGGTGCCGTTCGGTGTGGTAGCTGTCCAGCAGTCCCGCCGGTGCCCAGCCGTCGACCGCGGCGGCCAGTTTCCAGCCGAGGTTGAACGCGTCCTGGATACCCAGGTTGAGTCCCTGCCCGCCCATCGGCGGATGGATGTGCGCCGCGTCGCCGGCCAGCAGCACCCGGCCGGTTCGGTAGCGCTCGGCCAGCCGGGTGGCGTCGCCGAAGCGGGAGAGCCAGCGCGGCGAGTGCACGCCGAAGTCGGTGCCGGCGATCGCCCGCACCCCTTGCCGCAGCTCATCCAGGGTCGGCGGGACCGTACGGTCCTCGGCCACCCCGTCGGCGCGCGCGACGACGCGGTACACCCCGTCCCCGAGTGGTACGGCGCCGAACCCCTTGTGGGTCTTGCTGAGTTCGGCCACCACGGCCGCCAACTCCTCCGGCGGCGTGCCCACCTCCACCTCGCCCAGCAGCCACTCCACCTGGGCGGGTGCACCGGGGAAGCCGACGCCGAGCAGCTTGCGCACCGTGCTGCGGCCGCCGTCACAGCCGACGAGGTAGCGCGAGCGCAGCCGCGTGCCGTCGGCCAGCTCAGCGGTCACGCCGTCCTCGTCCTGGCTCAGCCCGACCAGTTCACAGCCGCGCCGGATCTCCGCGCCGAGCTCGATGGCGTGCTCGGTCAGCAGGCGCTCGGTGGTGGTCTGCGGGATGGCCAGGGCGTACGGGTGCGCGGTGTCCAGCCGGTCCGGCGGCGGCTTGGCGATGCCGGCGAAGAAAGCGCCGATGGGGTACCGCTGGCCGAGCGCGAGGAAGCGGTCCAGCAGAGCGCGCTGGTCCATCACTTCGAGGCTGCGCGCGTGCAGGCCGAGCGCGCGGACAACCCTGGTCGGCTCCGCTTCCTTCTCCAGCACGAGTGCGTGCACGCCGTGCAGCCGCAACTCGCCCGCCAGCATCATGCCGACAGGTCCACCACCGGCGACGACCACGTCGATCATGAAACCCCCCTTCAACTGTCGCTCTACTCCTCTTCTCCGCGGGCGAGCCGAATTACGCGGCGATGCCATCAAGGTTATGCTCGATGTCGCGGAACCGGACGTATCGCCGTATGACTCCCGAAAGGGACCTTTCGCGAGGAATGAGGTGGGTCTGGTGGGCGAGAAGGTCACCGATCGTGAGGGAGTGGCGGATCCGGGCGACGCCGAGCGGGTGCTCGTGGGCGACATGGTCCGCATCGCGACCGAGTTCCTCGACTCGCTCCCGGAGGCGCTGCACTCCCGAGTGGTGTGGACGCCTTTCGGCGACCCGGCCGTCGAGGCCGAGCGGGTCCGCTGGTTCTACACTCCCACCGACCACGGCGGGGTGCCGCTCGGCGAACTCTCACCCCGGCGGCAGGGTCTCGCCATGCGGCTCCTGGCCAGCGGTCTGACCCGCCCGGCGTACGCCACGGCCTGCGTCATCATGGGGCTGGAGAACGTTCTCGACGAAGTGGAGGGGTGGGGCGCCGACTGGGGCCGCGAGCGTACCCGCGACCCGGGGCTGTACTGGGTACGCGTCTTCGGACGTCCCGGTGACCCCCTGTGGGGGTGGCGTGTGGGCGGCCACCATCTGTCGGTGAACCTCCTGATTCACGACGGCGGGATCGCGGCGGCGACACCGTCGTTCCTGGGCGCCAACCCCGCGGCATCGCCGCTGCTCGCCGGGACGCTGCGCCCGCTCGGCGGAGTCGAGGACCTCGCTCGCTCCGTGATGGGCTCGCTGCGCAGACCCGATCAGGCGCGGGCGCTGCTGCACCCCCGCGCGATCTCCGACATCGTCTCGGGCAACCGCGCCCGCGTACGCCCCGGAGACCGCATGATCCACCTGCCGGACCTGTTCCGCGGACCGCTTCCCACGCCTCGGCTGTCCGCGCTGGCCCACCGGCTCGACGAGGCCGCCGAGCGCGCCTCTGGCTACACGGAGGAGGACCACGAGGCGATGGCGCTCACCCATGATCCCCGAGGCGTCGCCGCCCACGAGATGACGATGGAGCAGCGCGGGCTGCTCCGCGAATTGCTGGCGGCCTACACCGACCGCTCTCCGGCGCCGGTCGCCGAGGCCTACCGCCGCCACTATCTCGTCGAGCGCAACCTCGACCCCGTACATTTCGGCTGGGCCGGCGGCATCTCACCCGGCGAGCCCCACTACTACCGGCTCACCGGACCGCGCCTGCTCATCGAGTACGACAACACCCAGCGCGCCGCCGACCACGCGCACTCCGTGTGGCGGGACCCGGACGGAGATTTCGGGATGGACCTGCTCGCATCGCACCGCACCGAGATCCCGCACTGACGAGTGGACCAGCGCGCCGGCCGGCGCTAGCCGGCCTGCTGGGCGATCTGGATCAGGTTGCCGCAGGTGTCGTCGAGCACGGCTGTGGTCACCGGGCCCATGTCGACGGGTTCCTGAGTGAAGCGCACGCCGAGGCCGCGGAGCCGCTCGTACTCGGCCTTGATGTCGTCGACGGCGAAAGAGGTGAAGGGGATGCCGTCGGCGACCAGCGCCTCCTTGAACGGCTTCACCGCCGGGTGGCCACTGGGTTCGAGCAGCAGCGCGGTGCCGTCCGGGTCCTGCGGGGACACCACGGTCAGCCACCGGTGCTCGCCCAGCGGGATGTCGTCCTTCTTCACGAAACCCAGCACCTCGGTGTAGAAGCGCGCCGCCTTCTCCTGATCGTCAACGAGCACGCTCGCCAGGTTGATCCTCATGTCGGTCCCCTCTTGCCGTCTGTATCGGCGCTTTCAGCCACCGCTCGATGATCGGTTCGAGCGGTCCTGTGTTGATGTAGTGGAACTTGTACCGGCCCTCCCGCCTGGTCTCGACCAGCCCGGCGGCCTCGAGTACGTCGAGATGCTGCGAGATCGCCTGCCGCGAGGAAGCGAGCCCATGCTTGGTGGCCAGTCGGGCGCAGATCTCGAAGAGCGTCTGTCCGTTCCGGTCGGTCAGCTCGTCGAGGATCGTCCGGCGGGTGGAATCGGCCAGGGCTTTGAAGACGTCACCCACACGCCGCACCATAGGCAAGCCGCTACTTGCATGTCAAGCGAGCGAGGGTCGCCGTCGTCACCGGCGGCACCAACGGCGTCGGATTGGCGTGCGTACGACGGCGCGGGTAGCCGGTCAGCCGTGGCCGGGCACCGCGAGGTGATGGCCGCGCAGGAGGTTCGTCGCGATGGCGGCGGCCTCCTGCACCGCGGAGACCAGGTCGCGCTGGGCGGCCCTGAACCGCGTGACGGGCACCGACACCGTGTACGAGCCCGCCGGAGCACCGTCATGATCGAAGTAGGCGGCGGATGCGCAGCAGACGCCTTCGCTGAACTCCTCCAGGTCGAGTGCGTAGCCCTGCCGGCGGATGTTGCTGAGCTCCACGGCCAGGCTGTTGACGTCGCCGTGGGTGTGCGCGGTCAGCCGCCGCAGCTCGACCCCGCGGAACATGATCTCGATCTGCTCGCGCGGCAGGTGCGCCAGCACCGCCTTACAGGAGGCACGGGCGTGCAGGTCGCCGGTGTAGCCGACGTCGAGGCCGCGCACGCCGCGCGACTGCTCACTGGCGATGAACTGCAACAGGGTGATGACGCCATGATGCCAGCCGCTGACATAGGAGGTCTCCCGCGTCCGGGCGTGCAGCCTGGCCAAGACGGCGAACAGTTCGGGAAGGGGCTCGAACCTGGCACCGAGCTGGCGGCCGAGGGAGGCGCCGTGCGGGCCGACGTCGACTCGCCCACCGGGCAGTCGCACGATGTAACCGCCCGCCTTGAGCGTGCGCAGGATGTGGTAGCAGCGGCCGAGGCTGAGGTCGAGCTGCCGACTGAGGCTCTTGGCCGTGGCCTGGCCGCCCATGTGGGCGACGGCCCGCAACACGTCGAGGCCGCGCAGCAGAGTCTGCAGGCTGCCGTCCTCGGTGATCTCGGCGTTCTCAGTCACGGGGCCATCGAAGCCGGTCTTCGACTATCAAGTTTTCGACTATAGCGAAAAAGGCAAGCGCTCCTTGAGCCGATGTGCTCGGCGAAGGTCATGCTGAAAACCGCCGAACAGGTGCCATAACCGACACATCCGCTGAGGAAGGATCACATGCTCAGCTCCGAGCAGTTCCGGTCACACTTCCCCGCGTTGCAGCGCCACGTGTGGCTCGACACACCGGCGAGCCCGCCCGCCGCGCTCGGCGTCGTGCACGCGCTGCAGGCGGCCCTGGACTCGTGGCTCTACGGGGAGCACGACTGGCGGGAATGGGACCGCGCCCCCGCCGAAAGCAAGAGATCTGTGGCCCGGCTGCTGGGCATCGCCGAGGAACGGATCGCCGTGATGGGCTCGACCGCCGAGGCCGCCGCGACCGTGGCCAGGTCGTTGCCGCCCGGACGGATCGTGGTGCCCGCCCAGGAGTTCCGGAGCAACCTCTTCCCCTGGCGGCAACTGGAGGCCGCCGGACACGAGGTGGTGCTGGTGCCGCCCAGGGACGGCCACACCCGTACCGAGGACCTCGTGGCCGCGCTCGACACGCGCACCGTCCTGCTCGCCATCAGCGACGTGTTGTCGATCGACGGCCACCGCGCCGACCTGCCGGCGCTGCGCCAGGCCACCGACGGCGTGGGCGCCCGCCTGTTCGTCGACGCGACCCAGTCGCTCGGCGTGCTCCACCTCGACATGGAGCGGGTGCGTCCCGACCACCTCGCCGTGCACGGCTACAAGTGGATGCTGTGCCCGCGCGGGGCCGCCTGGCTGGTGACAGCGCCCGAGCACATCGACGGACTGGTTCCCCTGCTGCCGAGCTGGAGGTCCACCGAGCCGCCCTACGAGTTCTTCGGCGGGCCGTACGTCCACGCTGACAGCGCGGCGCGCTGCGACACCTCGCCCGCCTGGCTCTCCTGGGTCGGCGCGCTGCCCGCACTGGAGCTCCTGCTCGACCTCGACGCCGAGCAGGTCGAGCGCCATTGCCTACGGCTGGCCGCCGACTTCCGGGCCCAGGTGGCCGAGACGAAGGCCGGCACTCCCCTTCCCGGCTCCCAGAGCCACATCGCGGTGGTGCGCGTCATCGATCCGGACGCGGTCCGGGCCCGCCTGGCGCGAGACGGCGTCCGCGCGACCCTGCTCGGAGATCGGCTCCGGGTGGGCTTCCACTACTTCAACAACGGCTCCGACGTCGAACGAGCCGCGAACGCGCTATTTGATCAATGAGGTGAGTGAGATGCCCAAGCGCTGGAACCCGGTCGGCGTGCCCGCACCCATCGGCAAGTACAGTCACGTGGCCACGGTGCCGGAGAACACCACGCTGGTGTTCGTCGCGGGGCAGGTGGGGAACCTGCGAGACGGCTCACTCGCGGGACCGGACGCCCTGGCGCAGACCCGGCAGGTGTTCGCCAATCTGCGGTCCGTACTAGACGAGTTCGGGGCGGCACCGGACGATGTGGTGAAGCTGCTGACCTTCGTATCGAGCACCGAGCATCTGCCCGGCTTCTTCGCCGCCCGGGACGAGGTTTTCGCCGAGTGGTATCCCGACGGCGACGTCCCGGCGCACTCCCTGGCCGTCGTCGCCGCACTCGCCACCCCGGATCTCACCGTGGAAGTTGAGGCCGTCATCGCGGTACGGGGCGACGCCCAAGCTCGGCTTCCTCGCCCTCAGAACCGATAGCGGAGAATGCGCGCCCCTTGCCGCGATAAGGCCGTGCTGCGGGCGGTGAGACGGGTCAGCGCGCGTAGCGGTTGCGGGAACCGGGCTACTTCCAGTGCGCGAGTGAGGATCCGCTCCTCGACCAGTTCGAGGTCCGCGCCCCAGGACTCGGGTTCGTGCGCGTCGTCGAAGCCCTGGGCGGCGGTGATGCCGAGTGCCTTGATGGTCGGGTGGTACTTCATGGCCCAGGCCGCGAAGCGGGTGTAGCCGTTGAGCGCGAGCTCACCTGAGGGGAAATGGCGGGTCAGCTGGCGAGTCATCATCTGGAAGGAGTCGTCGGGCATGAAGGGCAGCAGCCCTTCGGCGACGATGACGGCGGGCCGGTCGTCGGGGATGGCGGCGAGCCAGCCGGATTGGGTGAGGTCGGCTCCGACCAGGTGGGAACGGCTGGGCAGATGCTCGGATCGCAGGTTCACCACTTCGGGGAAGTCGATGTCGTACCAGTCGACGCCCGGCGGGAGATCGCAGCGCAGCATCCTGGTGTCCAGGCCGCAGCCCAGGTCGAGCACCACACATCCGGGATGAGCGGCGGTGTAGGCGCGTACGACGTCGTCGAGCTTCTTGGCGCGCAGTGCGGTGGTGAGGACGAGATTGGGTTTGACCTTCAGCTTGCGGAAGTCGTAGTCGATTCCGTCGGCCAGGTCGGCGGAGAGCCTGTCGCCGAGGATCGGGCTGGGCAGCTCGGCGTCCAGGGCCCTGGCATAGAGGGTGAGCAGCAGTGTTTCCTGGATCAGCCCAAGTTTGGGTTGCCAGCGGTGCATGATGGTTCCTTAACGGCGTAGCGGATGGCGGGCTGCGAGGTTCTGCAGCCAGGTCAGGGAGTCATGGGCGGCCTTGATGCGCTCAGCGCGGTGCCCCTCGCCGCCGACAAGGTCGACTCCTTCGTCGGCGATCTCGCCGAAGGCGCCGAGGCTCTTGAGCTTGCGCTGGATGACCTTCTGCCAGGCGTCGTCCTCGATGCAGTAGTAGGCGGTGCGATCACCGGGCCTTCTCACCTTCTTGACCAGGCCGATGGCGGTGAGAAACCGCATGTTCGAGGTGAGCGAGGCCCGGCTGGCCTGGATCACCTCCGCGATCTGGCCGGCGGACTGCTCGGCCGGATCGCAGATCATGAGCCACCCGAGGATGCGTCCGGTGATGGGCGGCAGCCCCCATTCCTCGACGCAGAAGGCGGTCACCCGCTCCACCCATCGAAGCAGTCGGTCCTGGTGTTCCTCACTGCTCATCGTCGGGTCCTCCTCGGTGTGTTGATCGTGTGCCGGCTCACTGTGTCATGGCGGCGACCGACTCGAAGGTGGGGGTCGGGGTGATGTCGGCAAGGCGGGTCTTGCGCAGGTAGAGGTCGAACCAGTCGATCGCGAGCGCCATCGCCTCCTCCAGGCCCGGCCCGGTGTAGAGGCCGAGCACGTCGTAGGGCAGCACCGCCAGCCGCTTGGGCTCTCCCTCCCCGTCGAAGGCGCTTTGTGCCTTCTCGAGCATGTGGTGCGGGTCCCAGCCGCCGTTGGCGATCATCAGCAGCGGTGTCGGCGCGAGGCAGATACAGATCGCCCGCGCAGCGGGTGCCGAGGCTGTTGAAGGTCACCTGTCCGTGATCTGCTCCTTGTAAGGTTGCTAGTTGTTTCAATCATGACTGAAATAACTAGCAACGTCAATCCTGAGCGTCACGCCTGCGGGGGAGGGGAACGGATGTCGGGTGGCGCGCCTCGGCCACCACCGAGGATGGGCAGCGCTGGAGACGCACGTGTCGGCCGAGTTCGTGTCGGCTCGGGCGGCGGAAGAGGCTGCCGGATGAAACGCCTTCTTCAGTGCGGCTGTCCGGCCTCGATGGTGATCGGTCGTTCGAAGACGGTGCGCAGGACGACCGTGGAGTTGGTGTGTGAGATCGCCGGGATCGCGCGGATACGGTCGAGCGCGTAGGCCAGCTCGACCGTGGTGTCCACCCTGACCTTGATCCGCCGGTTCGACGATCGCGCGGAAGTCGCCGAGGCCGCCTTGCGCACCGCGCGAACGGTGTTCCCCGTGCCTGCCGTCGCACCCGACCGGTACGGTGTCAAGTTCGTCATCGCCCATGACGCGCCCCGGCTCGCGTGCCTGGATGACGCACGTCCTCGCCAACCCCGGCGGGCCGGACCTGGGCGCCTACCACGCACAGGAGTACAACGACGATGTCTGAGTCTGAGATGAGCCCGCGTGAATGCCTGGTAGGCTCCGCCGACGCTTGGGGCAGACGCGACATCGGCGGATTGCCGGCGCTGATGACCGAGGACGCGGTCTACGCCGCATCGGTTGGCCCAGAGCCCGGCCGCACCTTCCGTGGCCATGCCGAGCTGGCCGATGGCTTCCGTGCCATGTTCGAGCACGACGCCGGTGCGGTCATCGAGCAGGGCGAGCCGCTCTTCAACGGCGAATGGGCCGTGTGCACCTGGACGTACCACCTCGTCCCCGATAGCGGTTCGCCGTACTGCGAGTACGGCATCGACCTGTGGCGCTTCCGCGACTGGAAGATATGCCTCAAGGAGGCCTGCAGGAAGACCCGGTAGCGCGTCAAAACTCGGGCGTGAGGTCCGGCGTACTTGTCGCCCGCGTGGGCTCCACGCGCTCGAGCTTCGTCCAGCCCGTCCAGCCTCGCTTCTTCAGCAGCTCGATCAGCCGACGGGCCGGCGGCACAGTGTCGAAGGCCAGTGTGTCCATCAGCTTGACGAGCGGCGGTTCGATGTCGGTGTCGTCGACGTAGTCCTCGCCCTTCTCCTCGGCCAGCCGCGTGATGTAGGCGGCCAGCCTGTCAGCCAGCTCGGCCAGCCGTGGGTCGCCGGCGGTCCGGTCGAGTGCCTGGCTCAGGGTGAGAAAGAAATCGATGAGCTGCGGGTCGGCGATCTGCTCCCGCTTGCGTGCCATCCACTCCGGGACCCGCTCGGGGGAGTGCGCGGCCAGCAGGATCCAGCCGTCGTGCTCGGCCCGGACGATCCGCTCGTCGACCCCGAGCGCCCGCAGCCGGTCGAGATAGTCGACCACCTCCGGGGGCAGCGTCAAGCCGTCGCCGGCGGCGAGCCGGGCGATCCGCTCCCGGTGGCGCTGCCGCTGCCGGATATCCGCCCGCAGCCGCTTGTCGATGTCCGCGACCGCCGTGGCGAACTCCTCCTCGCGGGCCTGCAGCAGCTCTCGGACGCGCGCCAGCGGGACGCCGGCCTCGGCGAGGGTACGGATCTTGATCAGTTCGACCGCGGCGCCGGCGTCGTACCTGCGGTAGCCGGAGTGGTCCCGCTCCGGCTCCGGCAGCAGCCCCTTGGCGTGGTAGTGCCGCACCGCGCGTACCGTCACTCCGGCGTAGGACGCCAGCTCGCCGATGGTCAGCATCAGAGCAGCCTCCCAGGAGTCGCTCAAGAAGTCGTCTGGCCGGCTGGGCGTCACGCACTCCGGATGATCTGGGCGATGGCCGGGGCGTGGGTGAAGACCAGCTGGTGGTCGGCGTCGAGCCAGTACGTGGCGAGGTGCGGCTGGTCGCGGACGAGCCGCTCGACACCGGCACGCCAGTTCTGGTTGAACCGCGGCGCGGGCCCTTCGCAGCCGTCGCCGGCCATCGAGGTCGACATGATCAGGCTGATGGGCCGGTCGATCTTCCTGTACCGGTCGAGGATCCTGGACCGAACCGCGTCGATCTCGAGGTTCAGGTCGAGAATCTCCTGGGCGGTGAGCAGCACCTGACGCGCGGTGCCCCGCTCGGCGTCCTGCCGCGCCGCCTGGTCCTCCCACATGGCGCGAAACTCCGGCAGGAGGGCCTCGGTGATGAACGGTTCGGGCACCGGGTTCGCGCCGTCGATGAGAACGAGCTCGGCGACGGTGCCGGGATGCTCGGCGGCATAGTGTACGGCCAGATCCGCGCCCAACGAGTAGCCCACCAGCGTGGGGACCGCATCCAGCTCCGCCATCACCGCGGTCAGATCACTGAGGAACGCCTCGAAGGAATACTGGTCGGCGGCCGAGGCGAGGCCATGGCCCCGGAGGTCGAAGGTCACCACGTCGTGGTCGCGCCGGAGCAGTTCGGCCAGTTCGTGCAGGTGGGCCTGGGTCGAGTTCAGTCCGGGGCACAGGACCAGCGCTCGTCCGTGGCCACCGCGAGTCACCGGAAGCGTGACGCCGTCGTGGTGGATCGTGAAGTGCCGCATCGTCCTGTCGTCTCTCGCCGTCTGCTCCCCATCGCCGTACGACTCGCGCGGCCCCGCGACCTCGTTCGCACTGGTCTTCTTGGTCATGCCACCATGCTGAGACATTGACCCTACGTAAGGGTCAACCGTCGCGCGACAAGCGGCTTTGTCCCTGGTCATCGCAGGGTGAGCGGAGTCTCGGATGCGATGCGGGTGAGCTTGTCGGGGTTGCGGACGTAGTAGAGGCCGGTGATGCGGGCGTCCTCGACCCGGATCGCTATGACGCCATCGATCTCGCCGTCCACGCGAAGGATCAGTGCCGGGTTGCCGTTGACCACGGTGGGGTCGCTGGTGAGCGCGACTTGGGCCTTGCCGAGGCCGCCGACGATGAAGCGGGCCGCCTTCTCGGCGCCGGTGATCGGCCGCGGCGCGGCCTGCCTGACACCGCCGCCGTCGCTGATGAGGACGACCTCGGGGGCGAGCACGTCGAGCAGGCCCTGCAGATCCCTGGTTTCGAGCGCGCGCCGCAATGACTCCAACACCGCCCGGGCCTGGCTGGGGGAGATCACCTCGCGAGGGCGGCGGGCTTGGACGTGCAGGCGGGCGCGGTGCGCGATCTGCCGGACGGCCGCGGGGCTCTTGCCTACGGCGGTGGCGATCTCGTCGTAACTGACGTCGAAGGCCTCGCGCAGGACGAACACGGCGCGCTCGGTCGGCGAGAGCGTCTCCAGGACGAGCATGAACGCCATGGACACGCTCTCGGCGAGCTCGACGTCCTCGGCCACGTCCGGCGCGGTGAGCAGCGGTTCGGGGAGCCAAGGGCCGATGTACGCCTCCTTGCGGCGCCTCATGGTGCGCAGCCGGTCGAGCGAGCGCCGGGTGGTGATCCGCACCAGGTAGGCGCGCTGGTCGTACACCTGCGCCAGGTCGACCTTCATCCACCGCAGCCAGGTTTCCTGGAGGACGTCCTCGGCGTCGGCGGCCGATCCGAGCATCTCGTAGGCGACGGTGAACAGCAGGTTGCGATGGGTGACGAACGCCTCGGTGGCGGCGTCCATCGGGCTGTCGCCAGTGAGCGGGGCGGCTGTGCCTGCCGTTGGCTCGCTGCGCTCGTTCATCGCCGGCTCCTGCCTTTTCGCTTCTCAACTGTGCCGCACGCACAAGACGCCGGCGCGCACCGCTGTGTGACACCCGTTATCGGTGGCGTACGTCACATGGTTCGGGTGGCCGGCGCCTCATGGTCGTCAGGACGCCGCTGGTCGCTGAGACCGGGACAGCCGGCGACCGCGAGAAGTTAGACGACGAGGGGACGATCCACCTCGAGCTGGTCGTGTTCGATGAGCCAGCGAACGGACTCGAGTACCGCGGCCTCGGGCTCGTACCTGGGCGAATATCCCAGAAGCGTCTTGGCCTTGTCGATGGTGAGGCAGTGGCTGCGATAGAGGTGTTCCCAGCTCACCTGCGCGTGCTCATCGGTCGTGGACGCCCGGAACTGCTCCCATGACACGCTCTCCAGCGAAGCCGCCTGCCCGAACCAGCTCGCCGCTTCGTGGGCGAACCCTCGAACGTTCAGAGCCGTGGGGGCGACGACATTGAAGTCCTCCCCACCTGCCGTGTCACGATGCTCGACCGCCTTCTCGAAGGCCTGAGCGACATCGTCGGCGTGAACGTGATGCATGAGTTCGGCACCGAGTCCGGGGATCTTCAGTGGCTGTCCAGCCGACAGTGTGCGCCAGACGGCAGGGTCCAAGTTGCCGGTCGGTCCGATCGGGGCCCAGCCCGGGCCGACGATGTGCCCGGGGTGCAGTGACGTCGTCACCACACCGCCGCCGACGGTCTCGTCCTTCAGCATCCGTGCGATCCGATCCTTCTGGATGCCGTACTCGCCGAACGGTTCCGTCCCCGTCCCTTCCGCGATGGGCGACTTGTGACTCGGCCCGTAACGCCACAGGGTCCCGCAGTGCAGCAGGTGGCCCACCTCGCCACGAAGTCGCTCCACGAGGGCCACGGCGGACTCAAGGGTGAAGCACACCAAGTCGACGACGACATCCGGACGCAGCCCCGCCACCGTGTCGCCGAAAACGCCCTCGGCGTCCTCCCGCTGGCGATCCGCCACTACTTGCTGTACGTGCTGCCATTCAGGGGAGTCGGCATAGGCGACCCGGCTTCCCCGGCTGATGTTGAGCACCTCATGACCCGCCCGTACGAGCCGTGGGACGAGGAAAGTGCCGATGTGCCCGCTGCCCCCAATGACGACAACCCTCATACTGCTCCTCAAATCAGATGAAGTACGACTTCCTGTGCTTCATCCACGAAGTCCGGCTGATGTCCCACGTGAAGCTATCAAAGCCTCTCGGCGGAGCAGCTCCGGTGGACAGCCGTCGGCCCTGATAACGATCATGAAGGAACGGCCAGTGACGATAGACGACATCCAGGGCCGGCTGGAGAGTCGCGGATGGCAGCCCGAGAGCGGCGAAGGGTGGCGCTGGGTCGACCACAGGACGACGAGGACGCGGTGATCACCGACCCGGATGAGGGCGTGGCCGCGCTGCGCGAGATCGACTGGGAGTGAAAGGAGAGATATCCGCTCCTTCACTTCCAACCTATAGCGCATGGGGGGCCTTGCCACAAGGCCCCGGTCATGCCGCACAATCACCCCTCGACGCTGAAACGTACGGAAAGCGGGGGTCGCGGAATGCGCGTTGTGTTGGAGACCTATGGGTCGCGCGGGGACGTCGAGCCGATGACGGGGCTGGCGCTGCGGCTGCAGGCTCTCGGCGCCGAGGTACGGGTGTGCGCGCCGCCGGACTTCGCCGAACTGCTGGACGGCATCGGCGTGCCGCTGATTCCCCTCGGCTGGCCGATCCGCGCGCTGGCGACGGGGGCGGTCCCCGGCAAGACGAGCCTGGCCGACATCTCCGCCGAGCTGACCGCCATGGCCTATGAGGCGGTCGCCGGGGCGGCCGAGGGCGGGGCCGCGGTGGTGGCCACCGGCTCGTTCCCGGCCGTGGCCGGTGCCCGGGCGGCGGCCGAGAAGCTGGGCGTGCCCTATGTGTTCACGTCATTCTCTCCGAGTTACCTGCCGTCGCGGCACCACGCGCCTCGCCCCTGGCCGGGCCAGGAGGTGCCCCCGGAGGTGACCGGCAACCAGGCGCTGTGGGATCTGGACGCCGAGCACAAGAACGCGCTGTTCGGTGAGACGATCAACAGCCACCGGGCCTCGATCGGCCTGCCGCCGGTGGACGGCGTCCGCGACTATGTCTTCACCGACCACCCGTTCCTGGCGGCCGACCCGGTGCTGGGCCCGTGGCAGGAGACGCCGGAGCTTGACGTGGCACAGACCGGCGCGTGGATCCGCCCGGACGAGCGCCCGCTTCCGGCCGATCTGGCGGCGTTCCTGGCCGCCGGTGCGGAGCCGGTGTACGTGGGCTTCGGCAGCATGCTCGTACGGGGCGCGAACCCGCAGGACGTCTCCCGGGCCGTCATCCAAGCGGTCCGTGCGCAGGGTCGCCGCGTCCTGCTCGGGAGCGGCTGGGCCGACCTGGCCCTGATCGACGACCAGGACGACTGTTTCGTGGTCGGTGACGTCAACCATCAGGAGCTGTTCGGCCGGGTGGCCGCGGTCGTGCACCACGGCGGCGCGGGCACCACGGCGACGGCGGCCCGTGCCGGGGCGCCGCAGGTGCTCGTGCCTCAGGTCGCCGACCAGCCGTACTGGGCGGGCCGGGTGACCGAGCTGGGGATCGGCACGGGACACGACGGTCCGACGCCGACCGCCGAGTCCCTGTCGGCCGCACTCAAGATCGCCTTGGCCCCCGAGACCGCTGCCCGCGCGGCCGTCGTGGCCGAGACGGTCCGCGCCGACGGGGCGGAGCGGGCCGCCAAGCTGCTGCTCGACATGATCGACCGGGCCGGGTCCGCGGGCTGATCCCGGCTCGACGCCGCCGTCGAGCGGATCCGAGCCGACGGATTGCGGTCACGATCGAGATGTGCGCGCGCCTGCCGGCCGGAGAATGCTCGCCTTCTTCCCACCGGGCTGAAGTGACCTCCTGGCTGGAAGGCTTCGGTCAGGCGCTCCGGGCGGCCTGGTTCCGTAGCCACTGCTCCATGACCTGCCGGAAGGCATCGCTCAGGAGGAGAAGAAGTTCGGCGGATGACTCGAAGCGGGCGCCCGCCGGGGTGGTGGCCCCGAGGATCTCGGCTCCGCGCTGCGATGCGACGGTCAGGACGTCGTTCATCCGCAGAGCCGCTTGGAGCGTCCGGAGCCAGATCGCGTCGTCGATGACATAGCGTTCGCGGCGCGCGCCGGGAGCCCGTTCCCGGCTGAGCATTCCCTGCTGTTCGAGGAAGGCGACGGCGTGCGAGATCGACGCCGGGCTGACGCGGAGCCGCTGGACCAGGTCGGCGGCGGTGAGAGTGCCGGAGTCGGTGATGTACAGGCAGGCCAGCACCCTGGCCTCCATCCGGGGCAGGCCCTGCTGAACGAGGAGAGCGGTGAAGGACTCCGTGAAGTCCCGCACCGCTTGGGGGTCGCGCCCATGGCCGGTGTCGGGGATCGGCGGGGCCGGAGGCTTTGCCTGCTTGTGCCGGCGCGCACGATGCCGGGTGGCCTCGTGCGCCCGGTCCGCCCCGTAATCGTCGGGTCCGCCGTTGCGGGTGACCTCCCGCATGACGGTCGAGGCGGGCCGCCCTAGACGCCGGCCGATCTCCGCGTATCCGAGTCCCTCGGCCAGCGCCGCAGCGATGTGCTGACGGTCCTCATTGGTGAGTCTGCCTCCGGGCATCGGTGCTCGTCTCCTGTCTGTCGGCATGCGCGGGTCTCTGCGGCCGCACACCCGCTGCACAGTATGCATTCACTCGTAACCCATTGCAATGCAAAACGATCATTCATTGCATTCAGCTTCATGGTCATTGCAAATACTAGCCGATTTGCCAGGCTAATTAGCGGCATAGCCCTTCCAATTTTGTTGACTGATTTGTGAACGCAATGTAGTGTCACGGGCGTTCAGAGATTCCCGAACGGCGAATGGGCGGGTCTCGCAAGATGAAACGCTGTAGTGTTGAGGAGATTGATCATGGAAGCTGGCAAGAGCGGTTTGTCCGAAGCGGGGCTGCGGAGACTGCGTGAGGTGCTGGCGCGGCATGTGGAGTCCGGGAAGATTCCCGGGCTGGTCGCCCTGGTCGGCCGGGGCGGTGAGACACATGTCGAGGCGCTCGGCACGATGCGTCATGGCGGTGGCGCGCCGATGCGCCGGGACACGATCTTCCGAATGGCCTCGACGTCCAAGCCGGTCGCGATGGCGGCGGCGATGGTGCTGCTGGACGAGTGCCGGCTGCGGCTGGATGACCTGGTGGAGTCGTGGCTGCCCGAGCTGGCCGACCGGCAGGTGCTGAAGCGGATCGACAGCCCGCTGGACGACACCGTGCCCGCGCGGCGGCCGATCACCGTGCGGGACCTGCTGACCTCCACCTTCGGGCTCGGCATGGACATGACGGCGCTGGGCGCGCCGATCATGGGCGCGATCTTCGAGCGGGGGCTGACGCCCGACCTGCCGGAGCCGATGCCCGAGCCGGATGAGTGGATGCGCCGCCTGGGCGAGCTGCCGCTGATGCACCAGCCCGGCGAGCGCTGGCAGTACCAGATCAGCCACGATGTACTCAGCGTGCTGGTCGCCAGGGTCACCGGCCAGTCGTTCGAGACGTTCCTGCGCGAGCGCGTCTTCGATCCGCTGGGCATGAAGGACACCGGCTTCCACGTACCCGCCGACAAGATCGACCGGCTGCCGGACCTGTACGCCCCCGACCCGCAGAGCGGCGAGTTCCACGTGTGGGACGCGGCCGAAGGGGGACGCTGGAGCAAGCCGCCGGCCTTCCAGGGCAGCGGCGGTGGGCTGGTCTCCACCGTCGACGACTACCACGCTTACTTCCAGATGCTGCTCAACGGCGGCACGCACGAGGGCGAACGGATCCTGTCACGGCCCGCCGTCCAGCTGATGACCACCAACCGCCTCACCGCCGAGCAGCAAGCCGCCCGGCACGCCATGGCCACCGGCAACGTCCACCTGTCCTTCGGCCAGGGCCAGCACGGCGGCTGGGGCTTCGGGATGGCGGTACGCACCTACCGCGGCGACTACGCGCCCATCGGCCAGTTCGGCTGGGACGGTGGCAGCGGCACCAGCACCTACGCCGACCCGGACAACCAGCTCACCGGACTCCTGCTCACCCAGGTCGGCATGTCGGTCCCGAACTCGGCACAGCTCATCCACGACTTCTGGACCACCCTCTACCAGGGGATCGACAACTGACACACCCACGGCGGCATCGCCCTGGCCTGGTCGGGCAAGGGCGAGCCGACCCGCGAGATCACCGAAAGACGCCGCTTCACGGAGCCTCACACCTGCTGCAGCCCGATCACCCGCAGCATGTCGAGCGCCGTGGCTTCGGGAGATCCCGGCTCGGCCGAGTACACGAGCACGGTCTGGTGGCCGTCCGGCAGCAGCATGGTGTCGCAGTCGAGCGAGATCGTGCCCAGGCTGGGATGCCTGATGCTCTTGGTCGCGGTACGCCATGGGGAGGAGTGCCCCTCCCGCCAGAGCTCGTCGAATCGCGGGCTGCCACGACGTAGTTCCGCGATCAGCCGGACCAGGTCGGGGTCGTCGGGGTAACGGGCCTGTGCGGCACGCAGCGTGCCGACCGAGGCGCGGGCGGCCGCGTCGTCCTCGTCCGGGCCCGCGGCGACCTGGCAGCGGCTGCTGCCGAGAAAACGCTGCCAGATGAGATTGCGCTGCCGCTGCGGCCACGCGGACATGTCACCTTGAAGCGCTGCCGCCAAGGGGTTCCAGGCAAGCACGTCGCCCTTGGCCGACAGCACCAGCACGGGCAGGTCCGCCATGCGGTCCAGCAGCCGAAGCACGCTCGGCCGGACGAGCATCGCGATGCGCCCGGCCTGGGGCGGCTCGTGGCCGGCCAGCCGGAACACCAGGTCGCGATCATCGTCGTCGAGCCGCAGGGCCTGGGCCAACGCGGCGATGACCTGACTCGAGGGGCGCGGTCCGCGCCCCTGCTCGAGCCGGACCACGTAATCGACGCTCAGACCGGCGAGCATGGCCAGCTCCTCCCGGCGCAGACCCGGCACCTGGCGGCGCGTTCCCGCCGGCAGCCCGACGTCTTGTGGTCGTACCCGAGCGCGGGCCGTACGGAGTACTTCGGCGAGTTCGGCGCGGTTCACCCTTCCATCATGCCTGGTAGATCGTCTCGGCCGGGTGGTACCGCAGGTCCTATGCCTCAGCGGTCCTGGTGGGCCCCGGGCGTGCGCGGCCAGGATCGGCTCCATGACAGAAGTGAAGACGGTGGCGTTGGTCACCGGAGCGAACAAGGGGCTGGGCCGGGAGACCGTACGCCGCCTGGCCGGCACGGGGTGGCAGGTCTTCCTGGCCGCGCGGGATCGGGGACGCGGCATCGATGCCGCGAACACGCTGGCGGGGGAGGGGCTCGAGGTGGAGTTCGTCGAGCTTGACGTGACCTCGGACGAGTCCGTGGCGGCGGCCGTGAAGGCCGTCGCCGAGCGCGTGGATCGCCTGGACGTGCTCGTCAACAACGCCGGAGCCGGTGGCCCGCTGCTGGATCCGGCCGACATGGACGCCGACGCGCTACGCGCGTTGTACGAGGTGAACGTGTTCGGCCAGGTGCGGGTCACCCACGCGTTCCTGCCGTTGCTCCGCAGGTCGCCTCAGCCCCGCATCGTCATGGTGTCCAGCGCCCTCGCCTCGCTGGCACACGCCGCGGACCCCGCCCGCCCCGAGTACGGTTTTCTGAGCCTGGACTACGCCTCGTCGAAGGCGGCGCTCAACATGATCGTCTCCCAGTACGCCCGGGCGCTGCCCGGCTTCAAGGTCAACGCCGCGGATCCGGGCAACCCCGCCACCGACATGAACCATCACACGGGTATCCACACCCTCGAGGAGGGAACCGCCGCGATCATCAGGTTGGCCACATTGGACTCCGGCGGGCCGACGGGCGGCTTCTTCGGCAGTGACGGCCCGGTTCCATGGTAGGAGTGACGATGACCAAGATCCTGACGATCGGGCTGCATCCGAGCGCGATCGACTACACCGGATTTCCCGGCCTTGACGAGGCGACGCTCACCGCACGGATCGAGCAGGGCGACGCGGCGCTGCGGGCGGCGGGCTTCGACACGGTGTCGTGCCTGGTCGGCACCGACCCGGACGAGGCGGAGAAGACCGTCCGCGAACGGCTGCCGCAGGGGCCCTTCGGCGTGGTCATGATCGGAGGTGGTGTGCGCATGATCCCAGAGCACACTCTCCTGTTCGAACGGCTGATCAACGTTCTGGCGGCGACGGCTCCCGGAATCCGGTTCTGCTTCAACACCTCACCGGAAACGACGATCGACGCCATTCGCCGTTGGGTTTGACCCATGGAACTCAAGAGCTCCTCGCCCATCGTGGGCGACTACCTCATAGACGCCGGCAGATCCACGATCCGCTTCAGGACCCGCGCCCTGTTCGGGCTGCTTCCGGTACGCGGGACGTTCACGATCGGAAGGGGAACGATCAGCGTCCGGGACCCACTGGCGGACTCGGCCGTCGTGGTGGAGATCCACACCGGCAGCTTCACCAGTGGGTTGCGGATGCGCGACCGACACGTGCGCGCGGCCGACTTCCTCGACGCGCACACCCACCCGACGATGTCCTTCCGAGGCGGGCCGCCCGATCACGGGGAAGCACTGATGGCGCTGCACGGGCACCTGACCGTGCGGGGGGTAGGTCAGCCGCTCAGCCTGACCCTCCTCTCCGTGACAAGCACCGATACCCTCCTCACGGCCGACGCCACGGTCACGATCGACCGCTACGCCTTCGGCCTCACGAAAGGCCGGGGCATGGCCGCCAGGTATCTCAGGATCGCGATCGAGATCGTCGCCACCCGCGACACCTGATCGCCGCGGGAAAGGCGGGCTAGGCCGAGCCGGAGTCGGCGGGCGGCTGCTCGACCGGGAAGAAGATCGGGCTGAGCAGGTATCGCGCGCGGTCCGGTGCCGGCTCGTTGGCCAGCAGGGGCAAGATCACGCGACGCAGCTCGCCGATCACCTTCTCCAGCTCGCCATGGCTGAGCCAGACGGCGTGCTGCCGGTAACCGACGAGGTCGGCCATCGGATCGGCGTCCTGGCGGTCGAGGTAGGCGTTGAACTCGGCGACCAGGACCGCCATCGAGGTGGCGAAGACGCGCCGGTGGTCGTCGGGCGACATGCCCGCCAGCGCGTCGGCGTCGAGGACGGCCCGGTCGAGGCGCAGGCGGTAGTGGCGTTCCACCGCGCCACGCACCCGCCTCTCGTCGGCCACCTCCAGGACTCCGCCGGACGCCAGCAGGTCTACGTGCCGATAGACCATGGCCTTCGAGGCGTCGGGGATCCGGGCGCACAGCTGGGTGGTGGTGAGTTCCCGCCCGCCGCGCATCGCGTGCACGATCCGCAGCCGTACCGGATGTGCCAGTAGCTCCAAGGTGTCCACCAGACGACGTTCTCATACCGTGCTACCGTTCGCAAAACAGTAGAAAGGTGGGGATCGGCGTGGATCCAGCGGCAGTCGCGGTGGCAGTGGTGGAGATGGTGGGCGATGGGCGATTCGCGGAGGTTGAGGAGGTGTTCGCCGCGCCGCTGCGCGCGGTGGTGTCCGCGCAGACGTTGCGCGTCGGCTGGGAGAGCGAGATCGCCAGGACCGGGGCGATCTCGGCGTTGGGCACGCCGGTGAGCGAGCCGATCCAGGCGGGGCTGGTGCGGGTGAGCGTGCCGGTGACGTGCGAGCGGGGCGGGCTGACGGTGGTCATGTCGGTCGATGAGGCCGGGCTGCTGCACGGCCTGCGACTGGCGCCCGCGCTCACCGCGCAGTGGGCGCCGCCGCCGTACGCTCGCCGTCGGAGGTTCGACGAGCACGAGGTCACCGTGGGCTCCGGCGCGCTGGCCGTGCCCGGCACGTTGAGCGTGCCGCGTGGGCGTGGGCCCTGGCCGGGCGTGGTGCTGCTCAGTGGCGGCGGGCCGTTCGACCGGGATGAGACCAGCGGCTCCAACAAGCCGCTCAAGGACCTGGCCTGGGGGCTGGCCGGGCGCGATGTCGCGGTGCTGCGTTTCGACAAGGTGACCTGCGCCCACGCCGATCAGGTGGCGGCACGGGCGGACTTCACGATGAGCGACGAGTACGTTCCGCACGCCGTCGCGGCCGTACGCCTGCTCCAGGACCACCCGGCCGTCGACGCCGCGCGTGTGCATGTCGTGGGCCACAGCATGGGCGGCAAGGTCGCCCCACGGGTCGCCGCCGCCGAGCCGTCCGTGGCCGGACTGGTGCTCCTGGCCGCCGACAGCCAGCCCATGCACCGGGCCGCCGTACGCGTCGTCCGCTACCTCGCCTCGCTGGACCCGGGCGCGCGAGACGCGGTCGAGATGATCACGCGGCAGGCCGCACTCGTCGACAGTCCCGGCCTGTCGGCCGCCACCCCCGCCGCGGACCTGCCGTTCGGCTACTCGGGGGCGTACTGGCTGGATCTGCGCGGCTACGACCCGGTGGCGACCGCGGCGGCGCTGGACAAGCCGATGCTCATCCTCCAGGGCGGCCGGGACTACCAGGTGACCGTCGCCGACGACCTCACGGGCTGGCGAGAAGGTCTCGCGCACCGGCCGGACGTCGACATTCGCGTCTACGACGCCGACGACCACCTGTTCTTCCCCGGCTCGGGCCCGTCCACGCCCGCGGGCTACGAGGCGCCCCAGCACGTCGACGCGGCCGTGGTCGCCGACATCGCCGACTGGCTGGCACCCCGGCGACCGGCCATGGCCCGGCTCATCTCCAGGTTCAAGCACTGACCACCCCTTCAGGAAAGGCACAGCAGCGATCGACTGGCGGAATACGCCGATCACATGATCTCGATCAGCGACAACACCGCCACCGACCACCTGATCCATCGGCTGGGCCGGGACGCGGTGGTGCGACAGCTGTCGCTGTTCGGCCACCGGCATCCCGACGCGAACCTCCCGTTCCTCACCACCAAGGCGTTATTCCAGCTCAAGGCCACCTCGGACGCGCAACGCGCAGGGCGGTATCTGGCTCTGCCGGTCCACCAGCGCATCGCCGCCGTGCTGGAGCTGGAACGGCTGCCGCTGCCCGAGGTGCACGAGACCTGGCCTCGACCGAGATACATCGACCAGATCGAGTGGTTCGCCTCGGCGACCGACATCTGCCACGCCTACGCGGGGCTCCTGCGGCTCGACCAGCCGCAGATCCACCACGCGCTGTCGCTCAACGACGACGGGCTCAACCTGGACGCATCCCGCTTTCCGGCGGTGTGGTACAAGGGCGGTAGCGAGCCCGGGGTCGTATCCCTGCACTATCTCGCCCGCACTCCCGACCGCCGAGCGCTGGCCGTCAGCCTCATGGTGTCCGACCCGGACACCGCACTCGACACCCTCGACGTGGCGGCCCGTGGTCAAGCCGTCATCCGGGGCGCCTTCCACCTCCTGGCTCCACCACGGTGATCATCGCGACATCGGCCGGGATGGGGCGAAGGGAGAGTTCTCTTCTGGAGATGACTCGCCTCGCAAACAATCGTTGGATGCGAAGCCCGACGCCGGCCTAAGGTCCTCCCATCGCCGCTACGCCCGCTCCGAGCGGGCGGGTGGAGGCCCACTCGCCCGCCAACACGCGGGCCTCTATCGATCCAGGAATCGTCATGCCCAACGTACGCGGATTCCGCCCTGCCCTGATCTCGACGATCGTCGCCTTGGCAGTCGTGACAGCCGGATGCGCCAGGCGAAGCGACACCGGCGCATCCGGAGACGCGGGCCGCAAGCTGTCCGGTCGGTTACTTGGACGACGGTGCTGCTGGAGGGCCAGCAGGTCGAGCGGATGGGCCGGCCGCTGATGAACATCGTGTTCACCAAGGACGATGACAAGAACACCTACAGCACCGGCTCGCCCGCCGACGACCGGCGCGACCACACCGGCAAGATCGTCGCGGCCCTGCTTGACGCGGGCGGCGGCTACACCGGGCACGAGGCCGCCGAGGTGGCCGGGCAGTTGCTGCCCGACCTGATCACCTACGACTGCGCCACGCCGGTCGGCTACCCGAACGGCCGCCGGTTCGCCGATGACATCATCGACGCGCAGCCGGCCATCCTGACCAAGGGGAGCGCGCCCTCCCAGGGGATCAAGCCGCACGGCGGCACGCTGACGGTCTTCCCCTACCTGGGCGTTCCGCTCTGAGTGACGGCACAATTTCCCAGCCGTGGGTCCCACCTCCTAACCTCGGAGCCGAGGACGGCGAAGGGCCGGATCCGGCACCGGCAGGAGAGCAGGGCACGATGAACAGCGCACTGACCGCCATCGGCCTGTCCGTTCCCGTGCTGGCCGCACCCATGGCCGGCGGCGCCACCACGCCCCGGCTGGTCACCGCCGCCGCGGAAGCGGGCGGCCTCGGGTTGCTGGCCGGCGGCTACAAGCGCCCGGAAGCGCTCGCGGAGCAGATCGCCGAGGTACGGGCGGCCGCCGTTCCGTTCGGCGTCAACCTGTTCGCCCCTAATCCGATCCCGGCCGACCCCGCCGCCTACCGCCGCTACGCCCTCGCCCTCCAGCCCGAAGCCGGACGCTACGGACTCGACCTCGCCGAAGTCGCCCTCACCGAAGACGACGACCATTGGCGCGACAAGGTGGACCTCCTCCTGGCGGACCCTGTCCCGCTGGCGAGCTTCACCTTCGGCATCCCGGATCCGGCGGTCATCAAGGCGCTGCGCGCCGCTGGCACGCTGATCATGCAGACGGTCACCTCAGCCGAAGAAGCGCTGCGCGCCGCCGACGCCGGTGCCGACCTCCTCGCCGTCCAGGCCGGCGCGGCCGGCGGCCACTCGGGCACCCTCACCCCCGACCGCATCCCCATGGCGACACCGATCACGCAGCTGCTGCGCGAGGTGGCCCACGTGACCGATCTCCCGCTCATCGCCGCGGGAGGTCTGGCCACCGCCGGCGCCGTCGAAGAGGTCCTGCGGTCCGGCGCCGTGGCCGCCATGGTCGGCACCGTCCTGCTCCGCGCCGACGAGAGCGGCGCCTCGAAAACGCACCAGGACGCGCTCGCCGACCCGGCCCGCGACCGTACGCTCGTCACCCGCGCGTTCACCGGCCGCCCCGCACGCGCGCTGCGCAACGCCTTCACCGACCGCTATGACCACCTCGCTCCGGCCGGCTACCCCGCGCTGCACCACCTGACCAGTCCACTGCGCAGAGCCGCGGCCGCCGCCGGTGACGCCGAACGCCTCCACCTGTGGGCCGGCACCGGTTACCGGCACGCGTCCGCCGAGCCCGCGGCGCGCATCCTGACCCGCCTCACGGCGAACCTGTAGCACCGCCGCTTCCGGGCGGCCGTTGGTTCTCTCAGGGAGACGGCTCCCATCGCCAACAATCGTTGGACCCGAACATAAGGGCGCGCTTAACGTCCCCTTGTCGCTGGTCAACCGGCCAAGAGGCCCTCTGCCTCACGATCGCCCTGACGCTGGGCACGCCGTTCTTCGTGGTGTTCGGCCGGCTGTCGGACCGGTACGGCAGACAGCCCATCATCGTCGCCGGCCTCGTCCTGGCCGCGCTGACCTTCCTGCCGCTGTACGCCTGGATGAAAGCGGCCGCGGGCGATCACCGGTACGCGCAGGTCGTCATAGCCGTGCTGCTGCAAATCGTGTTCTCGGAGATGATCTACGGACCGATGGCCGCGTACCTGACCGAGCTGTTCCCCCCGCAGATCCGTTACACGGGGCTCTCCATCTCCTACCACCTCGGAGCAGGGCTGTTCGGCGGCTTCACCCTGCTCATCGCGCTGTCCCTCACTTCCTCCACCGGGAACCAGCTCGCCGGTGTCGCTTATCCGATCGTCGTCGCGGCACTGTCGGCGCTGGTCAGCGTGACGTTGTTGCGTAACGGCCGGAAGAACCGCTCGGTCAGCGGTGTGTGGGACCGGTTCGACCGTACTGAGGCGGCTCCATCGCTGGAGACGCCGGCCGGCACGTGATCAACGACCGAGCGTCAAGCCATTGACGGCGAGACGGATTCGCGGCTGCGGACCGGCATCGGGACCCGGTGCACCTCGCCGGTCCGGTCGGTGTCCGCACGGTCGGTCTCGGTGAGCAGCTCCATCTCGGCGAACAGCACCTCGACGGCCTTGCGGCCCAGCTCGTAGTGGGGCAGCGCCACCGTGGTCAGCTGGGGCCGCATCCACGAGGCGAGGGGGTGGTCGTCGAAGGAGACGATGGAGACGTCCGCCGGCACCTTGAGCCCGAAGTCGTCGAGTGCCTGGTAGGCGCCCATGGCGATGCGGTCGTTGAAGCAGATCAGCGCACGCGGCTGCGCGGTGCGCAGGAGGTCGCGCGTCGCGGCGAGGCCGTACTCCGGCTGCCAGTCAGGACAGGTCCGAGCGCCCGCCACCTTGACTCCCGCCTCGCCGAGCGCTTCGCGGATGCCGACGAGCCGCTCCACCGCCGCGACGCTCTGCGCGGGCACATCGCGCAGGCGCGGGCCCGCGCCGATCAGGTAGATGCCGTCGCGGTGGCCGGCGTCGAGCAGGACGCGGGCCGCGCGGCGGCCGGCCTCGACCTCGTCGGGGACGACGGCGGGCAGGGGAGTGGGCTGCTTGGGCAACGCGTTGAGCAGCACGGCGGGCGCGGCCGTGATGCCCTTGGGCACCTTGATGGACCTGGTGAACATCGAGGCCAGGATGAGCCCGTCGACCTGACGGTCGTGCATGGCCTGGAGCAGGAGCCGTTCGAGCTCGGCGTCGCCTTCGGTCTCACCGATGAACAGCATGAAGCCGCGCTCACGGGCCGCCTCCAGCGCACCCTTGATCATGTCGCCGGCCAGCCTTGAGGTGGCGACGGTGTCGGAGACGAAGCCGATCGTCCGGCTGGTACCCGTACGCAGGCCCACGGAGACGATGTTGGGCCGGTACTGCAACTCCTCGGCCGCTCGCAGGACCCGCTGCTCGACATCCTGAGAGATGCGCAGCTCACGGCCGCGGCCGGACAGCACCAGCGAGGCGGTCGGGCGGGAGACACCGGCCGCCTTGGCCACATCGGCCAGCGTGACCCGTCGAGGGCTCACCCAGGACCTCCGATCGTCAAGAGAGTGTTACGGGGGGTTGACATCGTACGACGCGCGCCGTGAGACTATCGGGCGCTAACCCGATTTAGCAACGGAAAGCGGGACATCAGGCCGGTGCCGATCGTCCCAAGCAGGAGAGGAGATGCACATGGCTCGCCGAGTTCGCCCCGGCAGGTCCGGGGCCGCGCTTGTGATCGCCATGGGGACGCTGGCCGCCGCCTGCGCGGCACCCGGCAGCGACAGCCCGCGACCCCAGGCCACCAGCGCGTCGCCGGTGTCCGCGGCGCCCACCTGCGGCACCGCGCCCATCACCATGAACGGCTACTTCGAGACCGGCTTCCCGCTCCCCAAGGCGCTGACCACCGAGTTCACCAAGCAGCACCCGAACGTCACGTGGAACATCCGCGAGGACCAGTTCGCCGTCATCACCCAGAACGCCCCGCGCGTGCTGGCCGACAACCCGCCCGACCTGATGCGCCTGCCCCAGGTATCCGAGCTGGTCAAGGACAACCTGCTGAAGAACCTGGACGGCTACGCGACGGCGTTCGGCTGGGACAAGTGGCCGGCCTCGCAGCTCCAGCAACTGCGCCTGGGCCCGGGCGGCCGGCCGCGCGGCGAGGGCTCGTTGTACGCCCTGGGCCTCAACTTCAGCATGACCGGCGTCTTCTACAACAAGAAGCTCGCCGCGCAGGCCGGGATGTCCGCGCCGCCCGCCACGCTGGCGGAGCTCGACGCGGTGCTGGCCAAGGCCAAGAGCGCGGGCATCACGCCCATCGTGCAGTTCAACGGCGGCGCCACCGGCGGCCTGGCCTTCCCGCTGCAGAACCTCATGGCCTCCTACGGACCGCCCCAGCCGATCAACGACTGGATCTTCCAGAAGCCCGGCGCCACCATCGACACCCCGTCGAATCTGCAGGCGGCCCAGCACCTGGAGCGGTGGATCAAGGCCGGCTACTTCCAGAAGGACGTCAACGCGGTCGACTACGCGACGATGATGAGCCGCTTCATCGGCGGCAAGGGCCTGTTCATGTTCAACGGCGACTGGGAGTCGGGCAACCTCGACAAGCAGATGGCGGGCAACGTCGGCTTCTCCCTGATGCCGCCGGTCCAGCAGGGCGGCAAGCGGGCCGCCATGTCGGCGCCTTTGACCTTCGGGATCGCCGCCAACGCCAAGAACGCCGACTGCGCCGCCTCCTTCCTCAACTGGGTGGCCACCGACAAGCGGGCCCGCGAGATCGGTGTCGAGGTCGGCGGATCGCGTCCGATGGGGCCGGCTGATGCGTACATGCCCGCCGTCAAATCCGGCACGGTCACCGCCGGCACGCTGGCGGCGGGGGCGGACATCGCCAAGGACAACGGCGCGATGGACTTCATCGCCAACGCCACCGGCGCCATCTACGCCAAGAGCTGGACCCCCCAGCTGCAGAAACTCGTCGCGGGACAGCAGACGCCGCAGGACCTGCTGAAGAGTGTCCAGGCCGACTACGCCGGCCAGCTCGAAGGGAACTGAGGCAGGTGGGACCCTCGCACCGGCGGCCGGCGGTGGCCAAGCTGCGCGGCCTTACCGGCTGGCTGTTCGTCGCCCCGGCGCTCGCCTTCTACGCGGTGTTCGTCCTGCGCCCGATCGCCCTGACCGTTCAGTACTCGCTGTACGACTGGGACGGCATCGGCCCGTCCACCTGGGTGGGTCCGGCCAACTACGGCAAGGTCTTCACCGATCAGGACCTGTTCGACTCGCTGGTCAACGCCGTCAAGCTGATCGTGTTCTTCAGCGCGCTCCCGGTCGTGCTGGGCCTGGCGATCGCCGCGACCATCCGGCGGATCGCGGCCAGCCGGCTCGCCCTGATCGCGCGGACCGTGCTGTTCCTGCCGCAGGTCATCCCGCTGGTGGCGGCCGGCATCGCGTGGAGCTGGCTGCTGGCCTCCACCGGTGTGATCAACCAGTTGCTCTCGCTCGTCGGTCTCGGGGGAGTGACCCGGGCCTGGCTGGGCGACTTCGCCACCGCCCTGCCCGCCGTCGGCATGATCGGCGCGTGGGTGCTGCTCGGCCTGTGCACCCTCCTGCTCCTGGCCGGCATGAGCAAGATCGACCCGGCGCTGTACGAGGCCGCCCGGCTGGACGGCGCCGGAGCGTGGCGGGAGTTCGTCTCCATCACGGTGCCGAGCCTGCGGCAGGAGATCGCGGTCTGCGTTACCGTGACGGTGATCGCGGCCCTGGCGAGCTTCGACATCATCTACATCTCCACCCAGGGCGGTCCCGGCAACACGACCATGGTGCCCGGCCTGCAGATCTTCTACCTGGCCTTCTCCGAACGCGAGGTGGGCATGGCCTCGGCCCTGGCCGTGGTGCTTATGGTCCTCGTGATCGCCTGCGCCCTGCCCATCCAGTGGTTCGCGAAGGACGGCAACCGATGATCACCGCGTCGCGGGAGGCCTGGACCGGCAGGCTGCTGCTCGTCCTCATGATGGCGGTCACGCTGCTGCCGTTCCTCAGCCTGTTCGTCACCGCCCTGCACCCCTCGGGCACCTATCCGGCCGGGCTGGCCTGGCCGGACCACCCGCAGTGGGGCAACTTCCCGCGCGCCTTCGAGGCCGCCAAGATGGGCGAGCTGCTGAAGTCGAGCGCCCTCATCGTGCTCGGCGTGGTCCCGATCTCGATCCTGCTGGGCACGATGGCCGGCTTCGCCATCGGCCACCTGCGGGTGATCGGTGGCCGGGTGATCTTCCTGCTGTTCGTGCTCGGCCTGACGCTCCCCTTCGAGGGCATCATCACGCCGCTGTACTACCAGATCCGCGACATGGGGCTGCTCAACACGCGCTGGGCCATCATCCTGCCGCTCATCGGCCTGTTCATGCCGTTCAGCGTCTTCTGGATGCGCGCCCACTTCGTCAACATGCCCGGGGAGCTGTCCGAGAGCGCGCGGATGGACGGCGCCAACGTGTGGCAGCTGTTCCGGCGCATCCACGTCCCTCTGGCCATGCCGGCGATCTCGTCCCTGGGCATCCTGCTGTTCCTGTGGACCTGGAACCAGTTCCTCCTGGCCATCGTCCTGGTCGACGATCCCACCAAACGCACGATGTCCGGCGCCCTGGGCGCCTTCCAGGGACAGTGGGGCACCGACATCCCGCTGCTGTGCGCCGGATCGCTGCTGATCCTGACGCCCACACTCGTGATCTTCCTCATCTTCCAGCGTCACTTCGTCAAAGCCCTGCTCCAGGGCTCCTTGAAGGGCTGACCATGCTCTATCCGGCACGCTGGACCCACCGGCACCTCGACCTGCTCGCCGAGGCCGCCACGACCACGGCGCCTGTCATCGCCACCGCGGCACCGATTCTGCCCGACCACGATCTGTGGGACCTGTGGCCGATCCAGGACGAGGACGGCTCGACGAGCGTGATCGGCGGCCAGGAGCTGTGGATGGCCCTGTCGGCCCCCGCCACCGGTCACCCCGAGGAGCGCCATGACCAGGCCCGGATTCGCCTGCTCGCCCACCGCGACGACAAGTGGGAGGACCTGGGGAACGCCTTTGCCGACGGCGCCGCGCCCGGCAGCCGCGAATGGTCCGGGTCAGCGGTCCGGCGGCCTGATGGGACCGTGTCGGTGTACTACACGGCCGCCGGTCGGCGTGGCGAAGCGCGCCCGACGTACCGGCAGAGCGTCATCGAGGCCCGCGCCGCCCTGATCGCCGACGCCGGTCGGATCGCGTTGCGACCGGACGCCGAGCACCGGGAGGTCCTGCGCCCCGACGGCCGGATGTACCTGCCGACAGAGAAGGGCGACGGAGTCCCGGGCCTGTCGAAAGAGGAGGGCGATGGAGCCCTGGGCCTGTCGAAAGAGGAGGGCGATGGAGCGCCGGGCCGCATCAGGGCCTTCCGTGATCCCGGCTGGTTCCGCGACCCGGCCGATGGGCGCGATCATCTCCTCGTCGCCGCGTCCACCGCCGGGGAGGACGGCTTCACCGGCGCGATCGCCCTGGCCGAGCCACGAGCCGGCACCTGGTCCCTCCTGCCGCCGCTGCTCGTCGCCGAAGGCATCAACCACGAGCTGGAACGACCGCACGTCATCGTCCACGACTCCCGGTACTACCTCTTCTTCTCCACCCAGCGCCACACCTTCCACCCGGCCGGCCGCGCGCCCACCGGGCTGTATGGCTTCGCCGCACCCAGCCTGACCGGACCGTACGAGCCGCTCAACGGATCCGGACTCGTGATCCAGAACCCCGCCCGCCAACCCGACCAGGCATACGCCTGGCTGGTGCTGCCCGACCTCCAGGTGGTCAGCTTCGCCAACTACCGCTCCGCCCAGGGCGTGGACCTCCGATCCGCGGGAGCCGCGCAGGCACGGGCCGGCTTCGGCGGCACCATAGCCCCGATGCTCAAGCTCACCATCGACGCGATGACCACCTCGGTCATTCCGGGTGGATGAAGTCGCGGACGAGCTTCACGAACTCCGCCGGCCGCTCGGCCGTCACGTTGTGCCCGCTGTCCACTTCCGCGTACGAGGCACCCGGGATGGCGGCGGCCAGCTCGCGGGAGTACGCCACGAAGATCAGCGCGTCGCGGGCGCACCCGATCACCAATGTCGGCGCCTGGACCCGCGGCAGCAGGTCACGGACGTCCAGCCGCAAGGCGAGATCGATCTGCCGGAGCCTGCCCGCATGGGGCCGATAGCCGGTGGCGAGCTCCTCCACGGCCGCCGGGCTGATGGAACCCAGATGCTCACGGCTGTAGGCGATCAGCATCGTGTACCGCGCGAACGTGTCGGCGTCACCGGCGAGATCACGCCAGACGGTCAACGCGCTGCGGAGGTACGCATCGCCCCGCCCCGCCCAGCCCGTGACCAACACGACACTGCGTACCAAATCCGGCCGTACGGCGGCCAACGTGGCGACCACCGAAGCGCCCATGGAGTGCCCGACCACGTCGGCGGGCCCCTGCCCGAGATCGGAGATCACGGCGGCGACCTGCTCGACGAGCAGCTCGACCGTGAGCTCGCCCCCGTCGTCGCGCGCCGCGTCGCTTCCAGAAAGATCCGGCAGCACCACCGTGCTGGCGCCCGTGAACGCCCCTGCCACACCGTCCCAGGCCTTCGAGCCCGGACTGCCGCCATGCACCAGTACGAGCGGGCGGCCTTCGCCCATCACCCGGTACGGCACACGCGCGGCGCCCACTGTGAGCTCCCTCATGTCTGTCTCCCTTCTCATCGCTGCTCGACACCGGGGACGATGCCAGGAGCCCGCGGCGATGAGGAGGGGAGCCCATTCCCTAGGATCGGCCCTCCTAGCGTGCGCGGCACGCGCGGTGGGCCGGGCGGCGAGGATGGATGACATGAAGATGGACCGCGTCAAGCTGGCGGACTTCCTCCGCCGTTCCCGTGAGCGGCTCCGGCCGCAGGAGGTCGGTCTGGCCGCCGGACCGCGGCGCCGCACGCCCGGCCTGCGCCGCGAGGAGCTGGCCCAGCTGGCCGGGGTGTCGGCCGACTACGTGATGCGGCTCGAGCAGGCGCGCAGCTCCCAGCCGTCGGTCCAGCTACTGGCCGCACTCGCCCGGGCCTTGCGGTTGACCGAGGACGAAAGAGATCATCTTTACCTGCTGGCGGGCCACCGGCCGCCCGAAGGGGCGCGCGCCGGACGTCACGTCCGTCCCGGCCTGCTCTACCTTCTCGACCGGCTGGGCGACACGCCCGCCCAGCTCCTCACCGACCTCGGCGATCTGCTCGCGCAGAACGCCCTGGCCGAGGCGCTGTTCGGGTGCGTGTGCAGGATCGAGGAAGGGGACCGGAACATCGTGTGGCGCTGGTTCACCGACCCGTTCGTACGCGAGGCGTACCCCGCCGAGGAACACGACCACCACAGCCGCTTGCGCGTCGCCGACCTGCGTGCCGCCGCGACGCGTCGTGACTACGATCGGCCCGCGAGCGCCCTGATCGACCGGCTTGGGGCGGCGAGCGAGGAGTTCGCCGCCCTCTGGCAGCGGCACGAGGTCGCCGTGCGCCGCGACAGCCGGTTGCGCGTCATTCATCCCTCCGTCGGGCCCATCGAATTCGACTTCGAGATGCTGCAGACGCAGGCCGCGGACCAGCGCCTGCGCCTGTTCACGCCGCCGCCCGGATCCAAGAGCGTCGAGGCTCTCGAGCTCCTGCGGGTCATCGGCCCGGAGACCGCCCACCGCAGTCATCGATGATTTCTCGTGCGGTGTACGGCTATCGCCGCCCCGAGGGCGAGGGCGGCGTACGCGCAGGTCACGGCCAACCCTGCCCAGGGCGGGAGCGGGTAATAGCTGCCGAACAGTGACGGGCCCACGTCCACATGCGCGAACGTGGGGACGCTCTGCGTGATCGCGAACCCGGCGGCAGGGGTGATGATCAGCAGCCACGGCGCCAGGCCCGCGGTGGCCAGCAGGTAGGGCACGACGACCAGCGCGATGGCCAGCCCGATGGCGACGATGGCCCGCTTGACCAGCGCGGCGAGGCCCAGAGCCAGCACGGCGACGGCCGCGGTCAGCGCCGCGTAGCCGACGATCACCCGCAGCTCGGTACCCAGGGGGAGCGGCTGGATCGGGTTCTGATGGGCACGCAACAGCGCCAGACCGCCAGGGACCACGATCCCCGAGGTCACCAGCCCCGTCGCGAACGCGACTGCGCCGAGCACCGTGGCCTTGGCCGCCAGCGGCCGCGCCGGACGCGGCCCGACCAGTGACCCGACCAGTGGCTCGACCGGCTGTGCGAGCGGCTGTGCGAGCGGCGGGCCGGTCCTGCTCAGCCCGCGCCGGTGGTCCGCCGTGAAGAACGTGACCGCCACCCCGAGCACCAGGATCAGCCCGAAGACGCCGCCGATCAGCGTGAAGTCGGCGCGCATACCGCCCTCCACCGTGGCGGGCCCGATGTCACCGCCCCCGGTCACGATGAGCTTGTCACCGGACTCGACGGCCCCGCCCGGGTGATGCGGGGTCTTGCCGTCGGACTCCAGGGCGACGCCGACGTCGTCGCGGCGCCACGAACCGTTCGCGCCCTGCAGCTTGATCTGGTCGAAGGTGGCGGTGGCCTGGGCGAAGGCCTTCGCCATGTCCCACAAGGCGCCTGGCGAGGCGGCGAACAGCCCGATCTCGACCGTCTCCGGCAGCCCGGCCAGCTTGACCGTGCTGACCTCGGTCCACGCCTTGCCGTCGTCCGACTCGTAGCCGGTGATGGTGTCGCCCGACCTGGTCAGCCGCAGCCACTGCGGGCCGTTGTGCGGTCCGCCGGCCACGTCGTGGGTGAAGTTGTGCTGCATCCGCACGCCGTGATCTCCGGTGAGCATGACGGCGGCGTACAGTGTGCCCTGCTTGAGGCTCTGCCGTACGAGGAGCCCGGCCTTCGCCCACGGCACCACCCCCTGCTTGATGTTGCGCACCCCGGGCACGGCGTCGGGCAGCCGCATCTGCCCGGTCATGCCCGCCACGCGGGCGGTGATGCCGCCGTTCCCCTTGAGCGGCTGGTGCACGAAGTAGTACCTGTCCTGCACAGCCGTGCCATCGGGTCCCAGCAAGGGCGGCGGGCAGGGGCCTTCGCCCTTCCCGGTCACGCAGCTGCTGCGGACGCCCCCGCTGATCAGTAATCCGAGGGACACGGTGATCAGCACGGAGGCCGCCATGGCGAGCACCCAGCCTCGCCCGGTGCGGAACCTGGTCCACTCCGCGTGCAAGCCGGATCGGTACGGCGACGATGGATTCATGCCGACGGTTGTACGCGGTGCCTGGTTCCAGCCGGGTCGCAGCGGCTGCGACCTGGCTGCGACCGGGGATCTGGGATCGTTGAGGCATGGCACCTCAACCAGGCGGTGAGGGTCGGTGAGGGTCCTGGTCGTCGAGGACTTCGAGATCCTCGCCCGCTCCATCGGGACCGGGCTGCGCCGCGAGGGCATGGCCGTCGACGTAGTCCTGGACGGCACCGCCGCCCTCGACCGTCTGGCCACCACCCGCTACGACGTGGTGATCCTCGACCGCGATCTGCCCGGCGTCCACGGGGACGAGATCTGCCGGCGACTCGCCCACGGCCGCTGTGAGACTCGCGTGCTCATGCTCACCGCCTCCGGCACGATCGAGGACCGCGTCGACGGGCTCAGTCTCGGCGCCGACGACTATCTGCCCAAGCCGTTCGCGTTCGCCGAACTGGTCGCCCGCGTCCGTGCCCTGGCCCGCCGTGCCACCCCGCCGCTGCCGCCGACCCTGGCATGCGGGGACATCACCCTCGATCCGGCCCGCCGTGTCGCCTTCCGGGCCGGTCGGCGCCTTGAGCTGAGCCCCAGGGAGTTCGGCCTGCTGGAATGCCTGCTGGCCGTTCCCGGGCTGGTCATCTCCGCCGAGGAACTGCTGGAGCGCGTCTGGGACGAGGCCGCCGACCCCTTCAGCAGCGCCGTCAAGCACACCATGCACCGGTTGCGGGTCAAGCTCGGCGACCCGCCCGTGATCGAGACCATCCGCGAAGGCGGCTACCGCATCGGACCGTCATGACCTCCCAGACGCTCACCAGAAGGTCGCTGCAGACGCGGCTCGCACTGGCCTACGCGGCGGGCATCTACGCCGCCGGGATCGTTGTGCTCATCTTCGTCGACGTCCCGCTGGCCAGCATCCAGCAGACCACGCCCAAAGGCCCATCCGGCCCGATAGCCGAAACCGGAGCCGGGATCAGCCTGCCCCAGCTCCTCGCCGGATCCGCCGTCGCCCTGGTCATCCTGATCCCCGTCGCCCTGGCTCTCGGCTGGTACGTCGCCGGCCGGTTCCTGCGCCCGCTGCGCGCCATCACCACCACTGCCAAGATCATTTCCGCCGGAGACCTCCACCGGCGCCTCGACCTCGGCGAGCCCGCGGACGAGCTGACCGAACTCGGCCACACCCTCGACGACCTGTTCGCCCGCCTGCAAGCCTCCTTCGACGCCCAACGCCACTTCGTCGCCAACGCCTCCCACGAGCTGCGCACCCCGCTCGCCGGCCTGCGTACCCTCCTCGAAGTCGCCCTCGCCGACCCCGACGCCGACGCCGAGACCCTGCGTACGGTCTGCCAGGAGGCCCTCGCCCTGGGTGAACACCAGGAGCGGCTCGTCCAGGCGCTGCTCGCTCTGGCCACCAGTGAGCGCGGCGTCACCCGCTGGGACCCCCTCGACTTCACTCAGATCGTCGCGGGAGTGCTCGCCTCCCGCCGCGACCAAGCCGCGCAGACTGGGATCGACCTGGCCGAACACCTCACGCCCGCGGTGACGTCCGGGGACCCGAGACTGATCGAAAGCCTCGTCGCCAACCTCATCGACAACGCCATCCGCCACAACCACCCGGGCGGGCAGGTCAAGATCACCACCCAGACCATCGGAACCCAGGTGGCCCTCACGGTCACCAACAGCGGGCCGGTCATCCCCGGCGACCAGATCCAGCGGCTCTTCCAGCCCTTCCAGAAACTGGCGCCCGACCGTCACGGCCGCCGCGACGGCTACGGCCTCGGCCTGGCCATCGTCAACGCCGTCGCCCAAGCCCACCACGCCACCCTCACCGCCAGCGCACGCCCCGAAGGCGGCCTGTCCATCACCGTGCGCTTCGCCCACGGATCTCGTCCCCGCTGACCGGGCACGCCGCCCCGGCTCCGCGTTGCTAGCGGAGTACTCGTCGGCGCGATCAACATCTATCTGGCGGCGAGCGTCTTGAATTCTCTGTGGTTCCCTGAAGGAAGCAGGCAACTCGGACGGGCGTGGCCTGGCCACCAGCGCCTGCGCGACGACCTCACCAGTCGCCTCCACCACCGCCGCGTAAGCGGTGCGGGAGGCCGTCGCAGTGAGCCTACTCACCCACCGCCCCCACCAGGTCATGGGTGACCAGGCGGCATCGACGCGTGTACCGCACGGACCTGCAGCCCGTAACCTGCACCCCGCCCACCCCCGCCACCACGATATGTAACCGTAACGCTACCAAGAGTTGACCGCTTTGGGTAGAACACGTGAGCGATACACCTCCGCCGGATACCGATCCATCCCGCGGATCACGTTCCACCGGCACAGCACGGACTACGAGCCCAGAGCAGAATCCCAGGTTTTCATAGCGAATATGAAGAACGGTTCATACCCTGCTGCCGACCGCGGTGGCCGGCCTCGGCGGCGCGAGCTTCTATGCCTGGAACATGACGATCTACCTCGTCGCCATGGTGATCGCGACGATGCTCACCGGCCGCCTCCTGTCCCGGTGCTGCTCGCCGCCGGCCTCCTCCTGCAGGGGCTGCTACAGCGTGCGGACACGCCGAGCTGGCTGGTGCTCGTCTGGGCTCCGGTGCTGTTCGTCGCAGGTGCGGGCATCGGTCTGGCCTATCCGCATCTGTCGGTGGCCGCGATGTCCAGCACCCGTGATCCGGAGGAAAGCGGCCGGGCGGCGGCGATCGCCACCGTGACGATCCTGTCGATCGCGTTCGGTACGGCGGTGGGCGGCGTCCTGGTCAACCTGGGCGGCGCCTCGATGCTCGACTCGGCACGGTACGCGCTGTTCGGCATCGCGATCATCTGCGCGATCGGCGCCCTCACCGCCTATGCCGCCAATCGTACGAGCCTGACGGAACCGGCCGATCAGGCCCCGCTCCACCAAGGATCGTGACCGGTTGCCCGGGTCAGGGCGGCATGATCGGCCGCGCTGCCCTCACCCTTGCGGGGCGCTCGGCTGATCGGCGGCCGGCCTCGGTTTGCTGATCCGGCCTTCGACGTCGACCACGACCACCTCGACTCCCTCTCTCGCGAACGGGGTCAGCGCGTCTTCCGAGGCCGTGTCGTCGGTCACCAGCGTCCAGGGCCGGGGGAGCCGTACCCAGGCATGGAACGGACCTCGCCCCAGCTTGGCCGCGTGCGCCAGTACGTAGGTCTTACGGGAGTTGCGGGCCATGAGCTCCTTGAGCCGGGTCTGCTGGAGGTCGGCCTCGCAGATCCCCCGGTCGGCGGTGACTCCGTCGGCCCCGAGAAAGACGCGGTCGAACGACATCCGTTCTAGAGACGCCTCGGTGATGGGGCCCACGAACCCCTGGCTGAGATGGCGCAGCCGGCCGCCGAGGCACTCCACATGGAGGCTCTCGACGTCGCCGAGCTCCTTGAGCACGGTCAAGCTCGTGGTGGCGATGAAGAGCTGGGTGCTGGAGCGCAGCTCGTGAGCCAGCGCCGCGACGGTCGAGCCGGCGTCGAGCAGTACGGACTCGCCGGCTCCGATCTGCTGAGCCGCCCATCGGGCGATGCCGTGTTTGGCCTCGAAGGCGTCGCCGACGCGCTGGCGTACCGAATCCTCAGGGTGGGCGACGACGGCCATCGCGCCGCCGAACGTCCGGGTCAGCAGCCCTTGCGTGGTCAGCCGGGCGAGGTCACGGCGGATGGTGGAGGGCGTCACGGCGAACGTCGAGGACAGTTCTTCGACACTGGCCAGACCACTGGTCGTGGCCAGGCGCACGATCTCGGCGCGCCGACGGTCAGAGTTCCTGGACAACGCTCCTCCTTCTCGGCTGGTCGTTCAACGGTCCCGGGTCAGCTCGCCGGACTGGGAGACATCTGGGCGGCTTGCCGCAGCGCCTCGATCATGCTACCGACCTCAGCGATGCCCTTCCCCGCGATGTCGAAGGCGGTTCCGTGATCCACGGACGTGCGGATCACGGGCAGGCCCACGGTGATGTTCACCCCGGCCTCGATACCCAGGATCTTCACCGGGCCGTGCCCTTGGTCGTGGTACATCGCCACGATGAGGTCGTAGTCACCGCGTCCCGCGACGAAGAAGGCCGTGTCGGCGGGCAGCGGCCCCTGCACGTCGATGCCGTCGGCCTTGAGGACTTCGATAGCGGGGACGATCTTCTCGGCCTCTTCGCCGTAGCCGAACAGGCCGTTCTCGCCGGCGTGCGGGTTGATGCCGCACACTCCGATGCGCGGGTTCTCGATCCCGGCCCGCCGTAGCGCCTCGTGGCCTCGGCGCACTGTCCGCTCCACCAGGCCGGGCTCGATCTTCGCGATGGCGTCGATCAGTCCGATGTGCGTGGTGACGTGGATGACCCGGATCTTCGGCGAGGACAACATCATGGACACCTCGCCGGTCGCGGTCAGGTGCGCGAGGAGTTCGGTGTGGCCGGGGAAGATGTAGCCGCCCGCGTGCAGGGCCTCCTTGTTCAGCGGCGCCGTGCAGATCGCCTGCACGTCCCCGGCCATCGCCAGCTCGCTGGCGACGCGGACATAGTGGTACGCGGCCGCCCCCGCCACGGGAGAGATCTTCCCCCAGGGCAGGTCTTCCGGCAGGAGTCCCAGGTCGATGACATTGAGGCGTCCCGGCTCGAACACGGCGTCGGCCACCGTGTCGATCGCGACGATCTCGGTGTCGATCCCGAGGATGCCGGCCGCCTGGCGCAGCCGTACGGCGTCGCCGATGACGACGGGACGGCAGAGTGCGGCGGTGCCGGCGTCCTGGAGGGCGCCGACGATGACTTCCGGGCCCACACCGGCGCCGTCACCCATGGTGACGGCGATGATCGGAGTGGCCGCTGTGCGAGGCTGTCGGCTGACGCCGGCAGTGCTGATGCTCACGACGGGACCTTTCGCTGGGTTTTCGGAGAGAGTGGGGTCAAGGGATTCGAGGGAGTGCGGGGCCAGGGCCCTGACGATCTCGACGAGCGAGTCGGCTTCCCCGAAGCTGCCCGGGCGGGTGACCACGGAACGGCCGTCGGCCGTCCGGGAGTGGACGGCTCCCGGGTGTACCTGCCCGAGCGGGGTCAGTTCCCGCACCTGGAGGGCGTCGAGGACGCGCCGGGCGGTCTCGCCGCCGGTCAGCACGAGGTCCACTGGCCTCTCGTACGCGCGTACCGCGTCCGCGACGGCATCGGCCAGCCGGCGCGCGAGGTCACGGGAGGCCGCGGGGAGGACGACGCCGGCGGAGTCGAGGTAGGCCACGACCGTCCGATCGCCGAGGGGAATGCGGGGGAGGGGTTCGCGGCCGTCGGGTGTGCCGAGGAGCGCCGTCAGAGGCAGGGCCACGGGCACGGCTCCGGCCTCGGCCAGCCGGCGCACCTGTTCGGCCGCGACCGGCTCGGCGCTGCCCACCACGACAAGCGGCGCGGGGGAGCCCGCACCGCCGCCCGTCACGACGAGCGGTCCCGGGGAGCCCACGCCGCCGCGCCGCGAATCAGGCCGCGACACAGGCCACGAATCAGGCCGCGAAACAGGCTGTGGAACAGGCGAATGCTCCCCGGCGGCCGGGCCGAGACCGCGCAGATGACGCCCGAGCGCGTCGGCGAGCCCGCCGGATCCGACCAGCCGCACCGACGGCACGGCCAGCGAGGCGCGCAGCACGGCGTCCAGATCCTGATCCGTCTCCGCGTCGCACAGCGCGATGTGCGCATCCCGCGCGCAGGAGGCGATCGCGTCGGCAAGGCGATCCGATCGCACGGTCGCGAGGTCCAGCACGCGGGCCGGGAGCGGCGCCAGAGCCGCCTCGACCGACGCCGGAGCAGGGACGCCGTCCACCGCCCAGGCGTTCACCTGGTGGAGGGCGACACCGGCCACGTACAGCACGCCGTCGCGTACCACCCGGTCCAGGCCGGGCAGGGCAGGGGTGAGGACGACAGCGGCCCCGGGCGCCGCGAGCGCGGCGACCTCCGCCGCGACGTTGCCGCGCAGCAGAGAGTCGATCTTCTTGAAGATCAGCCGCCCGGCGGAGGCCGCGGCGAGCGTGGAACGCACCGCCGCGCCGGCTTCGGCGGGCGGCCGGTGCCGGGAGTCGGTATCGACGACCAGGATGTCGGCGAGATCGCGCTCGCCGCGCACGGCGTCATGAGTGAGAAGAACCCTCGTGCGTGTTCCGCGCATCATGACGCGTGCTGCGGACTCGGCCGCCCCCGACAGGTCGTCGGCCACGATGAGGACACCGTGTGCGGCCGTGCTGGGCTTGGGCGTCAAGGAACCCCCGGTGCGATTGATCTTTGCAGGTCAGACGGACTCTCGCGGCTGTCGCGAACCCTCGTGCGCGATCCGCTCCGGAGCGGGGCGGGCACGCCGACGTATCCTTCGTCTTGACTGGATGATGTCACAGCTTGCACAAAATGCGCTAGGCCTCTTGCGCGAGATGCGCAGTCGTGTAATGGTGCAGCAACGTCGTTGTGACGTGGGAAACATCCGGTCCTGGCAGACGGCCGCTGCTGAGCGGCGTACCACTGCGGACGGTTCAGAAAGCGAGAAGCCCAGTGACTCATCCCGGAAGCGGCCCCCAGTTCTCCCGTCGCAGTCTTCTCCGTCTCGGCGCTCTCACGGGTGCGGCCATGACCCTGAGTCCCCTCGCCGCCTGCGCGGGACCGGGAAGCGCGCCCGGCGTGGGCTCCACCAGCGGGGCCGGTGCCGGCTCCGGCATCACCCTGGCGCTCAACCGCTCGCTCGTGTCGCTGGACAACAAGCTCAACCAGTTCGACGCCGCCGTCACCGTCCAGCGCGGCGTCCGTCAGGCGCTGACCTTCATCGACCCGAAGCTCACCGTGCAGCACGTCCTGGCCGAGCGGTTCGAGCTGACGGCTCCCACCGAGTGGACGGTCAAGCTGCGCGACGGCGTCCGCTACTCCGACGGCAGCCCGGTCACGGTCGAAGACGTCTCAACCGCCCTGCAGATGTACCAGAAGGTCCCCGGATCATTCCTGGCCGGCCTCTTCCCCGAATGGCCGACGGTCACCCCCGTCGACGCCGCCACCTTCAAGCTCGTCACCAAGCATCCGGTGCCGACGCTCGACTACCTGATGGCGAACATCCTCATCACCCCCGCCGCCGCCAACAAACCGGAGGAACTCCAGGGCGGCGTGGGCTCGGGCCCGTACGTCGTCACCGCCGCGAACCGGGGCACCGGCGAGTACACGCTGCAGGTCAACGACAAGTACTGGGGCCCCGCGCCGGCGATCAAGACCGTACAGGTCAGGTTCCTGCCGGAGGAGGCCAACCGCGTCGTCGCGCTGCGCAGCGGCGAGGTCGACGTGATCGACGCGATCTCTCCCGATGCGATCAGCCAGCTGTCCGGTCTGGGCGACGTGGAGGTGCAGCAGGTGCCGAGCACGCGGATCACTCAGCTCTTCTACAACTTCCGCAAGCCCGCCGGGCACCCGCTCGCCGACCCGCGCGTACGTGAGGCGCTGAGCTACGCCATCAACGGCCCTTCCCTGATCAAGGACGTCTTCGCCGATTCGGTCTCCCCCGCTCGAGGCGTGGTGGCCGACACCCTGACCGGCGCGGTCCAGACGGGCGAATACGTCTACGACCCGCAGAAGGCCAAGCAGATGCTCGACGCCGCCGGGGTGAAGGATCTCAAGATCAAGATCATCTGGGAGACCGGAGAGTTCGCCAACGACACGAGCGTCATGGAGGCGGTGGTGGAGATGCTCAAGGCCGTCGGCGTGCAGGCCGAACTCCAGCAGTTCCAGCCGGGCGGCGACATCTCCAAGTGGCGGCAGGGACGGGGCGGCGACTGGGACGTCCTCGGCAACGGCTACCCCGGCCCGACCGGGCTGGCGCTGACGCCCCTGCAGGGCATGTTCGCCGGCACGAAGGAAAAGGAGGCGACCCGCGACACCTACCAGGGCTACGTGTTCCCTAAGATCGCCGCCCTGCTGGAGAAGGCCTCGCAGGAAACCGACAAGGCGGCCCGGGAGAGCATCCTCGCCACCGCCCAGAAGGAGATCTGGAACACCTGGCCCTGCATGTGGGCCTTCGTCCCCAAGACCGTCATCGCCCGCCGCAAGCGCGTGGAGAACGTGCTGCTCAGTCCCACCAACTCCTACGAACTCGCATCCGTGCGACTGAATGGATGAATCGTGGTCCGCTATGTTGCGCAGCGAGTCGGGCAGAGCATCCTGGCGATTTTCCTGACCGTCTCCACGGTGTTCGTGCTCGTACGGCTGGCACCAGGGGATCCGGCGGCCGCCTACGCCAGCCCGCTGGCCACCACGGCTGAGCTCGACCGCATCCGCGCCCAGTTCGGCCTGGACAAACCGCTCATACAGCAGTACGGAATCTTCGTCCAGGACCTGTTCCACGGCAACCTGGGCACGTCCTTCTCCTTCCAGGCCCCCGCTCTGGATGTCGTCCTCAGCCGGATGCCGTACACCATCATGCTCGCCGTGTCCGCCATCCTGTTCGCCGCGGTCGTGGCCATCCCGGCCGGCGTCTGGATGGCCAGGCACGCCGACACCGCCCGCGAGCTCGGGGCCAACGTCGCCATGATCGCCGGGCAGTCCATGCCGGAGTTCTGGAGCGGCATCATGCTGCTGACCATCTTCGCGGTGCTCGTCCCCGTGCTCCCGGCATCCGGTTTCACCAGCTGGGCCGGCCTCGTCCTGCCCACCGTGACCGTCGGCATCCTGCAGATCGCGCTGATCTCCCGCTTGGTACGCAGGGAGATGGGAGCCGGCTTCGCGGCCCCCTATCTGACGATCGCCCGCGCCCGCGGCATCTCCGAACGCGGCCTGACCTGGCGCTACGCCTTGGGCAACTCGGCCGTCCCGCTGGTGACCGCGCTCGGCACCCGCTTCGCCGCCATGCTCAACGGCGTGGTGGTGGTCGAGGTCGTCTTCGCCTGGCCAGGTGTCGGATCGCTCGTCGTACGCGCGCTGGAGACCAGGGACTACCCGCTGATCCAGGCGACCGTCCTGGTCACAGCCATCCTGACCGTGCTCGTCCAGCTCCTCATCGATCTCACCTACCCGCTGCTCGACCCGCGGGTGCGACTCGGGAAGGCGGTGGCCTCATGACCGCCACGACAGTCGGCCCCGCCGACGGCTCCGGCAGCGGGGACACCGCGGCGCCCGCCGCGCGGCCCAGCGCGGTGACCGCCAAGGATCTCGCTCGATCGGGGGCGGTCCGCCGCCGCAAGAGCGCGCGGCTGAAGATATGGATCGGCTCGGTGGGCGTGGCCCTTGTCGTCCTGCCCGTCGCCTTGGCCGGCGTCCTGCCGATTCCCGGGCCGGACGAGCAGAGCCTCAGCCTGCGCCGCCTGCCGCCCCTGACCGGCGGGCACCTGTTCGGAACCGACCAGCTCGGCCGGGACCTGCTCTCCCGGGTCCTGCACGGCGGCCAGGTCTCGCTGACCGTCGGCGTGCTGGCCATCGTCGTGTCCGGAATCATCGGCCTCATCGCCGGCGCGGCGGCCGGATTCTTCGGCGGCTGGGTCGACACCGTGGTCTCCCGCCTGCTGGAAGCGCAGCTGTCGTTGCCTCTGCTGTTGATGCTGCTGCTCGTCGTCGCGCTCTTCGGTCCGTCCATTCCGGTCATCACCTTCGTGATCGCCTTCGCGCAGTGGCCGGAGGTGGCCCGCCTGACGCGTTCCCTGGTGCTCGTCGAGCGCGAGAAACCGTACGTGGCCGCGGCCCGGGTGCTCGGCCTGCACCGCATCACCACCCTGCTCCGGCACGTGCTGCCCAACGTGGTCAAGCAGGCCTCGCTCGTGATCCTGCTGCTGCTGGCCCAGGCCGTGCTGCTGGAGAGCGCGCTGAGCTACCTGGGCGCCGGTCCGCAGCGTCCGTTCGCCACGTGGGGCCGCATCATCGCCGACGGCCAGGACTACATCACGACGTCGTGGTGGCTGGTCACGCTGCCCGGACTGGTCATCGTGCTGCTCGTCGTCGGTGTCAACCTGCTCGGGGACGGCCTGCGGGACCGTGCTCGCCGGCGCAAGGGCCCGCAGACGGAAGGGAAGGTGAGCCGAGCATGACAGCCGAGTTCGACGCGGCCGATCGTCCCCTGCTGGAGGTCGAGGACCTGCAGATCGAGCTGATGACCGAGGCCGGCATCGTGCGCGCCGTCGACGGCGTCAGCTTCGTCATCCGCCAGGGCGAAACCGTGACGATCATCGGTGAGTCGGGATCCGGCAAGTCCACCACGGCCATGGGCATCCTGCGGCTGCTCCCCCCGGAGCTGGCGGTCCTGTCCGGCACGGCCCGCTTCCAGGGCGTCGACGTCATCGCCGACCCGCGCGCGGTGCGCGAGGTGCGCGGGCGTACCGTCTCGCTCATCCCGCAGGATCCGATGACGGCGCTCAGCCCCGTCCACACCATCGGGCAGCAACTGCGCGAGGCCGTACGGCTGCGGCACCGCGGCCTGTCCAGGGCGGAAACCGTCGCGCGGTCCGTCGACCTGCTGGCCCGGATGCACATCCCGGACCCCGCGTCCCAGCTGGGCAAGTATCCGCATCAGTTGTCGGGCGGCATGCTGCAGCGCGTGCTCATCGCGATCGCGCTCGCCGGATCGCCCGTCCTGCTCGTCGCCGATGAACCCACCTCCGCCCTCGACGTCACCGTCCAGGCGGGCATCCTCGGCCTGCTGCTCGAAGTACAGGAGAACATCGGCATCGGCATCCTCATGATCACTCACGACATCGGCGTGGCCCGGCTCGTCTCGGACCGCATCCATGTCATGAAGGACGGCCGATTCGTCGAGTCCGGTGAGGCCGAGCAGATCGTCAACGCGCCCCGCGACCCGTACACCAGGAAGTTGCTGGCGGCGGTCCCACGGCTCGGCCCGTGGGACGAGGACGGCGAGTCTCCGGACGCGCCCGTAGCGCTGGGAGAACCCCGATGACCGATGACGCGTTGCTCGAGGTCGACGGCCTGGTCGTGGACTATCCCGTCGCCCGCGGCGTGTTCCGCGCGGTCGACGACGTCAGCTTCACCGTCCGGCGGGGCGGCACCTTGGCCATCGTGGGGGAGTCGGGCTGCGGCAAGTCCACGATCGCCCGGTCGATCGTCCGGCTGGTCAAACCCACCGCGGGGCGCATCGTGGTGGGTGGCACCGATATCGCCCGGATGAGCGAGAAACAGCTGCGTCCCCTGCGTACCCGGGTACAGATGATCTTCCAGGACCCGTACGGATCGCTCGACCCGCACCTGTCGGCGCAGGAGATCGTCGCCGAACCGCTGCGCGTGCGCGGAATGCGCGACAAACGCGCGCGGGCCAAGGAGGCGGCCACCCTCATCGACCAGGTCGGCCTGCCGGCCACGGCCCTGGAGCGCCGCCCGCCGGAGTTCTCCGGTGGCCAGCGCCAGCGCATCGGCATCGCCAGAGCCCTCGCCTCCAAGCCCGACCTGCTGGTCTGCGACGAGGCGACGAGCGCGCTGGACGTGTCCGTGCAGGCGCAGGTCCTCGCCCTGCTCATGAAGATCCAGGCCGAGACCGGCCTCACCTATGTCGTGATCTCCCACAACCTCGGCGTGGTCAGGGAGATCAGCGAGGAGATCATCGTCATGAGCAAAGGACGCCTGGTCGAGTCCGGCCCGACCCGGAAGGTGCTGGCCGCACCGGCCGACCCCTACACCCGCGCCCTGCGCAGGGCCGCGCTGGATCCGACCGCGATCCAGGGGCGCAAGCCGCGCGACCTGGTGCGGGCCCCGTCCACTACGCAGCTCCCGGCGACACCCGTTCAGCGAGGAACCGATCAATGACATCACACGTCCGGCTGTCCCCATTGGTCTTGGGGACCATGACGTTCGGTGACACGGCCGACGCGAAAGAGGCCGAGCGCATGCTGGACGTGGCGCTCGAGTCCGGCATCACCGGTGTGGACACCGCGAACGCCTACGCGGGCGGCGCGACCGAATCCATTCTCGGACCGCTGCTCGCCACCCGGCGCGACCGGGTCGTCCTCGCCACCAAGGCCGGCATGCCCCATCCGGACGCGGGCGAGCACGCGCCGTTGTCCGCCAAGGGGTTGCGCGCCAGTCTCGAAGGCAGCCTGCGCCGCCTGAACGTCGACCACGTCGACCTGTTCTACCTGCATCAGCCCGACCGCCGCACTCCGCTGGCCGAGACGCTCGGCGTCATCGCCGAGTTCGTCGCCGAGGGCAAGATCAGCGCGCTCGGCGTCTCCAACTACGCGGCCTGGCAGATCGCGGAGATCAACCACACCGCCGACGCCGTCGGGGCGCCGCGGCCTGTCGTCGCGCAGCAGCTGTACAACCTCCTGGCCCGCAGGGTGGAGGAGGAGTACCTGGAGTTCGCGCGGAGCAGCGGCCTGACGACCATGGTCTACAACCCGCTCGGCGGGGGCCTGCTCACCGGGCGTCACACCTTCGAGCAGGACCCCGCCGCCGGCCGCTTCGGCGACTCCAAGCTGGCGCCCATGTACCGGCAGCGTTACTGGAACGGGGCGCTGTTCGAGGCCGTCACCACCCTCGGCGAGATCGCCGCGCAGTCGGGCCTGTCCCTCATTGAGTTGTCCCTGCGATGGCTGCTGCATCGCGACGGCGTGGGGGCCGTCCTGCTCGGCGGTTCCAAGGTCGAGCACCTGCGCGCGAACATCGCGACCGCCGCGGCCGGACCGCTTCCCGAGGACGTCGTGGCAGCCTGTGACCGCGTGGGCGCGGGGCTGCGCGGCCCCATGCCCGCCTACAACCGATGAGAGCCGACCCTTCTGAGAGCCGATCCCTTTGAGAGATGACCCCTTTGAGAGATGACCACCGAGGAGAAGACCAGCAGTGAGCATCACCGACTTCACCGCCAGGATCCGGGCCAGGCAACCCGCACTGGGCTACTGGTCCGTCCTCGATTCGCCGGTGTCCACTGAGCGCATCGCGCGCCTCGGCTACGACTACGTGTGCCTGGACGCCCAGCACGGACTGCTGGGCTACTCGGGCCTGCTGAACAGCCTGACGGCCATCGACGCGGGCGGCGTGTCCGCGGGCCTGGTCAGGGTCGAGGCGAACGATGCCGCCCGCATCGGCCGAGCCCTCGACGCGGGCGCCGCGGGCGTCATCGTGCCGCTCATCGACACCGCCGACGACGCCGCGGCGGCCGTCTCCGCGACCCGCTATCCGCCGAAGGGGCGCCGCTCGTACGGTCCGATGCGCTCGGCGCTCCGCATCGGACCGCGCCCCGCCGACAGCGACGCCACCGTGCTGGTCCTCGCCATGATCGAGACGGCACAGGGCCTGGCGAACATCGAGGCGATCTGCGCCACCCCCGGCCTGGACGGGGTCTACGTCGGCCCGTCCGACCTGGCCCTGGCCCTGGGCGCCGCCTTCCCCGGTGATCCCGCGATCGCTGCCCGGTTCGAGGACGCGCTGGTCACGGTGCGCGAAGCCGCCAAGGCCGCCGGTATCGCCGCCGGGATACACACACCCGACGGCGGGAGCGCCGCCAAGCGCCTGGCCGAGGGATACACCTTCGCGTCCATCGCCTCAGACCTCGTCCACCTCGAGCAGGTGGCGAAATCCCATTTGACCGACGCCCGAGCCGAGTCTTCCCGAGGAGAATCGTGAGCGAGCCCCTGCCCGCCGCCGCCGACCTGCCCATGGACGGCGTGATCCGCGTACACGACGCCGATCCCGACCGCCACGAGGCGTACCTGATCGCGCCCGCCGTGCAGAACCACGCGGCCAACCTCATGGCGCTGGGCAACGGCGATCTCGGCTGCGTGTGGTTCAGCGGCACGCAGGAAGGCGTCGCCGACATCTCCATCTGGTTCTCCCGGCTGGAGAAGGGGGCGGAGGCCTGGTCCACGCCGACGCGGCTGTCCGACGATCTGACGCGTTCCGAGCAGAACCCCGTCCTGTTCCCCACTCCCGCCGACGAGCTGTGGCTGCTGTACACCGCCCAGCACGCCGGCAACCAGGACACCGCCGAAGTCCGCTGCCGCATCTCGCGGGACGACGGTCACAGCTGGGGACCCGTTCGCACCCTTTTCCCCGCCACGAGCCGCGGCGGCGTCTTCGTCCGGCAGCCCGTGCTCGTGCTGCCGTCCGGCCGATGGCTGCTGCCCGTCTTCAACTGCGTCACCACACCGGGCAAGCGCTGGGTCGGCGACCGTGACACCAGCTCTCTCATGATCTCCGACGATGAGGGGCGAACCTGGCGCGAACAGCTCGTCCCTGAGAGCACCGGCTGCGTCCACATGAACCTCCACCTGCTGGCCGACGGCACGCTGCTCGCGCTGTTCCGTAGCCGCTGGGCGGATGCGATCTACGCGAGCCGGTCGGCGGACGAGGGCACGACCTGGAGCGTCCCCGCCGCCACCGAACTGCCGAACAACAACTCCTCCATCCAGTACGTCACACTGAGTGACGACCGGCTGGCACTGGTGTACAACGCCAGCAGCGCGGCCGACGCCGTCGAGCGCAGGGTGTCCCTGTACGACGAGATCGACGATGACGGGCTCGCCGCCACTCCGGCGAGTCCGACCGGCGAAGAGCCCGCAGCCGTCGGAGGCGATGAGCGGACCGCGTTCTGGGGCGCTCCGCGCGCGCCCATGACCCTCGCGCTGTCCGCGGACGGAGGACACACGTGGCCGATCCGCCGCGACCTGGAGGTGGGCGACGGCTACTGCCTGACCAACAACTCCCGTGACGGACTCAACCGGGAGTTCTCCTACCCCTCCATCCAGGAAACCGCCGACGGTGACCTGCACATCGCCTTCACCTACCACCGCCGCGTCATCAAGTACGTCCGGGTACGACCCGAATGGGCCGCCCGCACCGAAGGGCTGTGAGGTGTCGTCGCACGCGGACGAGCAACAGCACGCGGTGGTGACCGGCGCCAGCTCCGGCATCGGCCAGGCCATCGCCGCGCGCCTGCTCTCCGAGGGCTGGAGAGTCACCGGGATGAGCCGCACCCGCCCTCCGGAATGCGGGCAGGACACGCCGGCCTACTCGTGGATCGAGGCCGACCTGACCGACCTCGACCAGCTGGCCGACACATCGGCCTCGGTGGGCGCCGTCGACGCCGTCGTCCACGCGGCCGGCCTGCAGCGCTCCGCGCCGCTCGGCGGTCTCTCGGCACAGGACGGCGCCCTCATGTGGCGGGTCCACGTCGAGGCGGCGACCGTTCTGGTGAACGCCCTCGCCGGTGCGATCCGCCCCGGTGGCCGCGTCGTGCTGATCGGCAGCCGCACGATGGCGGGCGCGGCGGGCAAGAGCCAGTACGCGGCGACCAAGGCCGCGCTCGCGGGTTTGTCCCGTTCCTGGGCCATGGAACTGGCTCCGCGTGGCATCACCGTCAACGTGGTCGCCCCCGGGCCTACCGACACCCCGATGCTGCGCGACCCCGGACGCGCCGCCACACCGCCACGGGTTCCGCCCCTGGGCCGGTTCATCCGGCCCGAGGAGGTGGCGGGGCTGACGGCTTTCCTCCTCGGCCCGGAAGGAGGCGCGGTCACCGGCCAGCACCTCGTGATGTGTGGCGGCGCGTCACTGTGAACCTTCCTGGAGCGTGACCCTCAAAGGTGGTGGATGCGGCGGCCCGTGATCTGGTGCGGGACGATGCGGATGTACAAGGGCCGTTCGCCGCCCGCCCATGGCGTGACGTCGGAATCGGTGACCTCCGGCAGTTCGTCGGGGGAGATGTGGTGGGCGGGGCCCTGGATGAGGACGCTCCATCCCTCGCGCTGGGCGTCGTCGATCCGGTCCACCTCGAACCCGACCTTGATCTCCACGCCTTCCGTGCCGGTGCGCAGGTCCTGGTCCATGGGGCCGCCCGGCGCGGTGCGGAAGACGATGAAGCCGTGGTGCAGCTTGTAGTTGACGGGCAGCACGGTCGGGCCGTGGGAGCCGTTGAAGGCCACCCGGCCGATGCCGCCGGGCTCGATCAGCTTGAGGCATTCTTCGGGGTCCAGGCTCTCCAGCGTGGGAGCCGTCTTGGCGCGGCCGCGGCCGGGCGGCCGATCGACGCCGCCGCCGAGGAGGTCGTCGACGGTGGTCTCCAACGCTCCGGCCAGGCGGTACATGGTTTCGGTGGTGGGTGTGCCGGGGCGTTCCTCCAGGTACTGGAGGTAGCCGGGTGACATCTCGGCGCGTTCGGCGACCTGGTCGAGGGTCAGACCGAGTCGCACGCGGTGATAGTTGATGCGACGTCCGAGGTCGCCGGTGCTTGTCATGATGGTTTCTCCTTGCCGCCTGGTGAAAGGCTCGCTGGGAAAGGTCAGTCTCGCCACGCCGTTGACGCGGGCCTGCCGGTGATCGGCGTCGATGAGGAGCCGATGTCCGCGGAAGCGGATCGGCAGCGACAGGACGCCGAGCCGGTCGGGCAGGAGCGGGTTGAGGTACAGGCCGTCGCGCCGCGTTTCCAGGCCCAGGTAGCAGCGCTGCAGCAGGTCGAGGGTGCCGGCCATGGCGCCGAGGTGGATGCCCTCGGCGGTGGTACCGCCTTGGATGTCGTTAATGTCGCCGAACAGCGCTTCGGCGAAGAACTGCCAGGAGCGGGCCCGGTCGGAGCGGGAGAGCACCCAGGCGTGTACGACGGCGCTGAGGGTGGAGCCGTGGCTGGTGCGGTCGAGGTAGTAGCCGATCATGCGCGGGATCAGGTCCGGCGTGGCCGGGTAGCCGAGCCGGTTCAGGATCTCCATCAGTTCGTCGGAGGTGAGCAGGTAGCACAGCATCAGCGTGTCGGCCTGCTTGGCCGCCTTGTAGCGGTTGACGTCGTCGCCGTCGGCTTCGAGCGCGCGGTCGAGGCGGCGCACGCCGCGGTAGCGGGCCCAGTCCAGCTCCAGCAGGTCGGGGTAGCCGGTGAACTGGCTGATCACGCCGTCATGGAAGTCGACCCGCATGCGGCGGGTGATGTCGTGCCAGCGGGCCCGTTCCTGGGCGGAGGCCGTGGGGTCGGGCAGCAGGTCCAGGGTGTCGCGGGCGCGTGACAGGAGCCACACGGTCATGATGTTGGTGTAGGCGTTGTTGGCCAGGCCGGGCGCGGAGACGCCTGGGTAGCGCTCGTGGTACTCGTCGGGTCCCATGACGCCGCGGATCTCGTACCGTCCCGACGCGGGGTCGAGCACGGTCAGTGAGGCGAAGAACCTGGCGATCTCGATCAGCAGCTCCGCGCACCACTGCGGCATGAAGCCGGTCGCCAGGTAGTACTGCCACACGTTGTAGGCGATGGCCAGCCCGATGTGCCGCTGCAGATGGGAGCCGTCGGGCAGCCAGCGTCCCGAGGCGGGGTTGAGGTGCAGCGTCTGGGTCTCCTCGCGTCCGTCGCTGCCGCTCTGCCAGGGGAACATGGCCCCGTCATATCCGGCGTCCCGGGCCGCCGCCCGAGCCTCGGGCAGGCGCCGCCACCGGTAGCGCAGCAGGCCGAGCGAGATCTCAGGGAAGCGCAGGTTCAGCCAGGGCAGCACGAACAGCTCGTCCCAGAACACGTGCCCGCGATAAGCCTCGCCGTGCAATCCCCGGGCGGGCACGCCCACGTCCAGGTCCGCGGTGTGCGGGGAGAGCGTCTGCAGCAGGTGGAAGACGTGCAGGTGAACGATCTGCGCGAGCTCCGGGCCGGCCACCTCCAGCCGGGCGTCCCGCCACAAGCGCTCCCAGGCCGCTACATGCCGGGCGAGCAGCTCGTCGAACCGCGGAGCCTGCCGTACGGCACGGATCGCCGCGGAGCGGGCGTCGTGGACGGCGCAGTCGCGCGAGGTCACCAGGGCCACGGTCTTGGTCAGCGTGGCGGATTCGCCCGGCGCGAGATCGAGCACGTGGTGGGTGCCGATCCGGTCGGCTTCGCGGATCACCTCGCGGACGGGGGAGACGGTGTCGGTACGGGCGGCGAGCGCCACGGTGATCTGGGAGGAGCGGGTGGTGGCGGTCAGCCAGGTGAGGCCGTTCTGGTCGCCGGTGTCATGGCCGGTGAGGTGGTCGCCGCGCAGTTCGCGGTAGCGGGCCACGCCGCTGTTGGTGACTCTGCCGTCCAGGGTGGCGCGGACGCGGAGCGGGCCCGCCCAGTTCTCGGCCGTGAAGGTGGTCTCCAGGGCGGCCAGACGCGGGTCGGCCATGGAGACCAGGCGGCGTTGCCGTACCGCGGTGACGCGGCCCGACTCGTCGCGCCAGCGCAGCGCCCGGTGCAGGATCCCCTGGCGCATGTCGAGCTCCTGGCGGTAGTCCAGCAGGTCGGCCCGCTCAGGACGGAACCACGCCGAACCTGGGGCGGCGAAGGTGAGTGGCAGCCAGTCGGGCAGGTTGACCAGATCCTCGTTGGTCACCGTCCGCCCCGCGACGGTGGAGTCCAGGCGGTCGTAGCAACCCGCGACGTAGGTGCCCGGTGTCCGCAGCTCGCCGTCAGGGGTCGCGCCGCGCGTGGCGAAACGGCCGTTGCCCAGCGTGCACAGCGCCTCGCGCAGCCTCTCGGAGGCGGGGTCGAAACCCTCATAGGACAGGACCCATAGGTTCATGACCGGCTCGCGAGGACGCGGCCGGTGACGGCCGGGCTGCTCATGACCTCGCGCACGAGCATCGGTCCTGCGCTTCACGGTTCAGCCCTTCTCGTCGGCCGGTGTCCTACCTTCAGCACAGCCGCGCGGTGGCGCGCCTGGTAGGGCCGTAAGTCCCGGTGGCGATGGTCGTTGGTCAGTGCGGGCGCTCCTGGGGCCGATGCCTCTAACGGGGCGGGACCTTCGGCCCTGCCCGGCTGTCTTCCGGTGTGATGCGCTGTTGTCATCACTGATCGGAGGGTTGTCATAGTCGCTGGTACGGCACAGCATGGGGAGCAGGCCATCCAGGCGGCGTTGCAGGCCGCTCGCTGGGCCCCTTCCGTGCACAACACGCAGCCCTGGTC
>NZ_JBEZDM010000033.1:0-118882 GCF_040648335.1 Nonomuraea sp. NPDC049158
AGCGGCCGAGGATGCGCTCCCATCGGGTCTGAAGCCAACGCCGATAGAAGACCTCCTCGAGCAGGCTGTTGACGACGAACACGACGGCGAAGTGCGCCGTTTCGCACCAGCGTGGGGAGTATGCCGGTGTCGAGGCGCTGACCTCTGGGTATTGTTGCCTCACGTGAGTACGCCGCGCTTCCTCGACCTGCCTCCTGGCGTTGCACCACAAAAGATAGAAACGTCCCAGGGCACCTTCGCGGCCCTTGAGGCGCTTCCGGTCAGTGGTGTGGTGGAGCGCTGGCCCGCGCTCCTGGTTCCCGGTCTGACCGGCAGCAAGGAAGACTTCATCGCGATCCTGCAGACCCTGGCCCAGTCGGGCCGCCGGGTGGTGGCCGTCGACCTGCGCGGGCAGTATGAGACGCCCGGTCCCGACGACCCCGCCGCCTACTCCTTCGCCGCGCTCGGCGCCGACGTCGACCTGCTGGCCCAGACGCTCAGCGGCGACGAGCCGATGCACCTGGTCGGGCACTCCTTCGGCGGCCTGGTCGCGCGCGAGGCGGTCATCGACGGCCGGACGAAGTTCGCCTCGTTCACGCTGATGAGCTCAGGGCCCTCCGGCATCGTGGGCGAGCGGGCGCGCAGCGGCAAGACGATCATGAAGGAGCTCCCCACCCTGGGGCTCGAACAGCTCTGGTCCACCAGGTTCGAGCCCGAGGCGCTGGCCAACGGCGTGCCCGACGAGATCATCGCCTTTCTGCACAAACGCCTGCTCGCCAACTCCCCCACCGCCCTGTCGCGCATGGCCGAGCAGGTGCTGGGCGCGCCGGACCGTATCGACGAGCTCAGGCAGATCGAGGTGCCCACCCTGGTCCTCTACGGCGAGCGCGACGACGGCTGGCCGGCCGAGCTGCAGTCGGAGATGGCGGCCCGGCTGGAGGCGGAGTGCGTGGTGCTGCCCGGCGCGGCCCACTCACCGGCCGTGGAGGCTCCGGAGACCACGGCCACGGCGCTGGTCCGGTTCTGGAACGCCGCGGAGCATCAGCAATTGGACATCCGATCCAATGATCTGTAACCATGTACTTACTATGACGAGCATCGAAGAGATCGTCGTCCAGCCGCCGGACAGCGTTACTTGGCTGGTGCACCTCGACCGCGCGATGTGGGTCGGCGGCGTGCGCGGGCTGATGCTCCAGGCGCTGCATCCCCTCGCGATGCGCGGCGTCTGGCAGAACTCCAATTTCCAGGAGGACCCGTTCGGCCGCCTGCGCCGCACCGCAGACTTCGTGGGCCGCACGACGTTCGGCAGTCCGGCCGAGGCCGACGAGATCGGCGGGCGGGTGCGCGGCATCCACAAGAGCCTGCGCATCAGCGACCCCGACACCGGCCGTACGCACCGGGTGGACGATCCCGAGCTGCTGCTCTGGGTGCACTGCGCGGAGGTGTCGTCGTACCTGGAGGTGGCCAGGCGCGGCGGGCTGGGGCTCACCGAGCGCCAGGCCGACGCCTACCTGCGGGAGCAGCGCAAGAGCGCCTCCTACGTCGGCCTGCACCCCGAGGACGTGCCCGGCTCGTGCGCGGAGATGGACGCCTACTTCAAGTGGGTACGTCCCGCGCTGCGCGTCACCGAGGAGGCCGCCTCGACCGTGCGGTTCCTGCTGTGGCCCAGGCTGCCGCAGGAGTTGCGGGCGCTCACGCCGGGCAAACCCGCCTATTTCCCGTTCGGCGCGTTGTGCTACTACTCGCTGCCGGAGTGGGCCAGGCGGATGTACGGCGTGCTGCCGGCGGTGCCGCGGGCCACGGTGACAGCGGGGCTGAGAGCGTTCCGGCTGGCCATGAACTCCTTGCCCGAGCCGCTGCACGACCACGCGTTCATGCCGGCGACCAGGGAGATGCTGCGCGCCGCCCGCGAGCGGCTCGCCGCCGCCGGCTACGACACCGGCAAGGGGCTCAGGGGGCTGACCGATCCGCGCCGCCGGCCGAAGGCGCTGGCCGCCTGACGGACCCCGGGCCGCCGCCGACCGTAGGCGCCGGTTGTCTGAAGGTCCATGTGCCGCCGCCCGCCAGGTCGTCGAGGAGATGGTGGTCGGGTGACAGGCGGCAGGCCGGGTCGGTGCGACTCGCGTCGCCGGTGAGCGCGTACGCCTGGCAGCGGCAGCCGCCGAAGTCGAGCTCCTTGCGCGGGCAGCTCGCGCAGGGCTCGCCCATCCAGTCGGTGCCCCGGTAGGCGTTGAAGGCGGGCGAGTGCTCCCAGATCCAGCCGATCGAGTGGTCACGGACGTTCGGCAGGTCCAAGGGCAGGGCGTAGGCCGCCGGGCAGGGCAGCACCCGGCCGTCGGGCGCGACGGTGATCGAGATCGCGCCCCAGCCGCCCATGCAGGGCTTCGGCACGCCGTCGAAGTAATCGGGGATCACCCAGATCAGCTCAACATCCGTCTTTTCCCGATATTTCGTGACTGTTGCCTCGGCGCGGGCGAGTTGCTCCCTGGTGGGCAGCAGCGCGGTCCTGTTGAGCAGCCCCCACCCGTAGAACTGGGTGTTGGCCAGCTCGATGCGCTCCACGCCCCACGCCAGCCCGAGCTCGATGATCTCGCCGACGGCGTCGAGGTTCTCCCGGTGCAGCACCACGTTGAGCCCGAACGGCAGCCCGCTCGCCGCCACGGCGTCGGCGGCCCGCTCCTTCCACGCGAACGAGGCGACTCCGGCGATCCGGTCCGACTCCGCGCTCGTCGCCGACTGGACCGAGAGCTGCACGCTGCGCAGCCCGGCCGCGGCGAGTTCGCCGAGCCGTCGTTCCGTGAGCCCGACGCCGCTGGTGACGAGCTGGGTGTAGACGCCCTCCCCCGCTGCCGCCGCCACGATCGCCGCCAGATCCGGCCTGAGCAGCGGCTCGCCACCGGACAGGTGGGCGTGCACGACGCCGAGCGCCGCCGACTCGGCGAACACCCGCTGCCACTCGCCGGTGCTCAGCTCGCTCGACCTGGCCGCCAGCTCGGTCGGGTTGGAGCAGTACGGGCAGCGCAGCGGGCACGCGTGCGTGAGCTCGGCCAGCATGGCCCATGGGGCGTTCACCGCAGCCACCCCTCGGCGCGCACCCGGTCGAGGAACTCCACCACGTCGTCTTCCACGCCCTCGGGAAGCTCGGCGACGATGTCGGCCACGGTCCGCTCGCCGTCGCAGAGGCCGACGATGGCCGCCGCCTCCTCGTTCAGCACGACGATCCGCTCGGGGACGATCAGCAGGTCGGCCTGCCGTACGGGATCGTGGCGGAGCATGGCCGCGCGGGACAGCACCGGACGCCAGATGGTCGGCGCTGTCGTCGGGCCGGTCGTCGGCGCTGTTGCCGGCTCGGCCGTCGGCCCAGTTGTCGGGCCGGTCGTCGGCTCGGTCATCGATAGGCCCCGTCCACCGCGTCGAGCAGTGCCCACAGAACGTCGCACTTGTAGCCGAGGGCCGCAATGGCCCTCTCCTGGTCCGTACGGGTCCGCGCCCACTCCTGGACCAAGGCCAGTGCTTCGCCGCTGTCCTGGCGGCCCTGAGAGACGCGTACGCGGAAGTATCGGAGCCCCTCGGGGTCGATCCACGGGTAGTGCCGCTCGAAGGCGGCGATCCGGGTGCGCATCAGGTCCGGCGCGAACAGCTCCGTCAGCGAGGCGGCCACGGCTTCGAGCGTGGAGCCGTTGCGGCACAGGTTCACGTAGCCGTCGACGGCCAGCCGTACACCCGGCAGCACGCCCTCACCCGACAGCAGCAGGGCCCGGTCCAGTCCGGCCGCCTCGCCGAGCCGCAGCCATCGCTCGATGCCGCCCTCGCCCGGCGCGGTGCCGTCGTGGTCCTGGATGCGGCGCAGCCACGTCCTGCGCAGCTCGGGCGTGGCCAGCTTGGCGAGGATGAACGCGTCCTTGATCGGGATGTGCCGCTGGTAGTGGAAGCGGTTGAGTATCCAGCCCCGCAACTCCTCACGGGTCAGCTCGCCCGCGTGCATGCGCTGGTTGAAGGGGTGCAGGTGGTGGTAGCGCTTCTCCGGTACGGCACGCAGCTCGGCCTCGAAGCCGTTCACAGGTCGATCACCATCCCGTCGGCGGCCACCTCGATCCCCAGCTCGGCGAGCACCTTGTGCTGCTCGGCCGCCGGGTCCACGAGGGGGTTGGTGTTGTTGAGGTGGGTGTACAGGCGGCGGCCCGGCAGCCGGGACAGGCGCTCCATGGTCGCCTCTATCGGGAGGTGGCCCATCTGGGTGGCGGTCTTCGCCGAGATCCCGGTACGGCGGGGCTCCTCGTCGTCCCAGAAGGTGCCGTCGATGATGACGCAGTCGGCCTCGTCCAGCGCTTCGGGCCACACGCCCATGGCGGGCGCGTACACCACGGCTCCTCCCATGAGGCGCAGGGCGGAGACCCAGTCCGGAGCCTCCGGGGAGTCGGCGTACCGGGGTCGTTTCGCCGATATCGGGATGAGGTCGGCGTCGGCCCAGGAGATCCGCACGTACGGGCGGAGGATGTCGGCGACGGGCCGTAGCGCCTGCCGTACCACCGGGGTGCAGCGGACCTCCAGCTCGTCCGCCTCCCTGAGCCTGAGCAGGCCGATCGTGTGGTCGAGCTCGGCGTCGGTGAGGATCACGCCCTTCAGCGGCGACTCGCGCGGCCCCGGCCCCGGCCGCAGCCACGCGCAGGACTCGATCTGCTCGGCGATGTCGGGCGTGGCGTTGACGACGTAACACCCGTCGTCCTGTTGTACGGCCAGACTGGCGTGGCGTCTGCGGCGGCCCGGATGAGCGCGTGCCCCGGAGCAGCCAGGGCACGCGCAGTTCCACTGGGGCACGCCGCCACCGGCCGCGGTGCCGAGCACCTGCAGTCGCATGGCGGTGCCCGGTTACCTGGTGGCCAGGAAGTACGCGGTCATCTCCATCGACGCCTCGACGACCTGGTAGTCGGGCTTGTGCCAGGTCATCTCCTCGCCGCGGGCCCTGACCTTCTTCTCATGGATCCTGCGTGGTCGCGTCTTGCCCTGTTCCTTCGGCTGGGACATGCGCACCTGCCTTCCATAGGGGTTACACCAGATATGACCGCCTTGGAAGCTTTGCGTCAATGGCTGAGGTCGGAGCTATATCATGGGATTTCTCCCTATTGCCAGTTTTTAGCTCTCTTGACGAGATTCTTCATCCGATGTCTCGACGGGGATGATAAATCCGGCGAGCAGGATGAGCGTCGAGGCCGTGACCATGACCCAGCCGCTGGGAGCCATGGTCTCGGGGGCGTACAGGACGCCGGTGATCGAGGCGGCGGTGGCGGCTCCGATGTACCGCGAGGCCTGGAAGAGGCCCACGGCCAAGCCGGTCTCGTTCCGGTCGGCGTGCACGAACACCAGCGAGTTCAGGCCGAACTGGCTGAACGCGGAGGCCAGGCCGATCAACGACGTGGTCACCAGCACCACCCCGACGGCCCCGACGAAGAACATGACACACGACCCCGCCAGCAGCAGCCCCGCGCTCACCAGCAGCACGGCCCGCATCCCCACACGCGCGGCCACCGCCACCGCCACCGGCGTCATGAGGACCGCCGACACGGCCATGGGCAGGACCAGCAGGCCCGCGAGGTGCGGCGGCAGCCCGGCCGAGCGCTGCGCCCAGAGCGGCACCATGAGGAACGCCAGGTAGAACACCACGTTGACCATCGCGAACACCCCGTAGGTGGCCAGCAGCGCCGGCTTCGGCCTGGGCAGCCACGCCTGCCGCCGCCGTACGGGGGCCACCTTGGGCAGCCAGCGCAGCGCCGGTACGAGCGCCACCGCCGCGAGCGGGACGTTGACCAGGAAGATCGCCCGCCACCCCCACAGGCTGACCAGGAACCCCGCCAGCACCGGCCCGGCCGCGGCGCTGGCCGTCAGCACCATCGAGATCAGCGCGATGACGCGGGGCGGTGGCCGCCCCTTCTCCGCCGTCGCCGTGATGATCGCCATCCCGGCCGGGAGCGTCGCGCAACTCCCGAACGCCTGCAGCAGCCGGGCCACCACCAGAACGGGATAGGAGGGGGCCAAGGCGGCGAGGGCGCCGGTCAGGCCCACCATGACCAGCCCGCCGCAGAACACCCGCCGGGGACCGAACCGGTCGGCCAGCGCGCCCATCAGGGGCGGCACGGCGACGGCGGTCAGGTAGAAGCCCGCGGCCAGCCAGGTGACGGCGACGACGCCGACGCGGAACTCCGTCTCGATGCGGGCCAGGGCTATGGCGATCATGGAGGAGTTCAGGGGGTTGAACAGGGCACCGAACGCTACCGCCACCGGCATACGCCCCACGCGACCCACAACCCGACCATAACCGGATATGTCCAACCATGGTCACCCGGCTTGGGCGAGGGAAGTCGCTGATCGAGTGGACCCCGACCACGCCCGGTGGAGCGCCAACCGGACCAAGCGGATCCCCAGCTGGGCCGATGGCACTCGGCCCGGCTGGGGGTGCCGTTATTCGGCCAGGCCGTCCCAGGGGCGGCGCTCGGGTGCGGCGGCCAAGCCTTCGGGGCAGTGGCGCCGGAAGTCACACCAGCCGCAGATCGGGCCGGGTGTGGGCGCGAACATCGCGTCCAGCTCGGGCGACACCGCCGGAGGCCCGACGTGCGGCCGCTCCTTGGGACCACCCGCCTCCTGTGCGGCCGGCCCGCCCGCGACCGCCTCGGCGCCGCCCCGGCCGACCGCGCCAGGGCCGCCGCCGGGCGTGCCGGGGGCCGGGCCGCCCGTCGTACCGGAGGCTCGACCGCCCTTCGCTCCAGAGGAGCGGGGGCGTACCGGGCCCGGTGCGCCCATCACCTCGCGGTAGCGCTCGTCGGCGGTGGCGGCCTCGACCGCGACCTCCTCCGCCCGCCCCAGGTGACGGCCGAGGGACTCGTCCGTGTGGCGCCATTCGACGATCTCGCCGGTCGGCAGGTGGTGCAGCTCGACCGAGTGGCACGGCGTGCGCATCATCCTGGAGGCCGCGACCGCGTAGATGGCCAGCGCGAGCGAGGAGCGCGCGTCGTCCTGGGTGAGGGGCCGCCGCCCGGTCTTGTAGTCGACCACGACCAGCTCGTCGCCCCGCCGGTCGAGCCGGTCGATGCGGCCGGACACGGCGATGACCTTGGTGCGGGTGGCCACCGTACGCTCGACGCCGACCGGATCATCCGACGGATCCAGTGTGCCGACATATCCGGACACGAGGTCGCGGGCGCGTCCGAGCCACTGCGCCGACTGATCGGCGTCCCTGAACCCCTCGGTGATCCACCCGTTGCTCAGCAGGATGGCCGCCGTCAGCGGCGTCCGCCGCTCATAGGGCTCGCGCCACCAGGCCGCCAGCGCGTTGTGCACGCTGGCTCCGACGCTGTTGTGCGCCCACCCCGGCCCCTTGGACGGCTGCGGCCGGTCCAGGTAGGTGAACCGGTAGCGGCGGCGGCAGTCGAGCCAGGCGTTCAGCCGCGACGGCGTACACGAATAGAGCCGTCGCGGCATCCCTTCCAGCGGCAGCTGGTCATACACCCCGGCCGTCATTCGGGTCGAGCCTGATCCCGGCGGCCTTCGTGCCGTCGGTCAGCGGGCCCTCGTCCGCGTCCTCCGGCTCGCTGATGCGCCACTCGCCGAAGTGCGGCTCCAGGTCGCCGACCGTCACCTCGTCGCCGTGGGCGGCCAGCACCCGCGTCTCGGGGGGCAGCGTGAACAGCCGCGCCCCGATCGCGTTGAGCTGGAAGTTGAGGTCGGGGTATTCGCCGCCGATCTTGCCGGGCCCGTCGGCCTGCAGCGTCTCGCCGCTGAACACCACCCCGAGCGCCTCGCAGTAGAGCGAGACCCCGCCGGGCGTGACGCCGGGCGTCTCCATGACGTCGAGCCGGACGTCGGCCACCTCGAAGATGCCGTCGTCCTCCATGTCGATGTCGGGCCAGGTCTGCGACCAGGTCTCCCGCCAGAGCGGCTTGTCCTTGGGGTGGAGGGCGATCACCGCCTCGTCCCTGCTGGCCACCTCGATGGCCGCGCCGACGTGGTCAGGCAGACCGTGGGTGCAGATCACGGCGAGCACCTCTCGCTCGCCGACCTTCTCCAGGATCTTGTCGGCGTCACGCGCCGGGTCGATCACGATCACCTCTTCGTCGTCGCCGACGATCCAGATGTTGTTCTCGACCTTGTGCTCGGTGCCGTCGACGTCGACGACACCCTCGCTCACCACTCGCTCGATACGCGCTGTCACGCCTCCGCACTCTAGTCCGTCTGAGTGACAGCGCGAATCTCGTTGACCGTGCCGCGTTCGAGAGCCGTCCGTACGGGCTACTTCAGCCTCGGCGAGAAGGCGCCGAAAGGCAGGTCGAGCTCGAGGTCACGCAGGTCGTGCAGGCTCAGCTCGGTCAGCGTGATGAGACACCCGGCCTCGGCGGGCCAGGCGATCGTCCACAGCCAGTTTCCCATCGCCTCGCCGGCGTAGACGGCCCGGTCGGCGCCCGCGCCCACGCACCACAGCGCGGTCGGGTGCCCGAGCACCACGATCTTCGCGTTCGGCGGCCCGGAGTCGAACCCCTCACCGGGATCGGGCCCGTCCAGTCCCGCGAACCCGGCCCCGAGCCCGACACCGGGCTCCTCCGCGATGACCAGCAGGTCGGCGGGCCCCCGCGTCAGAGAAGGGCCGCACAGCGCGACCACGCTGGCACGACCCCCCGTACGCTCGTCGCCCGCCTCCGCGAACCCGGTGACGAGCCAGCCGGGCGGCAAGGGCCATGGCAACCAGACGGGCACGAGCGAGCTCTTCCGCATCGTCTCGACCGCCCTGGCGGACGGGGGCCAAGGTGGCTGGTAGGGCAGGACATCACCGTGCGCGTCACATCGCCAGGCACTCGACCACGCACTTGGCCCGTGAAGTGAACCAAAACACCGTGGGCAGGTTGGTACCGCTCTCACAGCTACTCACGCTGCGTCCTAGGGCACCACTCCGTCAAGGCCGCATGCTGTTGTCCAGCCGTAATCTTGACCATGTGCGCGTAAATTGCGTGGGCGCCATCATCGGCGACGCCTCGGGCCGGCTCCTGCTGATCAAGCGCGGTCAGCCGCCGGGCGCGGGCCTGTGGTCGATCCCGGGCGGCCGGGTGGAGGCCGCCGAGACGGACGCCGCCGCCCTGCGCCGCGAGGTCCTGGAGGAGACCGGTCTGGTCGTCACGATCGGCCCTCTCGTGGGCACCGTGGACCGTCCGGGGCCGGGCGGCGTGACGTACGAGATCCGCGACTACCGCGCCACCGTCACGGACGGCACGCTCGCGGCGGGCGACGACGCCGCCGACGCCCGCTGGTGCTCCCAGGAGGACCTGGTACGGCTACCGCTCACGGACGGCCTGCTGGAGGCGCTGACGTCCTGGGACGCGCTGCCGGGACAGGCGTCCAGAGCCGATCCATCGGCATGACGTAGAGCCGATCGAGGATCGTCCCCGGATTTATGCGGGATCTGTCCCTGCCCCGTCAGCCGCGCAGTTCCTCTCGGTGGTCGCTCCCGCGCAGACTGGCCAGTGCCACGGCGCTGACGACGCAGGCCGCCACGACGTAGTACGCCGGGATGTCGACGTCCTTGGTCGTCTTGATCAGCTCGGTGATGATCAGCCCCGCCGATCCGGAGAAGACCGCGTTCGACAGCGAGTACGCCAGCCCCAGCCCCGTGTAGCGGACCGTGGTCGGGAACATCTCCGCCAGCATCGCGGGCCCCGGCCCCGCCATCAGCCCGACCGCCACCCCGGCCACCAGTACGGCCAGCCCCTTGGCCCAGCTCGGGGCGCCGGGGTCCTGGAGCAGATTCAGCAGGGGGAAGGCGAGCACGATGACCGAGATCGCCCCCGCCAGCATGACCGGCCGCCTGCCGATCCGGTCGCTCAGCACGCCCGCCGGGATGATCGCCAGCGCGAAGCCCAGGTTGGCCAGCACCGTGGCGACCAGTGCCTGCTGGAAGGTGGCGTTCAGCGTGGTCTGGAGGTAGGAGGGCATGACGACCAGGAACGTGTACCCGGCGGCCGACCAGCCCATGAGCCGCCCGATCCCCAGCACGATCGCCTTGGTCACCTCACCGGCGCTCGGCTTGGTGAGGGGTCCCGCCGTACGCGCCCGCTCGAACGACGGCGTCTCCTCAAGCCGCAGCCGCAGCCAGAGCGCCACGAGGCCGAGCGGGAGGGCCAGCAGGAACGGCACCCGCCATCCCCAGTCCGCCAGGTCCTTCGCCGGCAGTGCGGTCGCGAGCACGGCCGCCGCGCCCGCTCCCCCGAGCAGCCCCAGCGCGACGGTGAACGACTGCCACGACCCGTACAGCCCACGCTTGCCACGCGGCGCGAACTCCGTCATGACCGAAACCGCCCCGCCGAACTCCCCGCCGGCCGACAGCCCCTGCACGATTCGGACCAGCGTCAGCAGCCACGGGGCTGCCGCGCCGATCGTGGCGTACGTCGGGAGTACGCCGATGAGCGTCGTGGCGCCCGACATGAGCAGAACGACCAGGATGAGCAGGGGCTTGCGGCCGATCCGGTCACCGAGCCGGCCGAAGAGCGCGGCGCCGAGCGGGCGGAAGAAGAACGCCACGGCGAACGAGGCGTACGTCTTGACCAGCGCTTCCATGTCGCTCGCGCCGTCGGGGGTGAAGAAGTTGGCGGCGATGATGGTGGCGAAATAGCCGTAGACGCCGAACTCGTACCACTCGATGAAGTTGCCGACCGAGCCGGCGATGAGGGCCCGGCGAGAGCGGGCGGGGTCGGTGTGCTGGGGGTCGGGGGCCGTCGCCGTCATGTGGTGACCTTTCGGCTGTCCGATATGACGACAAGCTTCATGGATGCCTATGGGCGTGTCAATTACCTTCAGTGGGCCGCCTAAAGCGGTTGCGATCAGGACGTTCGGGGCGGCAGGCTGCCCGGATGATCGAATTGCAGGAGCTGTCGGCCGATGACTGGACCCTCTGGCGAGAGCTTCGGCTCGTCGCGCTGGAGGAGGCGCCGTACGCGTTCGGAGTCCCGCTCTCGGAATGGCAGGGCGACGGCGACCGCGAGGAGCGGTGGCGGGACCGCCTGAGCATCCCCGGCTCGCGGAACCTGATCGCCCTGCTCGACGGCAAGCCCGCCGGGATGGCCAGCGGCATCCCGGGCGAACGGGACGGCGCGACCGAACTGATCTCGATGTGGGTCGTTCCGGAGGCGCGGGGGCACGGGGTCGGCGATCACCTGATACGCGCCGTGGCGGCATGGGCCGTGGAGGTGGGGGCCGAGGTCCTGGAGCTGGCGGTCGCGCCGGGCAACGAGAAGGCGATCGCGCTGTATCGGCGGCACGGGTTCGAGGACACTTCGCACATCGGTGACGAGCTGCCGAACGGACTGCGGGAGCTGGTGATGGCGAAGAAGCTGCCCATCCGAGGCGACGCTCTCGCAGGATGACCGTGGGAATCCGCCGCCGATCGTAGTTGTCCGTGACCGGCTGCCGTTCTCAGCGTCGGCCGGACGGACGGACAGCCGGACGAACGGCTGGACGGACAGCTCCAGCCACGCTCCACGCCGGGTGCCGAAAGCGCGCCCGCTTCGACACCCGGCGTGGAGACTGTTACCGCTTGTTAGCGCTGCTTGTTACCGCTGCGGCAGGTCTGCCGTCGTGGCGCGGTATCGGGCTGTCTCCTGCTCAGTGCTCCACCGTTCGAACCCGGCCTTTTCCAGCACTCGGATCGAGGGCGGGTTCGACAGCTCCACATTGGCGAACACGGTGTGCACACCTGGTGCGGTGAGGGCGTGCGCCGTCATGGCCCGGGTGGCCTCGGGGGCGTAGCCGCGGCCGCGGCGGGAGGCCACGATGCCGTACCCGAGCTCGAGGGTCCCGTCGCTGGGCGGCCAGAACAGGCCGATCGAGCCGACCACCAGGCCGCTTTCACGCTCGATGACCTGCCGGTGGCCGTACTCGCCCAGCCAGGCGGGATGCTCGGCGAAGAGGCCGACGATGACGCTGTCGCCCTCGGCGGGGAAGTCCGCGGCCCAGTGCGCCCGCCGGGTGCCGTCCAGGACGGCGGCGGCCTCGCCGTCGGTCCACGCCCGCAGGATGAGGCGGGCAGTGGTCAGATCGGGGTGGGTCGGTGAAGAAGAAGATGACACGTTGAGTCTCCTGGTCGTTTTCGTACGACCCGGACCGCGCTAGCTTCGCGCGGGCCGGACAAGGGCATGCTGATGAGGGCTGCTGGCAGCCATATTCATCAACCTCCCTCGTCACACGGCGATCACGCGTCCCTCGCGCTGGCGCGATGCTATCGACGGGTCGACGGGTCGGGCAAATCGTTGTTGCGCCAGAGTTCGTCCGCTGACGATGTCGAACCGGGTCGCTCGGCCTCGACGTCCCTGACACATGGAGGTCGTGATGAACTTTCGCTCGCCATATGTGCTCCTCGTCCTCATAGACGTCACTCTCGAAGACGTCGCGAAGGGAGGCTTCGATGTCTGAACTGCGTACCTGGATCACCGGCCTCGGACTGCTCGAGTCGCCACGTTGGTACGACGGCCGCCTGTACTTCTCCGACTGGACCGCGCACGAGGTCATCGCGCTGGACCTCGACGGCAAGCACGAGGTCGTGGCCCGGGTGGAGTCGATACCCCTCTGCACGGCCTGGCAGCCTGACGGGCGGCTGGTGATCGTCGACTCGGCGCGGGCCCTGCTGCTGCGCATGGAACCCGACGGTTCGCTGGTGACCCATGCCGACCTGAGCGGCATCGGGCAGGGCTGGAACGACATCGTCATCGACGGCCGCGGCAACATCTACGTCGACCGCGCGGGCTTCGACATGCTCAGCGGTGCACAGTTCGCTCCCGGGGCGGTCACACATGTCGGTCCCGACGGCTTGGCACGTGACGTGGCCGACGGCATCTCGTTCCCCAATGGTCTGGCCGTGACGCCGGACAACTCAACACTGATCGTCGCCGACTCGTACGGCAAAAGGCTCATGGGGTACGACATCGGACCCGACGGCAGCCTCGCGAACGGCCGGGTGTGGGCCGACCTCGGTGACAGCGTCCCCGACGGGATCTGCGTCGACGCCGAGCACGCCGTCTGGTACGCCGACGTGCCCAACCGGCAGTGCGTACGCGTCCGCGAAGGCGGAGAGAAGGTGCGGACCATCCAGCTCGACCGCGGCGCCTTCGCCTGCGAACTCGGCGGCGAGAACCGCTCGACGCTCTTCATCGTGGCCGCGGAGTGGCGCGGCATGCCCGAAATGGTGCCACCCGGAACCGGCCAAGTCCTCTCCACCGAGGTCGAGGTCCCCGGCGCCGGCTGGCCGTAAAGCGGTGCCTGGCGCTGAGTTCTAGGGTGGTGCGGTGATGACCGAGGTGATCGTGCTCAACGGCGGCTCCAGCTCAGGAAAGTCGGGCATTGTCCGGTGCCTGCAAGCGACCCTGCCGGACCCTTGGCTGGCCGTCGGGGTGGACACGTTGATAGAGGCCATGCCCGCGTCCATGCGGACCTCGGACGCGGGAATCGAGTTCGCGCCGGACGGCACCGTGCTGGTGGGCCCTGAGTTCCGCCTGCTGGAGGCCGCGTGGATCGAGGGAGTCGCGGCGATGGCTCGTGCGGGTGCCCGAGTCATCGTTGACGAGGTCTTCCTCGGTGGGGCGGCCTCTCAGCAAAGGTGGCGGAAGGCTCTCGACGGACTGCGAGTCCTGTGGGTCGGTGTCAGGTGTGAGAGCGCGATTGCCGCAGGCCGAGAGATCGCACGTGGCGATCGGATCACCGGCATGGCCGCGTCACAGGCGGATGTGGTCCATCAAGGCGTGAAGTACGACGTGGCGGTCGACACGACCAAGACCGAGGCCATGGAGTGCGCACGGATCATCGCCGCGCACGTAGCGCGATCACTGCCCAATACGTACTAACCGTGGACGAGCTCAGTTACCTGCCCGCCGCCGGAACAGAGCAGCCAGCAGGAAGGGAACACCGAAGACGGGTGCCTCGGGCACCTGCTCCTCCATGAGCCGCAACTCGATCTCGGTGTAGTCCGAGAAGATCCAGCGCAGCGCCTCAGGCGTGTAGGCCAGCCCTCCGTGCAGGCGACCCTGGCGATAGAACTCCTCGTCCGGCAGCTCGGAACCCATGACACCGGCGGCGAAACAGGTGAGGCCAAGATGACCGCCGGGGGCGAGCAGACGCTCCAGCAGGCTCAGATAACTCACCCGGCGATGCGGCGGCAGGTGGTGGAGGCAGCCGGAGTCATAGACCAGGTCATAGTGCCCGGGCGGCAGGTCGACGGAGAAGATGTCGCCGCAGTGGAAGCGGACCTCGACGCCCGCCTCACGGGCCCGCTCCTGACCCCAGGTAACGGCGGCGGGGGAAAGGTCGACGGCGTCCACCTCGAACCCGAGCGAGGCGAGGTGAACCGCGTTGCGCCCTGGTCCACAGCCCAGGTCCAGGGCGCGTCCCGGGGTGAGCAGGCCGCGATCGAGGTAGGACACGAGGCTCTCGTCCGGCTTGTCGACGAAGAAGGGGATCGGTGTGGAGCGGTCGGAGTAGAACTCGTCCCACCAGGAGGAGGCGTTCGGCGTCCATCGGTCGGCATCCGCGGCGAAAAGGCGGTCCAACATGGACAGGACGTCTTCTACCGTACGGATATCCCGGTTCACTCACAGCCTCCTCAGACCCCGGCCGCCCACGCGATCGGGTCCTTGAATTTTAGCCGTCATAGGCCGCATTTGCCCACGTCAGCGGCCATTTTCACGATCGTCGAGCAGCGGCTGAAAAGGGCTACAGGGCGGCATGGAGACCCCGCGGGGACCGACGCGCTCCTCTCCTCCAGGCAGGCGGTCGTCGCTCGGCAACGCCTTCGTAAGGGGCGTTCATGGGGCTTCTCGGGGCACGACAAGACCCGGTTTCCTGGGGCAGGAGATTTTTTTCGCAGATGTGGCTGTTGCCTGGCGAAAGCGGGCGCGGGCGGAGCCCGCGCTGGGAAGGCGTCCGAGCGGAGCGAGGTCCTTCAGGGGCCGGGGCTTTGGCCCGGCTGGGAGGAGCGCCTGAGCGCCCCCGCGCGGACCGCCCATGGCGAAGCCCGTTGTGCGCCGGAGGCGCCCTCAGAAGAACGTCCGGAGCTTAGCGGAGGCCCTTTGGGCTTCAGCGGTCAGACGAAAGGGACGACGTCCAAAGGATCATGTGGTCGGCGTTGTAGGTCGTCGAACGGCCCAATGCCACCACCTCCGATCCCATCACCGTCACCGCCGCCAGCCACTGCATCCCCGCCCCCGCCAGTCGTCCCTTCGTCAGGTCCACCCGGTTCCACGACAAACCATCCTCAGACAGCCAGACCGCGCTGTCCCCCTCCCCCGGTGTCCCGTGCCAGCCGACCGCCACCAGCCCCTGGTCGGCCGCCGCGAGGTCGTACACGGCCGCCGCCTGGTCGGCCGGCAGCCAGGCCGTACGCCAGGTCGTACCGTCGTCTTCCGAGACCGCGGCGAAGGCGCGGCGCGAGCCGGGGGTTTGGGCTGTTCCGATGGCGATGAGCTTGTCCTGGTACGCCACCACTTCCCGCAGTCCGGCGGAGCCGGCCTCCGGTGGCGAGACGCGGTCGCGGGACTTCCAGTTGACGCCGTCCTCCGAGAACCAGACCACGGCGCTCTCCCGGTCGCCGCTGCCCGAGCCGCCTATGGCGACATATCCGGATGGTGTGGCGGCCACGTCGTACACGCGCACACCAGAGCCTCCCTGCGGCAGCTTCTTCGACCGGGTGAACTTGCGCAGGTCAGGCGTGAACCAGAGCGCGGCGCCCGGAATGCCCGCCGCGTTGCGGTCCTCGCCGGCGAGCACGTAGCCCGACTCACCGGCGGCCACGACGTGGAGGGCCAGGTACGGATGGTCCTGGGTACGGGCCAGGTCACCGGAGGCCGTCACCTTCTTCCAGGTGCGGCCGTCCTCGGAGGACACCAGGAGCGGGTCGGTGACCGACGTGTCCGCCTGGGTGCTGCCGACGGCCAGCCAGCCGCGGCGACCGTGGGCGACGTCGTCGAGGGTCTGCTGGTTCGTCCCGCCGAGGCTCATGGAGGTCCAGGACTGCCAGTTCAGGCTGGTCCAGATGCCGGCGTCGCCGGAGGCCGAGCCGACCGCGACGTACCGGCCGTCGAAACCGGCCAGGCGGTTGGTCTGGCGGGCGATCCGCGACAGGCCGTCGACGCCGGCGAGCCGTACGCGCGTCGCGTCGCCGCGCGGGGGCGCGGTCATGAGGACGAGCTGGTTCTCGACGTCCGCCGTGGCCTGGTCGCCGCCCGCGAACAGGGTGCCCGAGTCGGAGATCGTGAAGCCGCGCAGCGTGGCGCCCGGCAGGTTGCCGAGGTCGGTCCGCTTGGCCCAGCCGCGCCCGTCGGCGCTGGTCAGGATGGAGTACTTGCCGAGGTCCGCCTGGCTGACCGCGGCGATCCCCGACGGGTAGCTGATCAGCGAGTCGATGCCGGGGCTCGTACCGCTGAGGCCGCGGATCGAGCCGCACTGCGCCCACTGCGCGCCGGTCGGCGAGCAGTAGACGCGCACGTCGCCGGTGATCGTCCGCTGCCTGGTGGGGACGAGGACGAACTGCTTGGGCAGTACGGCCAGCGACGACCCGGTCCGCGCCTCGGGCAACTGGAACCCGGTGGCCTGGTAGGTGGCGCCGCCGTCGCTCGACCTGATGACCCTCGAGCCGTCGCCCGGAGCGGACTCGGCGATGGCCACGACGGTGTTCCCCTTGGCCACGACCGCCTTGAGCTCGCGTACGTTCAGCCCGCCCGTGTCCACGCGCTTCCATGCGCGCCCGTCCGGCGACTGCCAGGCCGCGGGTCCCGTTGCGCCGCCGTTGAGTGTCGTACGGCCGACCGCCACGAACCCCGACGACGTCCTGGCGATACCGGAGATCAGGTCACCGTTCCTGAACGCGGACAGACCACTCTGCTCCACGGCCGCCCAGGTGAAACCGTCGCTGCTCGTCCACAGGCCGCGCTCGGCGCCCACTCCGTCGCCACCGCTGGCCAGCCAGCGCCCGTCGCCGCCCACGACCCGCTGGACCGTCGGCGTGCTCGACCCGTTGACCTGGCCGAGCTGCCACGTCTTCCCGCTGTCCGGCGAGAACAGGAACAGCGGCCGCGGCGTCGGGCTCGTCGTGTCGCTGCCGACGGCCACCACGGCACGGCCCACCGAGGTCATGTCGTTGAGCTTCTGATCGGAGCCGTCACCGGCCGACGGCACGGTGAACAGCTCGTCGCCCGAGCGTTCCGTGCCCTCGGACAGCGCCAGGCCGGGCTTGTCGGAGGAGCGCCACTGCCACACGAGCACGCCTCCGGCCACGAGCAGCACCAGCGCCAGGGTGATGGCCATCGGCGCGGCCAGGCTGCGCCGCCGTACCGGACTCGACCGGCGGACCGCCGACGGGGCGGGGCCGCGGTGGTGCCTGCCGCTGGAGCCGCCGGGACGCGGCGGGCCCGACGCGACGAGGCGGTCCGGTCTGGTGGGGCGGCCGGCGGGCGGGCGGCCGACGCGCCGCACCTCGGGCTCGTCGAGGTCCTCGGGGTCGTCTTCCGGGTCGTCCGGCGTGCTGTACGGGGCCTCGTACTGGGGCTCGTGCTGGGGCTGATCCTCGTCCCGCGGCTGGTCCTCTGTCTCGAACCAGGATCGGGGTGTGACCTCAGGGGGCTCATGCTCGGCCTGGGGCTCGGCCTCAGCCCGGGATGGCCTGCCGGCCACGAGCTTGTCGGGATGGTTCACGACCCGGCGGCGGCGCGGCTCCGTCTCGGGTTCCGCGGTCGGGGAGCTGTACGGCCGGCGCCCCTTGGGCGGGTCCGGAGGCTCGTCCTCAGGGACCGGGGAGGAGAACGGCGGCATACCCCACGGTGAGGCCACAGGCAGGCCACGAGCCCGATCATCGGTGGGGCCCGGCGGGGAGTGCCGGATCCGGGGCTCGTCGGCGGCATGGGGGTCGGCGGCTCCCTCGGGCCGCGGGTCGTCATCACCCGGCGGTCGCCGTGGCGGGTCGCTGGGGCCGGAGGCCACGCGTCGCACCTCCTAGTACGTACTGATCGAACTGAGCGAACGACCCGGTAGAGAGAGGTATGCCGGATCGCTCCGGGCAGCCTGCCCACGTTTATGCGCTTATTTCGTTTTTCGTGTCACTGCGGCGTGGAATATCGCACATGAGGGCTAGTTACCCTGTCTCGCCGAGATGATCACCTCCGGAATCCTCGCCCACCCACTGGATCCAGAGCAACACGCCTGAGCCCGAATGGCGAGACCTCTCTAGCGAGATTCCTGGCACCAGCTAGCTATTTATCCCGAAACATCGCCAACTGACCGTTTTTTAGCCAGGTAGAGCACCCCAACCGCGTACGTCCCCAACTGCACCACGGTCCCCACCAACGCCTGCCAGGGCACGTCCCCCTGCTCCAGCGCCTTCTCCAGATGCCCGGCGGCCGCGCTCATCCCGAACGCCAGAACGTTGTTCATCACATGCAGGGCGATCGGCGCCTCCAGCCCTCCGGTCCGTACCGCCAGCCATGCCATGAGGGCACCGAAGCTGAAGACGTCGATGAGCCCGATCCACGAGTACCCGTGCAGGGACGCGAACAGCGCCGAACCCAACACGATCCCCCATACCGGGCTCCGCAGATGGGCTCCGAACGCCTGCATGACCCAGCCGCGGAAGATGTACTCCTCGGTGGCGGCCTGGAACGGCACGAGCAGCACGATCACGATCAGCGGGGGAAGGAACGCGCTCCACCCGGCCCAGCCGAACAGGTCCGTGACCGGCTCCCTGGTCACCGTCATCGTGACGACCTGGGCGACCTGCCCGAGCACCAGGGCTATGACCGCCACTCCGAGGCAGCGCAGCAGCCACGCCCACCGCAGCCGCCCGGCCACCGAGGAGAGCGACCCGGGGCGGCGCCGCTGGATGAGCGCGACCGTACCGAACACCGCCGGGAGCACGGCCGCGATCGAGAGCAGCAGCACTACCAGCGAGAACACCGGATCGCCGAACAGCTCCCCGGCCGTCAGCGACGACGGAATGCCGAAAATCGTCGCCAGCACCACGCCGACGCCGATGACCACCGCCCCGATGACGAAGAACGCGACGCCCACCAGGATCGTCCCGACGATCTCCCGCCAGGCACCGCGATCACCCACTCGGGCCAGGTAGTCGTACCGCGCGCCCCTGGGCATCGGCCGGAACCACGGCTCCCGCGCGGGTGCGGGCGGCGGCTGGTATGGGTAGGCCGGCCGGCCCGGCGGCTGTGTCCCGTACGGAAGCTGGGGTCCAGGATTTTCCTGCATCTCTACATTCTGTCTGGGAGATGAGCATTAGTTCACAGACGATCCGTTAGTTTGAGCGGATGCTCGGTGGAGTAAGCATTTCGACCCTGGGAGCAGTTCATGTCAAGGCTGGGACCTGTCATCACCCTGACAGCGGGCGCCGCGCTCGCCGTCGGGCTGGGTGTCGCCAGCATCACCGCGACACCGGCGGCGAACACAACGGCTGCCGCCACCTCCAACGAACCCTCCGCGACCGAGACCACCGCCGCGGCTGAACCTTCGGCGGAACCTGCCGCCACCGCCGCCATCGTTACCCCCGAACCTACCGAAACCGCCGAAGCCGCCCCGAAGACCATCGACAAAGCGGACTACGGAGGCTACGTACGGGGCAACGGCGGCTTGATCGCCATCTCCACACGCGACGGCAAGACCATCGGCTACTTCTGTGACGGCAAGTCCGAGGCCTGGTTCAAGGGCAACGAGAAGGACGGAAAGATCACCCTGCGGGGCTTCGGCGCCGCGGCCGTCGGCGGCACGCTCGGCGGTGGCAAGGCCACCGGCTGGCTGAAGATCGGCGGCAAGAAGTGGACCTTCGCCGCGAACACCGTCGTCAAGCCCTCCGGCCTCTACCGGGCGACCGCCCAGGTAAGGGGCGCCAAGCTACGAGCCGGCTGGATCGTACTGAAGCGCCCGCAAGGCGGCTTCACGCAGGTCGGCGCCGCGTTCGCGGACGAGAAGCAGCTGCAGATCCCGCAGCTGAACGCCTACCAGCCGACCGAGCCGGTACCGCTCGACGACGACACCACCCTCTACCCGAAGGACGTCGACGGCTTCATTCAGGAGATGCAATGAGCGTCAGCGCGCACCGGCCGACCAGCATCACCCCCCTCTTAGTCCCGCTGCTGATCGGCTGGCTGGTGGCGATCGCCCTCGGCGTCTTCGGACGCACCCACGCCCCCACCGGCTTCGCGGTCGGTCCCGCCGGCTTCTCTGCGGCGCTGCCGATGAAGGCGTGGCTGACGACGGGCGCGCTCGTGCTCGCCGCCGTCCAGGTCGTCTCCGCCATGTCGATGTGGGGCAAGCTCGGGGTCTCCATTCCGCCGGCCGTACACCGCTGGTCGGGCCGGCTGGCCTTCCTGCTGACCATCCCCGTCGCCTTCCACTGCCTGTACGCCCTGGGGCTGCAGTACGACGTGCCCAGGGTGCTCGCGCACTCGCTGCTCGGCTGCTTCTTCTACGGGTTGTTCACGGCCAAGATGCTGGCCCTGCCGAAGCGGGGCACGCCCGGCTGGACGCTGCCCGTGATCGGCGGGCTCGCGTTCACCGCGCTGGTCGGGCTCTGGCTCACGTCATCGTTCTGGTTCTTCACCACGATCGGCTTCAAGGTCTGATGACTTGAAGCCCAGGACGGCTTGAAGCCCAGGACGGCTTGAAGGCCAGGACGGTCTTAGCTCTCCGGGCTGAACGTCTTCGTACGGCTCAGCCCGGCAGCCCGTCCCTTGGCCGCCACGACGAGCGCCATCTTGCGCGAGGCCTCGTCGATCATCTCGTCCCCCAGCATGACCGCGCCGCGCTTCTCCACGGTCGTGTAGTAGTCGTACGCCTCGAGGATGAGCTCGGCGTGGTCGTAGTCCTGCTGCGTCGGCGAGAACACCTCATTGGCCGCCTCCACCTGCGCCGGATGGAGCACCCACTTCCCGTCGAACCCGAGCGCCGCGGCCCGCCCGGCCACCCGCTTGAACCCCTCGACGTCCCGGATCTGCAGGTACGGCCCGTCGACCACCTGCAGATCGTGCATCCGCGCGGCCATCAGCAGACGCATCAGGATGTAGTGGTACGCATCGCCCTCGGTGTAACCCGGCGGCTGCTCCCCCACGACCATCGTGCGCATGTTCACCGACGCCATGAAGTCGGCCGGCCCGAACACCAGCGCCTCCAACCGCCTGGACGCCCCCGCGATGGCGTCCACATTGACCAGCCCGCGCGCGTTCTCGATCTGCGCCTCGATCCCGATCCGCCCGACCCCCAGCCCCATCGTCTTCTCGATCTGGGTGAGCAACGTGTCGAGCCAGACGACCTCGGTCGAGTCCTGCACCTTGGGCAGAATCAGGCAGTCGAGTCTGTCCCCCGCACCCTCCACCACCTCGATCACGTCACGATAGGTCCACTGCGTCGACAGATCATTCACGCGTACGACCCGCGTCTTCCCCGTCCAGTCACCCTCCCGCAACGCGGTCACGACGTTCTTGCGAGCCTCATCCTTGACCAGGGGCGCGACAGAATCCTCCAGATCGAGGAACACCTCATCGACCGGCAGAGTCTGGGCCTTCTCCAGAAACCTCGGGTTACTACCGGGGACGGCGAGAACAGATCGACGTGAGCGCATGCGCACACGCTAGCCCCCTCGCCGCCGCCTGGTTCGCACCCCCACCCACCACGCCCCCACCCGCTACCCGCTTACCGGCTTGACCGTCTGATGCCCGCCCCTCAACAAAGGACTTCGCGGGTGGGCGCTTCGCGCTTCGGGGGCAGGCGTTGCTTCCAGTCGGGCCGAGGCCCGACCCCTGCAGGACCTCGCTCCGCTCGGACGCCCTATTGGCGCGGGCTCCGCCCGCGCACCCTCCGAACCCTCGACCACCTACTTCGAGGGCTCCTGTGACCGGGAGAAGCGGCGTTGAGCATGCTTCATTGTTCAATGCAATCCAACATCGTGAGCGATGTTATTCAACATCATGAGCGATTTAATCCAACAACGCCTCACGCGAGGCTGTCAGCGGTAGCGCCCTTGACCCATCGCACCCACCGCATACCCCGCTCCGAAGAGGCTACGGGCGCCTGAACACCCGGCAGGAGAGGGGTGTGGCGTGCGGCCGACACCATCTTGACCTCAGGCTTCTCCGGCGAATGGATCGGAATCGTCACGCGGATCGCGTTCGGCGACGATCATCTGACGCACCGCGCGCAACGTCGCACCCGCGACGTAATAGCGCCCCCTGTTGACTCCCTGAGGTTCCAGCAGGCCGATGGACGCAAGATGGCTGAGATCGCGGCTGGCAGTAGCAAGAGAGATCTCCTCATCGCCTCCACGCTTGAGCCACGCCCGGTAAGTGGAATTGCGTATGCGTTGCCCGAGGGCCGCGTCGAACAGCGCGGTGAGTGCGCGCTCGGGCAACGCCTCCGCTTTAGTGAGTCTTTCCAGTTCGACCCACAACCTGGCCGATTCGCGCACGCGCACGAGCACGGTGCGCGCTTGCCGCAGGTGCGCGGTGAGCGCGAACCTCAGCCATGGCCGAGCATCGCCATCAGGCCTGTAACGACCTTGTCCAACCGCGCCTAGCACCTTGTAGTAGGCGGGAGTGTTACGACCGAGATATTCCTCGATGTTCATGAAGATCGGACTGAGTACACCTTCACGCGCAATGATCAGCGATTGGAGGCAGCGCGCCATCCGACCGTTGCCATCCCGAAACGGGTGGATCATCACCAGGTTCAGGTGCGCCATGGCGGCACGCACAAGCGGGGGTTCCTCGCGGCCCGTGGGGGCGCAGCCGTTCTCCGCTTCGAGTCGTGCCGTGAACTCGTCCATGAGCGTGGGCACCTCGTCGACAGGTGGCCCCTCGTACACGATCGCCCCACTGGCGTCGTCGCGGACATAGATATCTCCTGCGCGCCAGTTCCCGGGCCGGTTGTCGAGATTGTACGAAGTCATCATGAAGTGCAGGACTTTGATCAGTTGAGGGCTGTAGGCAAAGTCCTTCTCCCGAGCGACCTGCAGGACATACGTCATCGCCTCGCTGTAGCCCCTGATCGCCTCTCTCGTCTCACCTGCCGCGTCGATCGGCTCGGCCCCGTCAGCGATGGCCGCCGCGTCGTCGAGCTTGGCGTCGAAACCCTCGATCGAGTTGGAACCCTGCACGGCCCGAGCGAAGCTCTGACGGCGCAACGAGCCGACCCAGCGGCGCGGCTCATGGAGCTGAGTGCGGAGGCGCCCTCTGAGGGCCTCGACCTCGGCCAGGACGCTCAGCTCCTGGTCATCTAGCTGCGGAGTGGCGTAGAGCATGCTTCATTGTCCAATAAAATCCAACATCATGAGGGATTCAATCCAACATCGTGAGCGATATTATTCAACATCATGAGCGATTGAATCCAACAACGCCTCACGCGGAGCCGTCAACGGCAGCACCCTTGACCGGTCGCACCCTCCCGCACGCACCGCGCCGAGGAGGCTCGAGCTCTCAGCGCGGGTGGGCCCGCTCGACACGGGCCTCCGGCCGGCGAGGCTGCCCGCCGCATGCGGTAACTCGGCGAGCTTCCCGCAACTCAACAGCGGCGACCGACCGGACAACCTGAGGACCCCGCCCTACTCGACGACGCCACTACTCAGCGGGAACCCGCCTCCGCAGGGCGCTGTGGGAGGGTCAGGCACCACAAGCTGGAGTTCATTCATGCCAGCTGGGGGTTCTGCGCCCGGTAAACCGGAAGTTGAGCATTCACGATTGGGTCGTGGTGCCGAGCATCCACAGCGATGACATGGGCAAAGCTCTCAGCCTCTCACCGAACGACAAGCTCTGTTCGCCGGTATACAGGACGAATCCCGCCCGAAACCGTGCGCCAAGCCGGTCGGCCAAGTGGCGCAGTCCTCGGAAGTCATCACCACGCACGGTTTCTGCGGCTTTGACCTCCAGGCCGATCACTTCGCCGGAAGCGTGCTCCAGGACCATGTCCACCTCGACTTGATCGCGGTTCCGGTAGTGGAACAGCTGGACGGATTCGTCGGCCCAGGTGAGCTGACGGGCTACCTCGCCGATCGCGAAATTCTCAAGCAGCGGGCCGATGGGCGCCGTGATATCTCTGGCGCGCTCAGGCGACATGCCGATGAGCCGACCGCCCAGCCCGCTGTCTGTGACGATCAGTTTGGGGGTGGAGATGGCGCGGGTGGTGAGATTCGACGACCAGGCCGGTATGCGCTTGATGACGAAGATCAATTCCAGGAGATCCAGATAGCGCGAGAGCGTCACCCTGGGAAGCCCTACGTCGCCGGCGATCGACTGGATCACGGCCAACCCGCCCATCCGAGCCCCGATGACGCTGAGCAGCCTGCGCATCTCCGCTGGACGTTCGATGTCGGAGATCTGGCGCACATCACGGGTGACCAGGTCGGTTATGTAGGAATCGAAGAACCTGTTGCGCCTGCGTCCGGGATCCCTCCGAACCGCCTCCGGGTAGCCGCCGCGCAGTGCCCGGTCCACGTAGTCAGACTTACGGAGTGGGGAAGGGTTCATGGCGACATCGGCGCCATGAGTGAAGACATGGTCCACGAATCCGTCCGGAGCGCTGTCGATCTCTCCCTGGGACAGTGGCCACAACTCGATGGTCTCCGTCCTCCCGGGCGGAGCGTCCGGGAGATCACGTAGGCCCAGTAGACGCGCGGAAGCGGTGAGAAGAAAGCGGCCCGGACGTGGATGCCGATCGACCTCGTGCTTGATCGGCAGGAGTAGCTGCGGGGTGCGCTGGATCTCATCGATCATCAGAAGTCCGTCGTGCTGGACGAAGGCGACGGGATCCTCCTCGGCCGCGGCCAGGATCGCTGGATCGTCCAGGTAGAGCTGGCGGGCATTGTCCGCCCGGGCGGCGATCAAGCTCGCCAGCGTGCTCTTGCCCACTTGGCGAGCGCCGTTCACGACGACGACTCGCGTGTCCGACAGCGCTTCGAGTGCCATTGCCTCGGCGCGTCGCGGGAACAAGGACGGATCCATCACACGACGCACGTTACCGCAGTTGAATGCGGTTGTGTGGGCGGTCTGCCGGAAGATCGGTGGGCGGTCTGCCGCTGGGTGCGTGGGCGTTCTGCCGGAGGGTCCGTGGGCTCCCTGAGCGAGGTGACGGCTCGCGCCACCGGCATCCCACCCCGGTCGGCTATGAGGTGGAAGTACCCTTCAGGACCTTCGAGAGGCACTGACACAAACCAGATGACCCGCTGACCTCAGAGCCGCCACAATCTCCGCATGACGATCACCCGCCTGAACCCCGACGCACTGCACAAGACTCCCGGCTACAGCCACATCACCGTGGTCGAGGCCGGGCGGACGGCGTTCCTGGCCGGACAGTGTCCGCTGGATGTGACCGGCGCCCTGGTCGGCGACGGAGATCTGAACGCCCAGGTGGACCAGGTCGCCACCAACGCCCTGACCGCGCTCGCGGCCGTGAACGCCCGCCCGGAGCAGGTGGTCCGCTCGGTCATCTACGTGGTGGTGAGCCAGGACACCGCCGTGCTCGGGGGAGTATGGCAGCGCCTGCTCGACTCACCCCTCGCCGCCGCTTTCACCACCGCGAGCACCTTGCTGGGGGTTGCCCAGCTCGGCTTCACCGGCCAACTCGTCGAACTCGACCTGACCGCCGCCCTCAGCGCGTAAGGCCGTGGCCGCGGACCTGCGCAATGAGGGGTGCGACGGCTCTCGACAGCCGAAGTACGGGCCGCGCGTCAGCGTGGAGGTGCGACCTGCGGGCGATGCTGAAGAGGTGCGGCATCTCTGGCGATCAGCTGGGCGAAGGCGCCAAGGCACTGGTGCGGCTGCGGATGTGTCATGCCTTGATCGGCGCCGCCGAAGCGCGTACTGCCCCGGTACAGTCGAGGCGTGAGCGACATATCCGCGGCCATCGAAGAGGGCGCGAAGAAGTCCGGCGTCCTCTGGCTCACCCTCGACCGCCCGCGTCTGGCCTGGCATGCCTGGCACGAGGGTGCCATCTACCTCGTCACGGGCGGCGGCGAGCAGCAGTTGCCGGGTATCGAGGGGCTCGACACCGTCCAGGTCATCCTGCGTAGCAAGGACAATGGCGCCAGGCTGGCCGACTTCGAGGCCGAGGTGCGGGTGGTGGATCAGGCGGCGGAGCCCGAGGCCGTCGCCGCGCTGGCCAAGGAGCGGCTCAACGCTCCCGACAGCGAGCACCTGACCGACCGCTGGGCGCGCGAGTCGACCGTACTGAAGCTCACACGGCGCTGACCGGCGTGCCCACCCGGGCCAGAAGCAGGGCCAGAACTCACACCACGCCGACCGGCTGCTCGAGGTCGTCCGGGCTGGGCTTTGTGACGGGTTCCGGTCGTTGTTCGGTGGCGGTCTGGGCGAGGAGGGCGCCCGTGAGGACGATCAGGCCGCCCACGATCTGGAACACGCCCAGCGTCTCCCCCACCAGCGCCCACGCCACCACCGCGCCGCCGATCACCTCTAGTGAGGCCACCGTGGCGCCCACCGCCGCCGTCAGTCGGCGGACCGCGTTCACGCCCAGGATGTACGCGGCGACCGTGGCGATCAGGACCATCCACAGGTACGCCCCGAGCACCGGCAGCGTGTGCGCGCCCGCCGACGGGGTGACGGTACGGGTGAAGGCGTCCCACGGGATGTTCCACGGGCGGGCGAAGGGCACCAGGATCACGGCCGACCCGATCAGGCCCCAGCCGATCAGGCCGAGAGGGTCGACGTCGTCGCCGAAGCTGTCGCTCATCAGGAAGTAGCCCGCGCAGCAGGCTCCGGCGAGCAGGCCGAGGAGCAGGCCCAGAGCGTCGAGTCGCAGGCCCTGCCAGGCCTCCACGACGATCGCGAGACCGGCCACGGCGGTTATGGCGCCGACGAAGGCCGCGCGGGCCAGCCGTACCCGGCGGACGAAACGTACCCAGAGCACCACCATCACCGGCGCCATGAACTCCAGCAGCAACGCGATCCCCACCGGCAACCGCGTGATGGCCACGAAGTACAGCGACTGAACCGCCGCCACCGCCACGATCGCGTACATGGCGAAGAACGGCAGCCGCGACCGCGGGATCCGCAGGGCGCGCGGCTTGACCAGGGCCAATACGACCACCATGAGCACGCCCGCACCCGCCATGCGCGTCCAGACCGCCTCGATCGGGGCCAGTCCGGCGGCGATCAGGTACTTGGCCATCGGGCCCGAGAACGCGAAACAGCACGAGGACACGAAAGCCAGCGCGAGCCCTGGGTACTTCACGATCAACCCCAACTTCGTAATCACCGTAATATACGTTTGATACTGACACGTCAGGCGTCCGGAGCGCAATGGAGGGGCACTGTTAGCCTGCTGACGTGAAGATCTTCGTGGCCCGCCTGGCGGGAACCCCGGTCTTCGACCCCGCGGGCGATCAGATCGGCCGCATCAGAGACGTCGTGGTCGGGCCGCACGACGGCAATCCGCCGAGCGTGCATGGCATGGTGGTCGAGATCCAGCCGCGGCGCCGGGTCTTCCTGCCTTTTACCAGGGTGCGCGGCATCGAAGCGGGCGCGGTGGTCTTCACGGGCCGGCTGAACATGCGCAGGTTCGAGCAGCGCGACACCGAGACGCTGGTCATCGCCCAGATGCTCGACCTCACCGTGCGGCTCGACGGCGAGCCGGTCACCGTCTACGACGTGGCGATGGAGGAGACCAAGCCGTCGTTCTGGCAGATCACCAAGGTGGCCGTCTACCGGGGCAGGCGCCGGCGCGAGACGAGGATCGTCGACTGGAGCGAGGTGTCGGGGTTCGGCGTCCTGCAGAAGGACCAGGGGGCCGCCGGGCTGATCGCCGCCTTCGAGTCGATGCGGGCCGCCGACCTGGCCAGTGCCCTGCACGACCTGCCGGACAAGCGCAAGATCGAGATCGCCCGCGCCCTCGACGACGACCGGCTCGCCGACACCTTGCAGGAGCTGCCGCCCAACGACCAGATCGCCATCCTGCGGTCACTGGAGGTGGAGCGGGCGGCCGACGTACTGGAGGCGATGGACCCCGACGACGCCGCCGACCTGCTGCACGATCTGCCCAGCGAGCAGGCCACCCAGTTGCTCGCGCTGATGGAGCCCCAGGAGGCGGCGCCCGTACGGCGGCTGCTCACCTACGCCGACGACACCGCGGGCGGCATGATGACCAGCGAGCCGGTGATCCTGCCGCCCACCGCCTCGGTCGCCGAGGCGCTGGCCCACATGCGGCAGAAGGATCTGACGCCCGCCGTCGCGGCGCAGGTCTACGTGACCAGGCCGCCCACCGAGACGCCGACGGGCGCCTACCTGGGGATGGCCCACTTCCAGCGGCTGCTGCGTGAACCGCCGTCCACACTGCTCGGCTCGGTCATCGACCCTTCGGTGGACCCGATCAGGCCGGAGCTGACCGTGCACGAGGTCGCCTCCTACCTGGCGAACTACAACCTGCTGGCGGCGCCGGTCGTGAACGAGCTGGGCAGGCTCGTCGGCGCGGTGACGGTCGACGACGTACTCGACCACATGCTTCCCAAGGACTGGCGCGAGAGGGCACACCGTGACGACTGAACGCCTCGACCAGCCACGCGCGCTGCGCCGCTCGCTGCGCCCGCACTACGACCCCGAGGCGTTCGGCCGCCTGTCGGAGCAGATCGCCCGCTTCCTCGGTACGGCCAGGTTCCTCGTCTACATGACGGCGTTTGTCGCGATCTGGGTGGCCTGGAACATCCTCGCGCCCGCCGGCCTGCAGTTCGACCCCTATCCGTTCATCTTCCTCACGCTCATCCTGTCCCTGCAGGCCTCGTACGCCGCGCCGCTGATCCTGCTGGCCCAGAACCGGCAGGACGACAGGGACCGCGTCCAGTACGAGCAGGACCGGGCGGCGGCCGATCGCAACCAGGCCGACGTCGAATATCTGACCCGCGAGATCGCCGGGCTCCGGCTGGCGATCAGCGAGGTGGCCACCCGGGACTATCTCCGCTCCGAGCTGCAGCGGCTGGCGGAGGAGCTCAACTCAAGGAGCGGCAGTGAGCGCGGCGGCGCTTAAAGAGCGGCGGTGATGGGCAGTTTGGCGAGCATCTCGCGGACCAGGCGGATCTCGCCGGGTCCCAGGAGGTCGAGGAACTCGGATCTGATTCCGCGTAGGTAGGTGGGGGTGGCCTCGGCCAGCCGGGCCGCGCCGCGGTCCGTCAGCACCGCGAACAGCCCCCGCGCGTCGCTCGCGCATGCCTCGCGCGCCACCAGGCCGTCACGCTGGAGCCGGTCGATGAGCCTGGTCAGGCCGCTGCGGGAGAGCAGCACCCGGCCGGCCAGGTCGTTCATCCGCAGTCGCCGGTCCGGCGCCTCGGCCAGCTGCGTCAGCACGTCGTAGGAGGCCAGCGGCAGGCCGTGGGCCACGAGCAGCTCGGCCTCCAGATGGCGGGTGATGTGCACCTGAGCCCGCTGCAGCATCCGCCAGACCGCCAGCTCCTCGGCGGTGAGACCGGTGAGACCGGTGAGACCGGTGGAGCCGGCGGTGCGGTCGGTGGTGAGGCCCTCGTCGCGCAGAAGAGTCACGGAGTAACCTTAGAACGTTGCACGGACACCTAAACAGCACGGATTATCCGCACGGGGTCCCTGGTTCATACGATGGAGGGGCATCCTCACCGGCGTGCAGCGCCAGGTCACACATATACGACTAAGGAGGGACGGCACTCCCTCGTGCCGAGACTTAGATGGCACCAACACAGGAACTGGTGACGGCCGCTCTAGCCACCGTCATCGACCCCGAGATCCGTCGCCCGATCACCGATCTCGGAATGGTCAAGAGCATCGACATCGGTGCCGACGGTGTCGTTCGCGTGGGTGTCTACCTCACCGTGGCCGGATGTCCGATGAAGGACACGATCCGCCGCGACGTCGCCACTTCGGTGACCAAACTCGAGGGTGTCACGGGCGTCGAGATCGAGCTCGACGTGATGAGCACCGAGCAGCGCAAGAAGCTCCAGACCACGTTGCGCGGCGACCGGGGCCCCGAGAAGGAGATCCCCTTCAACCAGCCGGGCTCGCTGACCCGCGTCTTCGCGGTGGCCAGCGGCAAGGGCGGGGTCGGCAAGTCGTCCGTCACCGTCAACCTGGCCGCCTCCATGGCCGCCGGCGGGCTCAAGGTAGGCATCGTCGACGCCGACATCTACGGGCACAGCGTCCCGCGCATGCTCGGCGCCTCAGAACGCCCCACCAAGGTCGAAGACATGATCATGCCGCCGGTGGCGCATGACATCAAGGTCATCTCGGTGGGCATGTTCAAGCCCGAGGGCAACAGCGCGGTGGTCTGGCGCGGGCCGATGCTCGACCGCGCGCTCCACCAATTCCTCGCCGACGTCTACTGGGGGGACCTCGACGTCCTGCTGCTCGACCTGCCGCCCGGCACCGGCGACATCGCCATCTCGGTGGCGCAGCGGCTGCCGTCGGCCGAGTTGCTCGTCGTCACCACCCCGCAGATGGCCGCCGCCGAGGTGGCCGAGCGGGCGGGCTCGATCGCCGCGCAGACGCACCAGCAGATCGCCGGCGTCATCGAGAACATGGCCTGGCTGCCGTGCCCGCACTGCGACGAGCGCATCTCGGTCTTCGGCGAGGGTGGCGGCCAGACGGTGGCCGACGCCCTGACCCGGACGCTGGGCACCCGGGTGCCCCTCCTGGGCCAGGTTCCCATCGACCTGCGCCTTCGCGAAGGCGGGGACGAGGGCAAGCCGCTGGTCCTGACGGACCCCGACTCTCCGGCCGCTGCCGAGCTGCGCACGATCGCCGCCGGGCTGAGCAAGCGCTCCAGCAGCCTGAAGGGTCTCCAGCTGGGCCTGTCCCCCAACCGCTGACGTCCGCTCCGACGTCGACCGTACGGGCCCTTCCCCCAACCGCTGACGTCCGGTCCGACGTCGACCGTACGGGCACACTCCGCCAACCGCTGGCATCCGGCCCGACGTCCATAAGGCCCACTCCGACGTCCATAGGGGGCCCGCTCCTCAGAGCGGGCCCCCTCGGGCGTAACGGCGATTTCGCGGAGACCCCAACCGTTCACCCCCTGCCGGGCGTCTTGTCTATATGACGGATTCCGAGGCGTTCGAGGCCTTCGTCGCCGCCTGGCACCCGCGGCTGCTGCGTGCCGCCATCCTCATCAGCGGTGACAGGCATCTGGCCGAGGACGTACTTCAGGATGCCCTGATCAAACTGGCGCGCCGCTGGTCGAACGTGCATACCGACCCCGTCAATTACGTGCGTACCACCCTGTACAGGGACGTGGCGTCCACGTGGCGGAGGCGGCGGGAATTCGCCTACGGGGAGCCGCCCGACCAGGCGGATCATGATCCCTCGGGAGCTTCGGACCTGAAGGTGGTGTTCGCCCGCGCGCTGGCCAGGCTGCCGGTGAAGCAGCGGGCGGTGCTGGTGCTGCGCTTCTACGAGGACCTGCCCGTCGGGGAGGTCGCCGCGATCCTCCGGGTCTCGTCCGGGACGGTGAAGAGCCAGACGCACGCGGCCCTGAAGCGGTTGCGCGAGGTCGCTCCCGAGCTGGAAGAGGTGTTGATATGACGGACCAGGGGCTGCGGGAGCTCTTCAATGATCTGGCCGAGACTCTGCCCGAGGGGCCGTCCCGCGCGGGCGAGCTGTGGCGGCAGGGCACGCGGAGCCGTACCCGCCGCCGCCGGTGGACGGTGGCCGCGGCGGCCGCGACGGCCGCGACGGTCACCGTGCTCGTCGTGGTGGGGATCGTCGTGTCCCCTGAGCCGGTCGAGCGCGGCGTCACCGTGTATCCCAGCCTCACGCCCACACCCACGGTCCCGGCGACTCCCGCCATGGACACGGCGCCGCCGCCCAGCGGTGAGGCGGGGCTGCCCACGCTGGCGACCGCGCTGCCGGAGAGGTGGGCCGGCATCCCCGTCGTGACCGCGGTTTCCGGACCTGTCCTGGCGCTGGCCGAGTTCGGCGACGGGCGGATCTACATGATGAAATCCGGCGGGCGCCTCCCTCTCGATGTGAAGCTGGGCGACTCCGTGGACTCGGCCGGCAACGGCGGGACGCCGCTGAAGCCCAACTCGCTCGCCCCCGACGGGACGATGGCCGCCTTCCCGCAGAAGGACGAGGTGGTGGTCGTCGACCTCGTGATCGGTCAGGCTAGGCGTTACCCGGTGCCGGGGTTCAACGAGGTGGTGCTCTGGCGGGGCGAGCAGCTCCTCGTCGAGCAGGAGAAGGCGGACTACCTGCTCGACCTGGCCACGGGGAAGGCGCGGCGGCAGCCGTACAAGGGGTTCACGGGTGTCGCCGGCTACCGCGACCTCAGGATCGTCTCGCCCGACCAAGGCGGCTGGACGGTCATCCAGGAGAGCGGGTCAGAGGTGGCGCTGAACCTCCAGCACATCACCAGCAACGGCGGCATGCCCGTGGGCAACCTGGGCAACCACGGATGGCAGCGCGACGGTCTCGTCGCCAGGTCCGCGTTCGCCCACCACGACCAGGCGAAGGAAGCCGACGTGGTCGTCGTGGCCGACATCGCCACGGGACGGGTGGTCAGGACGCTGCTTCTGCCCTGGGGTGATTCTTCTGGCAGGAGGTGCGGGAAGGGCGGCTGCCCCGTGCGCGGCTGGATCGGCCAGGACACGGTGATGGTCGAGAGCGGGAACAGGCTGCTCGGTTGGAACATCACCACCGGCGCGCTGTCACGCGTCGCCGACCTGCCCAAGGATGTGACCGCTTACTCCCTGCGCAGTGGATAAGCCGCCAGATAAATGGCATATGTCTTACAGCCTGGAATTCCCCTCCAGTCAGATCGGAAATATCACCAATTTGCGCATTCTTATCACTGAACGAACACAGACAATCACATACCTTCCTTAACTCCCATCATGTGATTAAACTCACGTTGATGACGACGCATCCAGCCCGTTACCTCACACCGATGGAAGACAGCTCCCGGTGGGACGCGTTCGAATTCCGGCCCGGCGATATTGTCATTAATTCGCCGGCGAAATGCGGCACCACCTGGACCCAGACGATCTGCGCGCTCCTGATTTTCCAGACGTCCCAGCTACCCGCGCCACTGTCGAGCCTCTCACCGTGGATCGACATGCTCGTACGTCCGAAACAGGAGGTTTGGGACAACCTCGCCGCGCAGCAACACCGCCGTTTCATCAAAACCCACATTCCGCTCGACGGCATCCCGATCGACCCGCAGGTCACCTACATCACGGTGGGGCGAGACCCGCGCGATGTCGCCATCTCGCTGCGTAGCCACGGCAAGAATCTCAAGCGTGACGTGATTCGTCGGCTGATCCACCAGGCCGCCCACCCCGGCAACGCGGCGGCTGAAGTCCAGCTCGACGATCATGACGAGAGGGACTTCCTCGACGAACGGGAGTACTTATTACGTTGGGTCGACAACGACGACTCGCCGTACGACAATCTCGACTCGCTGCGTGCGCTGATCTGGACACAGAGTCGCGCATGGGTTCGCCGCGCGGAGCCGAACGTCATTCTGCTGCACTATGCCGACCTTTCCGCCGACCTCGCCGGCCAGATGCGACGGCTCGCCGAACGGCTCGACATCGAGATCGACGAGAGCAAGTGGCCGGAGCTGGTCGAGGCCGCCACGTTCCAGCAGATGCGCAATCGCGCGGATGAGCTCGCACCCGATGAGCAGCTGGGCTACATCCGTGATCACAAACGCTTTTTCCGCAGTGGTAAGTCGGGCCAATGGCAGCAGTTCCTCACCGATGAGGATCGAGCACACTACGACCGTCGGATAGCCGAGTTCGCGGAGCCAGACTTGCGCGAATGGCTCCATCACGGGGCCAGGTGAGCGCATGACTGCCGGGTTTCGATGAAGCATCAGGAAATTCCGGAAATGTCGCCAGAGGCGGCCGGGCTCGTGACGGTCGAGCGCGTCCCCTCGTTGGACGACGTTGCCGGGTGTGTGTGGAATGACGTCGCTGACCCGCGAGACATGTTCCAGAGTCGTGCGTGGCTGACGGCTCTCGAGCAATCCGGTGACGGACCTGTCACCTACCTGATCGCCCGACAATCTGGGCACCCTCGCATCCTCGGGGCCCTTCCCCTCTATGACTCGCTCCCCAGTCGTGGTGACTACCTGTACTGGCCGGAGCTCCACTTCCAGGACCTGCTGCACACCGCGGATTCGCTCGATGGCCGGCTGGGATTGCTGGCCGGGTCCTGCGCGGGATTCAGTACGCGGCTCATCGTGGACCGCACTCTGCCGACTTCGACCAGGACAGTGGTCCTGCACGCACTTCGGGATGCCGCCCGCGCCGTCGCGGTCGAGCGCGGGCTCCCGTACACCTTCTTCTTGTTCCTCGACGCCGCCGCGTGGAGAGACCTCGCTCCGCTCGTCGGCGACGGAGATCAGCACCGATTGGCGAGCGTCGCACAGACCGAAATGGAGCTCCCCGGCGGGGACTTCGAGGATTATCTGGCGACGCTGCCACGGAACACACGCACCAGCGCCCGCAGGGAGGTGGGGCTCTTCGCCAAGGACTGCGCGACCGAGACCGTACCTCTCCGTGAGGCCATCACCACCATCGCGCCGATGATCGTGAACGTGCGGGCCAAGTACGGGATGGCGTACAGCGTGGACACGGTCACGCGACGCCTCTCGGCGTACTCGTCCGCGCTGGGAGACGCCTCGTCGATGGCCCTGCTGTGCCGCGTGCGGGGTCGTCTCGTCGGGACCGGGGTCATGTGCCGCTGGCATGACCGGCTGTACGTGACGGATTTCGGGCGTCTCGATGATGAGGCGCCGGACCCGTTCGTGTACTTCAACGCGGCGATCTACGAACCCATCAAGTACGCCTATTCGGTGGGGCTGTCGAGAGTCGTCACCGGCGCCGGGGCGGAGCTGGGCAAGGCCCGGCGTGGTTCGGCGGTGCTCCCGCTGATGCACCTGGCGTGGGCGGCGGCCGGAGGTGGTCCCACCGGCCAGATCGGCACCACGGCGGCGGAGAACCGAAAGCAGCACTGGCACAAGCTACGCGGCGCTCACCCCAGGTACTTTCACTCGGCGTGGGATGAGCTGCTGTGACGCGACATCGAACGACGGGCTGGACGTCATGCCCGCGAGGGAGGTTAGCGTGAGCCGAGGGGACGAGCCGACTGGCCCCGTCCATGACACCACTATCACCATTGCCCCGCCGGGATTTCTCGGACAGGTGTCTCGTGACCTGAGCAGGGTCGCCCTGGTCCACGAGGATCGTGAGATCACCTTCGGCGACGTCGCCGCACTCAGCGAGGACGTCGGCGGCGCCGTACGGGGCCACCACCTGGAGCGCCGCGTGGTGGGCGTGCCGGCGGACCGGAGCCCGGAGTTCGTCGCGCGGATCGTGGGGCTCTGGAGCGCGGGCGCCGTTCCGGCGATCCTGGGAGACTGGGGTGCTGAGCGGGTGCGCGGAGCATTGATGGCCACTGGCGCCGTGGCGACCTTCGGACCGTCCTCCACGCTGGCCGGTCTGGACACCGTCGGGAACAACGGTGTGCCGTCCTGGCGCTTCGGTGGGGAGGACGTGGGAGGAGTCAGTCATATCCTCTTCACGTCCGGCACGACGGGCAGGCCCAAGGGAATCGTCGTCGGACGAGCGGCCTTCGAGGCGGCCAGTGTGGCGTTCTTCAAGGAACTGCCCATGGACGAATCCGATCGGGTCGCCTTCCTCAGCAGGCCCGGCCACGACCCGAGCTTGCGGGAGCTGATCGCGCCCTGGCTCACCGGTGCGACGTTGTTCATTCCCGACAGTCGCACGGCCGCGGATCCCCGGCTGATGGCGGCCTGGCTCGCGAAGCATTCCATCACCGTGCTCCAAGGCTCGCCGGTCCTCCTCCAGCTGATGGCGGGCTCGTCGGGGCTTCGCGTCGACAGTCTGCGGCTGGTCTGCTCGGTGGGGGCCCGGCTCACGGCCGCGGCGCTGCGGTCGACGGCACGGTTCGCCCCGAATGCCACCATCGCCAACTGCTACGGCGCGTCGGAGACCCCGCAGGTCGTGTGCGTGCACCAGGTGCCGCCCGGTCAGGGGGTCGCGAGCGAGGACCCGGTCCCCATCGGACGCGTGCTCGGCCATGCCGTTTTCAAGATCGTTCCTGTCGACGCGCCCGACGGTGAAAGTCCGGAGGGTCGGCTGCACGTGGAGGCCGCCGCCTGCGCACTCGGCTACACGGACGGAACCCCGCTGCTGACCCCCGGCCCTGACGGCCGACGCTGGTACGACACCGGCGACATCGTCCGCCAACTACCGGACGGCTCGCTGTGCTTCGTACGGCGGGCGGACCGGCAGGTCCAGGTCAACGGCACGCGTGTGGAGCTGGACGAGATCGAGGGCGCGGCCGCCCTGGTAGCCGGTGTCGCCGACTCGGTGGCGACGTTCGTCGAAGACAGCAGCGGAGTCGGATCCGTACGCCTGACCGTCGTACGGAGCTCCACGACGGCGCTCGACAGCGACGAGCTTCGCGCGGTGCTCCACGACCATCTGGACCCCGCGGTCGTGCCATCGAGCATTGAGGTGCGTGACTCATCGCCGGAGGACCACGAGGGGAAGCCGGCCCAGCCGGCGGTCATGGACGCCGCGCAGGGTGAGGACCGGGCGGCGGCGCTGTGGGAGGTGCTCCACGAGAGCGCGCGGTCCGCTCTCGGCCAAGGCCGGAGCGACGGCCGGATCGACCCTGACGGCGGCTTCTTCGAGGCCGGCTTCACCTCGATGTCCCTCATGCGTTTCGTGTCGGAGGTCTCCGTCCAGCTCGGCACGGAGATCTCTCCCCTACTGGTCTTCCGGTATCCCACCCTGAATGCCTTTGCCACTTACCTGCGGGAGAACCTGGACGACTTGTCCTGACTCGCTCCTTGGACGGAGCGGCAGCAAGCGAATCGGAGGGCAGACGATATGGGCAACCTCGTTGAGCCGATCGCGATCATCGGGATGGCCGGTCGTTTCCCGGGAGCGGTGGACACCCAACAGCTCTGGCGCAACCTCGTGGCCGGGGAGGAGGCGGTGCGCTTCCCGGCCGAGGACGAGCTCCGGTCGAGCGGCGTGTCGCGTGAGGCGCTGGACGACCAGGCTTACGTGCGGGCAGTGGCGGAGCCTGAGGGCATCGACCTGTTCGACGCCGGGTTCTTCGGCCTGAACCGGCGTGAGGCCGAGGTGTGCGACCCGCAGCTACGGCTGTACCTGGAGACCTCGCACGCCGCTGTCGAGAACGCCGGCTATGACGCCTTGAGACTCGGTAGCGCGGGCGTGTTCTCGTCGGTCGCCGCGAACCGCTATGGGATCGGCCGCGTCGCCGGGAACCTTGAGGCGCTCCGGAGCGCCACCGGCATGGCGGCCGGCATGTGGAACAACCCCGACAGCGCGTCCACGCTGGTCTCGTACAAGCTGAACCTGCACGGCCCCAGCATGACCGTGCAGACCGCGTGTTCGAGCTCGCTCGTGGCCGTACACCTCGCCGTGAACGCCCTCCGGCTCCACGAGTGCGACGTCGCGCTGGCCGGCGGCGCCGACGTCGAGTTCCCCGTCGGCCACGGGTACTGGTGGGCCCAGGACGGCCCGCTGAGCCGGGACGGCCACTGCCGCCCCTTCGACGCGGCGGCCAGCGGCACGATCTTCGGCAGCGGCGTGGGCGTCGTGGTGCTCAAGCGGCTCGCCGACGCCATGGCCGACGGCGATCGGATCTCCGCGGTGATCCGGGCCGTGGCCGTCAACAACGACGGCGCGAACAAGGTCGGCTTCACCGCGCCCAGCGCCGATCAGCAGGCGGAGGTCGTGCTGAGGGCCATGGAGGCCGCCGGCGTGGGTCCCGAGGACATCGGGTACGTGGAGGCACACGCCACCGCGACTCGCCTGGGAGACGCCATCGAGATAGCGGCGCTGAAGAAGGCGTTCAGCGCTCGGGCAACGTCCGGACTCGCGCCCGCACAGTGTCCCATCGGATCGATCAAGGGAAATGTGGGCCACCTGGGTCACGCGTCAGGGATCACCTCGCTGATCAAGGCAGCGCTGTCGCTGAGCCACGAACAGATTCCCGCGAGCGTCAACTTCACGGAGGTGAACCCGTTCCTCGAGCTCGCGGACTCACCGTTCTTCGTCAACGACACGCTGCGGCCCTGGCCTCGATCGGCCGGTCACCGACGCCTGGCCGGGGTCAGCTCCTTCGGAATCGGTGGCACGAACGCGCACGCGATCCTCGAAGAGCCGCCGACCCGCGCGGTCGATCCGGCTCCGGAACCCACACAGCTGATCGTGTGGTCAGCACGGACGCCGTCTGCGGCCGAGGCGTACCCGGAGCAGCTTGCCCGCTCCTTCAAGGAGAGCGCGGACTCGCTCTCCAGCGTCTCGTTCACTCTTCAGGAGGGGCGGACGCCGCACCCGATCCGGGGCGCTGTGGTGGTCGAGAGCATGTCCGACGCGGCCGCTGCCGTGCGTGACCGGGGGAGGCGGATCGTTACCCCGGAGGAACCGGCGGAGCGAAGCACCGTGTTCCTGTTCCCGGGAGAAGGGGCGCGGCACGCCCACATGGCGGCGGAGCTCTATCGCACCGAACCAGCGTTCAGCCAGGCGCTCGACGAGTGCTTCGCGCTCTTCGATGCCTGCGGCCTGCCCCAGCGACAGATCTGGGAGCGGGCGCCGGAAGAGCCGTCGCTCTTCAGCGTCGAGTACGCGCTGGGACGGCTGTGGCTGGCGCTGGGCATCGAGCCCGACGCGCTGCTCGGCCACGGCATCGGGGAGTTCGCGGCCGCCACGCTCGCCGAGGTGTTCACCCTCCCGGAAGCGGTACGGCTGGTGAGCGCCCGAGCCCGAGCGATGACCCAAGGTGCCGCCGAGCAGTTCCGGCTGGCCTTCGACGGCATCGAGTTACGTCGTCCTCGGTGGAAGGTCTACTCCGCGTCTACAGGCGGCCTCGTGGATGCGGCACAGGTGAGCAGCGTGGACTTCTGGCAGCTCACCCAACCCGTCCTGGTCAAGCAGGCGCTCGAGGCCGTGTTGTCCGACGGTGACCGCGTGCTGGTGGAGGTGGGCCCCGGGCGGACGCTCACCACCCTGGCACGCGCGCATCCTCAGGTACGCGCCAAGCGGCACCTGTCGGTGCCGACGCTGCCGAGCGGGCCGTCGAAGGGCGCCACCGAGCGCAGCTCGTTCCTTCACGCGCTGGGCCGGTTGTGGGCCCTTGGCGCTGAGGTGAACTGGGCGGCGCTGGCGGCGAGCGGTGAACGCGTACCTCTGCCGGGCTACCCGTACCAGCGCGAGCGGTACTGGATCGAGCGGGCGTCTTCGAGCACCCCCCACGAGGCGCGGGAACCAGCGGGCCGCGCCGTGTTCCGTCTGCCCACGTGGGTGGAGGCCGAGCACCGCGACACCGATGTCTGGGACCAGTCACGCCCCCTGGTGTTCCTGCCCGACGATGCGCGACGGGCCGGCGAGCTGGTCGCGCTGCTCGGCAGGGCCGGGTGGGACGACGCGTTGCTGGTGCGGCACGGTTCCTCCTATTCGGGAGCTAGGAGCTCGGAGTTCGTGATCCGTCCCCGGCACCCGGCGGACGTCGTCCGGCTACTGGACGAGCTGAGAGACGAGCGGCGATATCCGGAGCTCATCATCGACGCGACGCAGCTCGGCGGCCTGGCCGAACCTGACCTGAGCGACATCGACGACCAGCTCGACGCCGGTTTCCGGCGAATCGTCGAGCTGCTGCAGGAAGCGGCGCGACGGGCGCCCGACAAGCGCGCCCGCGATGTCCTGGTCGTCACCGAGCTGTCCGCGGACGTGACGGGCGGCGAGGCCGTGCACCCGGTGCGGGCCATGCTGCTCGGGCTTTTGCGGAGCTACATGCTCGAGAACCCGCGCGCCATGTGCAAGCTCGTCGACGTCCAGGGCGACGTGACCGACGATCGGCTGGTCGCGGAGCTGCGCGGCCGGAAGCGATCCGAGATCGTCGCCCTGCGGGGGGATCGGCGTTGGGTCCCCGGCGAGCGGGAGCTCGTCCCCGACGGTGCGGGCCCTGTCGACCTGCGTCACAGGGGTGTCTACGTCATCACCGGCGGGCTCGGCGGCCTCGGTCTGGCCGTGGCGCGTGGCCTGGCGGACACCGGCCGGCAACCACGGTTGCTGCTGCTGGGCCGCCATACGACAGGCGGGCACGACGCCGACCTCGCCGAAATCCGGGCTCTCGGCGCCGAGTGCCGCGTCGAGGCATGCGACGTGACCGACGTGGCCGCGCTGCGGCGCGTGATCGACCAGGCGTCGGACTCCTTCGGGGGCATCAACGGGGTGTTCCACCTCGCCGGCGTGGCGGGAGGGGGCATGCTCCAGTTCCGGACGCGGGAACAGATGTCGCAAACGCTCGCACCGAAGGTCCACGGCACGTTGGCGCTGGTCGAGGTGCTGCGGGGCCGGGCGGATCTGGACTTCTTCGTGGCCTTCTCCAGCCGCGCGGCGCTCAGGGGCTTGGTGGGCAGTGCTGACTACGCCGCGGCGAACGCCTTCCTCGACGCGGTGGTGCGCCGGCAGCCCTTGGCGGGCTGCGCCTCGATCGCCATCAACTGGCCGTCCTGGGCCGAGGTCGGCATGGCCGCCCGTCAAGGGCGGCCACCGCAAGACGCGCTGTCGGATGTGCGTTGGTGGTCGACCCCGCTGTCGGCCGAGAACTATCCGATCCTGGACGAACACCGTATGGACGGCGTACCGGTACTGCCGGGCACGGCCCAGGTCGACTTCGTCCTGCGGGCCTTCCGCGAGGCGATCGATCGCCCGAACGGGCGGCCCGCGCAGCTGCGCCACATGGTCTTCCGGAAGCCGATCACCACCCCGGAGCCTGTGTCGCTCGAGGTCGGCTTCGAACCGCACGAGGACCTCTGGCGCTTCACCGTTCGCACCGCGCCGCTCTCCCCCGGCTCCCCTGACGGCTACCGCGTCCACACGACGGGTGAGATCCTGCTGGTGGACGCCGGGGCGGACACGGTGGACCTGGACGGGCTGCGCGCGTCGCTGCCCGAGCGGCGGGTACCCGTGAACGACGCTGACAACCGGCTGTTCACCATCGGTCCACGATGGCCGGGAGAGGAGATCTGGACCTCCGGGGAGGACGTCAGCACGAAGCTCGCCGTACTCACCTTTCCCGAGGCGTTCGACCATGAGCTCGACGAGCACGCGCTGCATCCGACCCTCCTGGACGCGGCGGTGTCACTGGCGCGGGACCCTGATCATGAGCCTCCGCACGCACCCTTCGCCTACCAGTCGATCGTGGTGCACCGGTCGATACCGGGCCTCGCGTACAGCCACATCCGTCGCCGCCCGAGCGGCTCGGACACGATCGTGGCGGACATCGACGTGCTGACCGCCGGCGGTGACGTCGCCGTCGAGGTCAGGGGCTTCACCATGCGCCGCGTCGACGAATCCATGGTCGCCCCCGAGACCTCTGGCGAAGAGCGAGGCACCGACGACGGGATCGCGCCCGCGACCGGGGTCAGCATGTTGCTGCGCCTCCTGGGCCGGCCCGGTCACCGGCAAGTGGCGATCACCATGTCGGGGGAAGACGCGGTCCTGAAGAACCCTCTCGAGGACCTGCCTAAAGACGCCGAGGCGCCCGGTTCACCTGAGCGGCTCCCGGATGGAGCGCCATCTGACGACGCGTCGCTCGAGGCTCGGCTGATGGAGATGTGGTGCGCCGAATTCGGGGTGGAGTCGGTCCGCCCCGACGAGGACTTCTTCGAGCTGGGCGGCGACTCCTTCGCCGCCGTGGGTCTGGTCGAGGAGATCCGCAGGGCTTTCAGCGTGGACGTCGGCATCGCGGTGATCTTCGACCACCCGACGGTGGCCGAGCTGGCCGCCGAGCTGCACCGACTGACCGAATAACGCGTTCAGCCACGAACCTTCCTCACCCATTCGTGAAGAGTCTCGGGAGGCAATTGCTCGACGATCTGGTGACCGCCGTCGATCATGTGGACCGACAGCCATTCCCTTGTGTACTGGCTCCAGTCATTGAGGCACTCGGTGTTCCAGGAGCTCGCATCATCCTTGGCACCGACCGCGATTATCGGCGCGTTGAGCATCGGGTGCGGATCTGTCTCCAGATAGCGATTGAGCAGCTGGTATTCAGAGCGCCAAAGGCGTGCGTACTCGGGGAGAGCCGCTGTGTCCATGATGTGTGACGGCGCCTCCAGCTCCTCGGCCAATGCCCGGTCCGGCAGCTCCGCCAGAGGCGAGAGCGGCGTGCGATGCGGCGGGTACTGACACATGATGACGATCCCGCGAAGCTGTCGCTCCAGGTGCTTGGCCGCCTCCAGGCAGACCAGACCACCCATGCTGTGGCCCACGAGCACGACATCCGTGGCGCCGGAGTCCGCGACGAGGGCCGCCAGCGCCGCGCCGCGCTCGTCAACGGAGGGCACCTTCATCGGCTCGCTCCAGTTGGCCCGGCGGATGACAGGTTCCCGGCCCGGCTCGTTCCACCACTCCACGAACTTCGTCCGGCCGCCCAGACCGGGAACGAAGATGACAGCCTGGCCACCATCGAGTGCCGGGCTGACAATGTAGCTCGCAGACTCCTGACCACCCATTTCATTCGCTCCTCTGGAAAAGTGACGAAGTACGAGAGCCAACCATTTACCAACGCGTAACTAGCCCATCCCGGACAGTCTCCATATACCTCAACCCTCACCGCCAGAGGCAAATTTTCCGAGAATACTGGTTCATTTCAGTAGATCATGGCAAAGTGTGGCAGGTGTCCACGCTGCTAGCTGCCGCCGTGATTATCCTGATCGCTTCAACAGTGCACGCGGTGACCGGATTCGGGTACGCCCTCGTCGCCACTCCCCTCCTGGCCCTCACGGTCGACCCTCATACCGCAGTGGTCGCCACGACGATGTCCGCCCTGGCCATGACCGTCACGATCGCAGTACGTCAGCGTCACCACGCCGAGTGGAAGGTGGCCATGATCGCCATGGCCGGCATTGTGCTCGGCATGCCGCTCGGCCTCTGGGTGTACGGGGTGACGTCTGAGCGGGTGCTCACGGCGCTCATCGGGGTCGGCGTCCTGGGCTGCACAGTGATGGTGTGGCGGCGGGTGAAGGTGCCCGGGAATGTTCCCGTACTGGTGGGGGTCGGCTTCATCTCCGGCGCGCTCTCCACCTCGACCGGCACCAATGGGCCGCCGATGGTCGCCGCCTTCCAGGGCATGGGCTATGACCCCACGAAGTTCCGCGCCACCCTCTCGGTGGTGTTCGCCGGCACCAGCGTGCTCAGTCTGGTCGGATTCGCCGTGGCCGGCGAGGTGAACACCCAGTCGATCTGGATCGGGGTGGTGGGCCTGCCGATCGTGCAGCTGGGGTGGTTCGCGGGCAACGCGGTCTTCCGCCGCATCGATGCGGATCGCTTCCGCAAGGTGGTGCTGGCGGCCCTCATCGTCAGCGCGGTGGTAACCCTCTCCGCCGCACTGAATGGCTAACGTCCGCGCTTTTTACAGCCTTTTACAGCTTTACGGCAGGCACGGTGGGCCCCACCCGCCGCACGGGGTCGGCCTCTGTCCAGGGAGACGCTCCTCCGGTGGAGGTGGCCGACCGCCGTGACGAGACGGTGAGACCGCCCGCGTGGACTCCCCGGCTCAGTGGCTGCCGCCCGCCAGGTTGAGGCCGACGACGCCGAGGAGGATCAGGGCGATCGAGGCGATCTTGATGAGGGACACGCTTTCTCCCAGCACGATCATGCCGAGAGCGGCCGTGCCGACGGCACCGATGCCTGTCCAGACCGCGTAGGCCGTACCGACCTCGAGATTCTTGAGCGCCAACGCCAGCAGACCGAAGCTGAGCACGGCGAAGACGGCGAAGCCGATGCTCGGCAGCAGTACGGAGAAGCCATTGCTGTGCTTGAGCGAGTAGGCCATGGCGACCTCGAACAGACCGGCGACAATGATCATGAGCCAAGCCATGACGGCCCCTTTCTTCAAAGGAGCGTCGTCTTAGCAGGCCGGGTACGGCGCGTCTCGTCCGGGCGGGACCCGATCGGCCCCGCACTCCTGACAACGGCCGGGATCAGGTGAGGATTCCCGGCCACTTGCGGTCGCCCCGACCCCGTACCCACTCCCGCGACAATGCTCCGACGCCAGAAGGAAGGAACCGCTAGCGATGAACCGCGTCCCGGTCGCCGTACTGGCCGCCCTCCTCGCGGTCGCCCGGCGGCGCATGGACGCCGGTCAACTCGTGCGGAGTTCTTAAGAGGACGTCGAATGCGTCTGGTGGTCGCCGACGGTGAGAAGGCGGTGCGGGACTCGTTGGCCCGGACCCTCAGGTGGCTTCCGCGTCGTAGGGAGGCAACTCGCCATAGCCCAGCTCGTCGACCGGCTCAGGATCGTAAGAAGTGGTGACGGAGTCGAGCTGCTGGGGCTTGTTGGTCCAGTCGTCCTCGTCCTCAAGCAGGTGCTTGCGGACGAAGTTTTTGGGGTTGAGGTCGCTGGGGTCGAAGTTGGAGAACTCCGGGCCCAGGCCCGCCCGCAGGTCGTCGCGTGCGCTGTTGGCCATCCGGCGCAGGTTGCGCAGCGTCTTACCGGCCTGTGAAGCCGCCTGAGGCAGCTTGTCGGGACCGAAGACGAGCAGCGCGATGACGACCAGCGCGCAGATCTCCATCCACCCGAGTCCGAACACCGTTTGCTCCTACCGCAGTCCAACCAAACCGGGGACAACCCGACCCCTCAAGACTAAGGCCAAACCACCCCAGCCAGGTCGCCAGCCCCCGTCTCGGTTCAGCAAGTCCACGCGGGCGGTCTCACCGTCTCGTCACGGCGGCCGGCCACCTCCGGTGAAGGCGGCCGACCGTCTCCTCACGGCAGCCGGTCACCTCCGCCCGAGGAGCGTCCCCCTTGGACGGAGGCCCACCCCACACGGCGGTTGGCGAGGAATAACGACGATCAGGACGGCGTCGGAGTCGGGTTGTCATCCGCGGTAACAGTGAGGGTGGCGGTGCGGTCTTGGCCGGCGCGCTGGTATTTGATGGTGATCTTGGATCCCGGAGACTTGCTGCGGATCAGGGCGATCAGCTCGTTGCCGTCCTGCAGCATCAGCCCGTCGATCTCCATGATCACGTCGCCCGCCTTGAGGCCCGCCTTGGCGGCGGGGCCGCCCGCGTCGACCGGCTGCCGGCCCTCCGTCGGACCCGAGGCGATGCGTACGCCCTGCCCCTTGTAGTCCTTGTCGAGGACGATGCCGATCTTCGGCCGCTTGGCCTTGCCGGTGGTGATGATCTCCTCGGCGACGCGACGCGCCTGGTTGACCGGGATGGCGAAGCCGAGGCCGATGCTGCCGCCCTGGCTGCTCATGGAGCGGCTCAAGGTGGCGATCGCGGAGTTGACGCCCACGACCTCGCCCTTGCCGTTGACCAGCGGGCCGCCCGAGTTGCCGGGGTTGATCGCGGCGTCGGTCTGGATCGCGCTGATGTAGGCCGGCTCCTCGGTGCTGGTGCCGCTCTCGTCGCCCGCGATGACCGGGCGGTTCAGGGAGCTGACGATGCCGGTCGTCACCGTGCCGGTGAGGCCGAGCGGGGAGCCGATCGCGATGACCGGGTCGCCCACGACCACGTCCTCGGAGTTGCCGAGGGTGATCTCGGGCGTGCCGAACGTCTCCTCCGGCTTGACCACGGCCAGGTCGGAGCCCGGGTCACGGCCGACGATGCGGCCCTTCGTGGTCTTGCGGTTGTTGAACATGATCTGGATGTCGCCGCCCTTGGCGGCCGGGGCGACCACGTGGTTGTTGGTGACCACGTAGCCGTCCTTGATCAGGAAGCCGGAGCCCGACACGCCCTCGGCGCTGTTGGCGTTGACTTCCAGCGAGACCACGCTGGAGCGGGCGCGGGCGGCCACTCCGGCGACGGAGTCGGGGGCCCGGTTCGTGGCGCCGCTCGGGATGGGGCCGAGGCTGTAGGAAGGGTCGGTGCCGCCACTGCTCGACCTGGTCAGCAGATAGGTGCCGACGCTGCCCAGCCCCGAGGCGACCAGGGCGATGACGACCGCCAGGACGATCAGGACGCCCGTGCCGGGACCGCGCCTGGGAGCGGGTGCCGACGTCAGGCCGCCGGGCGGTGGCGCCCAGCCCGCGCCCATGCCGAGCGCGTTGGGCGGCGGGGGCGGGCGCTTGTCGCCGCCACCGAACGGCGGCGGCCCCGCCGAGTTGCCGAAGAACGGGCTCTCGTAAGTGCGGGTGCTGTTGGGCGGCGTTGGCTCCTCAGTCGGGGCCTGGCCCGAAGCCGCGTACGAGGCCGGAGGCGGGTAGGAGGGGCTGCCATAGGACGCGGTGTCTCCAGGGCGGCCTGAGGGGTCACCCCACCGGCCGCTCTCGAAGGAGGCCGTCTCGGACCGCCATCCAGACTGTTCGGCCTGGTCGTCGGCCGGCAAGAACTCCGGCCGCCCCTGTGACTCAGGGAAGTCCGACGGCATGCGTCCTTCTGGTGGGCGCGTCTCGTCGGTCATCTAGATCTCACCACTCCTTGCCTCGGACACCGCAATCCTGGCGTGAACGGCATACGAGAGTCGTAAAGCAATTGTCAGGCAATGAGCCAACATATGTGGACACCTGACAGATTCCCGAACTCAAATCGTATGCCCCTGACGCCGTCGACTACGCCACTCGAGTATCCCAGGCATTCCTGAGAGTGGGCGTGAGATCAGGGCGTGGCGGTGGGCAGAGTAGTGGTGGGCGATGAGGTGGGCGTGTGCCGCGCCTGCTCGAACAGCTCGACCGGTGGCGCCTGGGCGCCCTGGCCGACCCCTGAGACGGCGAAGAAGGTGCCGAGCGCGACGGCCGCGGAGACCACGCCGACCGCCACGTACGCGCCGCGCCGCCTACCCCCGCGGCCAGGGCCCGAACCGCCACCACTCGCGTCCCTGCGCGGGCGGTTGTCCAGCGGAGCGATGCTGTGCGGCCCAGGGATGGGCACTCCGCCGAACGTCCGGGTAGGGAAAGGCCGCTCCCTGGGGGGCAACGGGCCACCGGGCTCGGACATCCGCAGCAACGACATGGTGAGATCGGCCGGCATCACCGGGCCGTCGAGCGAGCGCAGGCGCGACTTCAGCGCCCGCATCGACTCGACCTCCCGCCTGCAGTCGCCACAGAAGGTCAGATGGGCTAGAGCGCGGTCGCGTTCGGTGTGATTCAACTCACCGTCCACGAGCGCGGAAACGCGTTCTCCAAGATGCGACATATCAGACTTCCTCCCCACGGGTCCCCGACGGGAATGATGGCGGGGGGAGTTGGGAATTACGGGGGGCCCGGTGATCGAGCGCCTCCCGCAACTGCGCCCGGCCACGGTGAATACGGCTTCGGACCGTACCCAGCTTGACGCCGAGCGTGGCCGCGATCTCCTCGTACGACAGGCCTTCGATGTCACACAGCACGATCGCGGCCCGGAACTCCGGTGCGAGCGCGTCGAGCGCGGCCTGAATGTCCGGCTCAAGGTGAGCGTCGTCGAACGCCTGCGCCGGTGACGGCTCGCGCCCGCGCAGCCGTTCGGCCGCGTCGTCGGCGAGCCCCTCGAACCGGATGCGCTGCTTGCGCCGCGCCATGTCGAGGAACAGGTTCGTCGTGATCCGGTGCAGCCAGCCCTCGAACGTTCCGGGGGTGTAACTCGACAGGGACCTGAAGACCCGCACGAAGACCTCTTGGGTGAGATCTTCGGCATCGTGGACATTGCCGGTCAGGCGATACGCCAGCCGGTATACACGTGCGGAATGAGTCCGCACCACTTCCTCCCAGGTGGGAGGCGTCCAGTCAGACACGGGAGTATCGGCCTGGTGGTCACTTTCGTCCACCAGAACTCCTCTCATTGGGACCACCGCTACCGCCATAGTGCCTGGTTTCGTCCCTTCGTGCGTACTGCCTGCCTTCCGGACCGGCAAAGCCCGTTTAAACCTGCAACGCCTCACGGTCGTCTTGAGTTCCCGTCCCGGCGTGTCTCCCCTAGGCTGCGATCGGTGACCAATCGCACGAAAGTGGGGGGAGGAGGCCGATGACCAGTCCGGTAGAGGCCACTCTGGCCTATGCGGAGCAGTTCCATCATGAGGATGAGATTCTGCACGCGGCGCGCCTGCGCGGCCTGGAAATGGGCGCCACGCCCATCCTTCCCGGGGGCGGGGCGGCGCTCTGCTTCCTCGCCACGGCCGTCAACGCCAAGTCAGTCGTCGAGATCGGCACGGGCTGCGGCGTCTCCGGTCTCTGGATGCTGCGCGGCATGCGCCCCGACGGCACGCTGACCAGCGTCGACGTGGAGCCGGAGCACCAGCGGCTGGCCAGGCAGGCGTTCGCCGAAGCCGGGTTCTCCGGCGGGCGGGTGCGGCTGATCACCGGCCGGGCCCTCGACGTGCTGCCCCGGCTCTCCGACGGCGGCTACGACATGGTCTTCGCCGACGGGGCCAAGCAGGAGTACGCCGACTACCTGGCCGAGGCCGTCAGGCTGCTGCGCGTGGGCGGCATCGTCGCCTTCGACAACGTCCTGTGGCACAACCGCGTGGCCGACCCGGCGCAGCGCGACCCCGACACGGTCGCGCTGCGCGAACTGGGCAAGCTGGTGCAGTCCGACGACCGCCTGCGCTCGCTGCTGATGCCCCTGGGCGACGGCCTGCTCGCCGCCGTCAAGATCGCCTCATAGCGCCAAATCTGCGGCGCGTACTCCTGGCGCCTCAGCCAAACCCGCGGCGCACGTACTCCTAGCGCGTCAGCCACTCCAGCAACACGCGTACCCCGAACCCGGTCGCGCCCTTGGTCAGCACGCCCTCGTTCACGGTGCTGCGTCCGACGCCCGCGATGTCCAGGTGCGCCCACGACCGCTTGCCCGCGAACTCCCTCAGGAACAGCGCCGCCGTGATCGACCCGGCCCCATAGGTGGAACCGCTCTCGACATTGGCCAGGTCCGCGATCGAGGACTCCAGCGCCGGCGCGTAGTCGTCGATCAGCGGCATCCGCCACAGCCGGTCGTCACTGGCCTGCCCCGCCTCGACCAGCCGCTGGGCGAGGTCGTCGTCGGTGGCGTAGACGGCGCCGTAGCCGCGGCCGAGCGCGACGGTGATCGCCCCGGTGAGCGTGGCGATGTCCACCACCTCATCCGGGTCGAGCTCGGCGTCGGCGTAGGCGAGCGCGTCGGCCAGCACCAGCCGCCCCTCGGCGTCGGTGTTGAGCACCTCCACCGTGCGGCCGCCGTAGTGCTTGATGACGTCGCTGGGCCGCTGGGCCGTACCGGAAGGCATGTTCTCGGCCGCCGCGATCAGGCCGGTCACCCGCACGGGCGCGCCCAGCCGGGCGAGCGCGGAGATGACGGCGATCACCACGGCGCCGCCCGCCATGTCGGTCTTCTGGGTCTTCATGTTCTCGTTCGGCTTGAGCGACAGGCCGCCCGAGTCGAACGTGATGCCCTTGCCCACCAGCACGACATGCCGGTCGCTGGGCTCGGGCGGGGTGTAGGAGAGCTGGATGAGGCGGGGCGGGTTGGCCGAGCCCCGGCCGACGGCCAGGATGCCGCCGAAGCCGTCCGCCTGCAGCTGCTCCTCGTCCCAGACGCGTACCGGCACGTCCTGCTCGGCCGCGCGCTCGGCCAGCCAGAGCGGGTTCTTGACCGACGCGGGGGTGTTGGTCAGGTCGCGGGCCAGCGCCACCGCCTGGGCGACGGTCTGGCCGCGCCGCACCGCGTCCTCGTCGGCGCCGACGAACGTCAGCGCCCGCACGGACGGCTTGCCCGGCTCACCGATCTTGAAGGTGTACGCCGCCAGCAACGCGGCCTCGGTGAAGGCCGTCACGTCGCCCGCCGGCGTCACCACGACCAGCGCCTGCCTGCCCTTGGCCTTGCGGGTGAGCGCGGCCGCGGCCTTGCGCAGCGCGCGCGGCGAGCCGTCACCGACCCCGTACAGGAGCACCCGGCCGACCCCGTCGGCCCGCGCCACCGGGACCTCGACCACCTCACCCGCCTCTCCCTTGGCGTCGTAGTGCGCCAGCAGGGCGGCAGTCGGCACGTGCAGATCCAGCTCGACGGCGGGAGCGAGCTCCGCGTCATAGGGCACGGCGAGCAGCTCGACGTCGGCTGGGACGTCGGCCACCACCGACGTCGTGGTCTCAATGGGCACGGAAATCCCCCTCAAACGTCAGCGGCCCTGGCGCGGACGCACGCCAGGGCCGTGGAACGACCTGTATCTAGGGAGCTCTCAGCCGACGACGTTCTTCAACGCTTCGCCGAGCGCCTTTGCCTCGTCGGCGGAAATCTCCACGACGAGCCGGCCGCCACCCTCCAGGGGGACCCGCATGACAATGCCGCGCCCTTCCTTGGTGACCTCCAGCGGACCATCGCCGGTCCGCGGCTTCATCGCCGCCATGCGTGCATCCCTTCCTGCCTTGGGCTCCCGCGGCCCGCGGTTTCCGGCCGCCCCTGAGGATGGCCGACGCATTCACGTCATCTGTGATGTCCTATTCTCCCGCATCGAGAGCGCTCATGGGTAACGATCTCCTCCCAGAATGCGTTGTCCATGCTGGCGAAGGCGGCCAAACTGGACTTCGTGCATGCTCGCGCCGCTCTGTTCGACCTCTATGGAGACCACCTGCGCTCGCGCGGTGGACAGGCGTCCGTGGCCGCTCTCGTACGGCTCATGAAGCCCCTCGAAATCGCCGCCCCGGCCGTACGGACGGCCGTTTCCCGCATGGTGCGGCAGGGCTGGTTGCAGCCCGTCAGGCTGCCCCAAGGCGCCGGTTACGGACTTACGCCGAAGTGCGTCAGACGTCTGGACGAGGCCGCCTTGAGAATTTACCGAGCCGGAACTTTGAGCTGGCGTGGCCGGTGGCACCTGATCGTCTTCGGGCCGGTCAAGGACCGCCCGCGCAGGGAACGGCTCCGCGCCGACCTCACCTTCCTGGGCTACGCCGCGCTGTCGGAGACGACGTGGATCGGCCCGCGTTCGTCGATCGAGCTGGACAACCTGCTGGAGGGCGAGGGCGTGCGCGCCGACAGGTTCGACGCGGCGCTGGAGGGCGATCCGCGCGAGCTGGTGGCCCGCGCCTGGGATCTGACCGCCATCGGCGCGGCGTACGAGCACTGGCTGACGGAAGCTGTCACTCTGGTCGGCGCGCTGCCCGGCGGCGCCCCGGCTGATCAGGTGTTCGCGACCAGGAGCAAACTCGTGCACGGATGGCGCAACTTCCTGTTCCGGGACCCCGGTCTCCCTCCGGAGCTGCTGCCACCCGCCTGGCCGGGCGAGAAGGCCAGGGCCTACTTCGAGCAGGAGGCGGTCCGCCTGCTGCCCGCGGCCGCCGCGTTCGTCGACAGGGAGCTGCCTTGATCCGCTATGACGTGACCGATGCCGTCGCCACCATCACCCTCGACCGGCCCGACGCGATGAACTCGCTGACGGCCGAGGTGAAGGCGGCCCTGCTCGACGCGCTGCGCCGCGCCGCCGCCGACCCCGAGGTCCGCGCGGTGCTGCTCACCGGCTCGGGGCGGGCCTTCTGCGCGGGCCAGGACCTGCGCGAGCACGCCGACAACCTGGAGGCGGGCCGCGGCCTGGCCGACACGGTCCGGGCGCACTACAACCCCATCGTCGAGCTGATCACCACGATGGCCAAGCCGGTCGTGGCGGCGGTCAACGGCGTCGCCGCCGGGGCGGGCGCCTCGCTGGCCTTCGCCTGCGACCTGCGGGTGGCCTCGGACAAGACCAAGTTCGCGATGGCGTTCGCCGGGGTGGGCCTGGCGCCCGACTCGGGCGCGTCGTGGACGCTGGCCCGCCTGGTGGGTCTGGGGCGGGCGACCGAGCTGCTGCTGCTCGGCGAGCCGCTCGGCGCGGCCCGCGCGCTCGAACTGGGTGTGGTCACGCGCGTCGTGCCCGCCGAGGACGTGCTCAAGACCGCCCATGAGCTGGCCGTACGACTGGCGGCGGGGCCCACCAAGGCGTTCGCGGCGACGAAGCGGGCGCTGGCCTACGCCGCGACGCACTCGCTGCCCGAGACGCTGGCCGTGGAGGCCGATCTACAGGACGAGTGCGTGGCCACTCAGGACCACCTCGACGCCACGCGGGCCTTCCTGGTCAAGGAGCTGCCGACGTTCCACGGCCGCTGAATCGGCCCTGCTACGGCTGTGCCTGCCGGGCGACGCAGCCCTCGATGTGGTCGTTGACCAGGCCGATGGCCTGCATGAGGGCGTACGCGGTGGTCGGGCCGATGAATTTGAAGCCGCGCTTCTTGAGATCCTTGGCCAGGGCTTTGGAGGCCGGGGTGATGGCCGGGACGTCGGTCATCGCCCTGGGGATCGGGGACTCGGCGTCGGCGTACTGCCAGACCAGGTCGGACAGGCCGCCGGGCAGGTCGAGTGCGGCCCGCGCGTTGGCGATGGTCGCCTCCACCTTGGCGCGGTTGCGGACGATGCCGGGGTCGCCGAGGAGGCGGGTCACGTCCTGCTCGGTGTACGCGGCGACTTTGGGGATGGAGAACTGGTCGAAGGCGGCGCGGAAGTTCTCGCGCTTGCGCAGGATCGTCAGCCACGACAGGCCCGACTGGAAGGCTTCCAGGGAGACCCGCTCGAAGACACCGTCGTCGCCCCGGACCGGGCGGCCCCACTCCTCGTCGTGGTAGGTGATGTAGATCGGGTCCGCCATCCCCGGCCAGGTGCAGCGGATCACTTCGGTCGCTTGCGTCACTTGCGCTCGTCCCTGTCCTCGCCCGGCGCGACCCGCACCGGCTCACCGTCACGGTCCGGCTCGTCTTCCTTCGCCGCGGCCGAGGCGTCGAATGCGGCCGTGTGATCGGCTGGGGCCTCGGATGGCGGGGCGTCGTCTTCCGGCTTCACCACGGCGTCCGGCTCCACCGCCGCCTCCGGCTCCGCCTCGACGTCCAGCTCTGCCACCGCGTCCAGCTGATCGGGCACCGCCGCCGCGTCCTCAGGTTCGTCCGTGGACGGCTCAGCACGCTGGTCTCCCAGGGCGTGCGGCTCCGAGTCCCCCTCCTGAGAGAGTTCCCAGGGCGCGGCCGGCGGCTCGTGGTCGGTGCGCAGGCCGGCGCCCGGAGCCGCGTAGACCTCCTGGCGCGCGTACAGCCGGCTCGACAGCAGCTCGGAGACCCGCTGTTCGAGCACCGCGATCCTGGTGTCCCGCGCGCTGATCGCCGTCGCCGCCCTGCGCAGGGTCTCGTCGACACTCTGCGTGTGATAGCCGACCAGGTTGACCGGCAGCTGCAGCGCCACGAAGTCCACCGCCGTGAGCTGCCCGGGCTCCGGCAGGTCGAGAGGCGGCACATCCGGCGGGAACTCGGTCAGCTCCCCGCCCCTTCCGAGGGAGACCAGGACCACGCAGGCCAGAATGGCGAGCGCGGCAATGGCGAGTACGACCAGCACATTGGCATCGTACTCATACGATCGAGGCACGAGTCCCGCACTTGCCGCGCCTGTTACGTCTTGGGACTCCCCGGGACGGGTCAGCCGGTCGCCTCGCCGAGCTCCTCCACGCTGGGCCGAACCGGCTTGCCGGCCGCCTCCAGGTGCGCGAACGCCTCCTCGACCGTGCTGGTCCAGGAGATGGCGTCGAAGACGTTGGCCCGGGTGAAACCCGCCTCGTACATGTTCTCGATGAGCTGTCGCAGCGGCGTGTACAGGCCCCACGGGTCGAGGATCACCAGCGGACGGTCGTGGATGCCGAGGACGCGGGCCGTCCAGATCTCGAAGAGCTCCTCCAGCGTGCCGATGCCGCCGGGCAGCACGAGGAAGGCGTCGGAGCGCTCGTCCATGGCGGCCTTGCGCTCGCGCATGCCGGTGGTGACGATCAGCTCGTCGGAGCCCGTGTCGGCGACCTCGATGTCGACCAGGACCTGGGGGATCACGCCGATGGTCCGCCCGCCGGAGGCGCGGGTGGCGGCGGTGACGGCGCCCATGCACGAGACGGTGGCGCCGCCGCTCACCAGCGTGTGGCCACGCTGGGCGAGCTCGGCGCCGACCTCTGTGGCGAGTTGGAGGTACTTCTCGTCAATCTTCTGACTCGAGGAGCAAAACACGCAGATATTCACACATTTGAGCTTATTGGGGCTCGGCCGGCTGGGCGGCGACGGCTTTCTGCTCGTCCCGGAGCTGCTCGGACCGCCTGAGGTCGGCGTCGACGATGAGGCGCACGGCCTCATCGACGTCGTCGGTCACGGTGATGAGGTCGAGATCCTGCTCGGCGATCTTGCCGGTGTCCAGGAGCGTGCTCTTGATCCAGTCCATCAGGCCGCCCCAGAACTCCGAGCCCATCAGCACGACGGGGAAGGAGGTCACCTTCTGCGTCTGCACCAGCGTGAGCGCCTCGAACAGCTCGTCGAGCGTGCCGAACCCACCGGGCAGCGCGATGAAGCCGCACGAGTATTTGACGAACATCGTCTTGCGGACGAAGAAGTAGCGGAACTCGATCCCGAGGTCCACGTAGTCGTTCATCCGCTGCTCGAAGGGCAGCTCGATGCCGAGCCCCACCGACATGGCGCCTTCGACGTCCAGGGCTCCCCGGTTGGCCGCCTCCATGATCCCGGGGCCGCCGCCGGTGATCACCGCGTATCCGGCCTGGGCCAGCGCACGACCGAGCGCGCGGCCCATGCCGTAGTCGGCCGAGCCGGCGTGGGTGCGGGCGGAGCCGAAGACGGTGACCGCCGGGGGCAGCTCGGCCAGCTGCCCGAACCCCTCCACGAACTCCGCCTGGATACGCAGCACCCGCCACGGATCCATGTGCACCCAGTCAGCGGGGCCCTGGCGGTCGAGCAGCCGCTGATCATGGGTGGTTTGAGGCGCGAGACTGCCGCGGACCACGGCCTGCCCCTGACGGCGTTCCGGACGTGACTGTTCCATGCGGTCACGCTAGCCCAACGCCGGTCGCCCTCGCGCACAACGAGGACTAGTCACCCGTTAGAGGGCCTCTGCGGCAAATGCCCTGGTAGATGGCCCAAAGAACCCGTCTAAAAAATCTTGTAAGAAGCAGGAACCAGATTTCGACCTGCCTGCGTCTAACTGCCGAGGGTGCTGCTCGGGACTGAAAGTGGCTTTCCCCGCCAAATGGCCGGCGAGGAAAGCCACTTTCACTTTGTCAGCCAGTCCAGCAGGGCCCGCTCGCTCTCCACGATCTTCGGAAGCGACACGTACTCCCCCTGCTGATGCGCCAGGTTCGGGTCACCGGGACCGTAGTTCACGGCCGGCACCCCCAGTGTGGAGAAGCGCGCGACATCCGTCCAGCCCAGCTTGGCCCGCGGCGTGCCGCCGACCGCGGCGGTGAAGGCCGCCGCCACCGGGTGGGTGAGGCCGGGCCGCGCGGCCGGGGCGCCGTCGGTGAAGCGGACCTCGAACCCGTCGAACACCTCGCGTACGTGCGCCTGCGCATCCTCGATCGACAGGTCGGGCGCGAACCGGTAGTTGACCGTGACCACGCACTCGTCCGGGATCACGTTGCCCGCCACGCCGCCGCGTACGCCGACCGCGTTGAGCCCCTCGTGGTAGGCGAGCCCGTCGACCACGGGCTGCCGGGCCTCGTAGGCGTTGAGCCGGGCCAGGACCGGCTCGATGCCGTGAATGGCGTTGACCCCGAGCCACGACCGGGCGCTGTGCGCGCGCTTGCCGGCCACGGTGATCTCGGCCCGCAGGGTGCCCTGGCAGCCGCCCTCGATCACCCCGTCGGTGGGCTCCATGAGCACCGCGAAGTCGGCCGCCAGCCAGTCGGGGTGCTCACGCGCCACCCTCGTCAGCCCGTTGCGCTCGGCCTCGATCTCCTCGCAGTCGTAGAAGACGTAGGTGACGTCGCGGTTGGGCGCGGGCACAGTGGCCGCCAGCTTGAGCGCGACCGCGACCCCCGCCTTCATGTCCGAGGTGCCGCAGCCGTAGAGCAGGTCGCCTTCGACGCGGCTGGGCAGGTTATCGGCGACCGGCACCGTGTCGAGGTGCCCGGCGATCAGCACCCGCTCGCCGCGGCCCAGCTCCGTGCGCGCGACGAGCGTCTCACCCGATCTGTCGACCTTGAGGTACGGCAACGCCGCCAGCGCCCGCTCGACCGCGTCGGTCAGCGCCCGTTCGTCGCCGCTCACCGACTCGATGTCCACGATGGCCGCGGTCAGCGTCCGTACGTCCTGCGTCAGGTCCAGCATCAGGTGTTCACTCCGTGTTCGCGCAGCACCTCGTTGAGCGCTGCCTTGTCGTGGCGCTGCCCCGGCTCCAGGCGCTTGATCACCAGCACGCAGGGCAATCCGAACGTGCCGCCGGGGAACTCCTTCTGGCGGGTGCCGCCGACGGCGACGCACCAGTCGGGTACGCGGCCGCGGGCCAGCTCCTCGCCGGTCCGCACATCGATCACCGGGATGGAGGCCGACAGGATCGTGCCCGCCCCGATGACGGCGCCGCGTCCCACCCGGGCGCCTTCGACCAGCATCGCACGGCTGCCGATGAGCGCGTCGTCCTCCACGACCACCGGCACGGCGTTGGGCGGCTCCAGCACCCCGCCGATCCCGACGCCGCCCGACAAATGGACGTTTTTCCCGATTTGGGCACAGGAGCCGACCGTGGCCCAGGTGTCGACCATCGTGCCTTCGCCGACGTACGCCCCGATGTTCGTGAACGACGGCATCAGCACCACGCCTGGCGCCAGATAGGAGCCCCAGCGCGCGATCGCTCCCGGAACCACCCGCACCCCGTCGAGCGTGGTCTTGAGCGGATGCCGGTCGTGGTGCTGGAAGTCGCCCACCTGCGACCTGGCCAGGCCGAGCACCTGGAAGCTGAGCAGGATCGCCCGCTTGGCCCGCTCGTCCACGACCACTTCACCGTCCGACAACCGGGCGGCCCGCGCCTGTCCCCTGTCGAGCAGGTCGATCGCGCTCACCACCACGTTGCGGGCATCGAGGTCGCGGGGTGACAGCTCCCCGCGACGCGCCCACAGCTCATCCACCGCGGATACGATCGGTGACACACCGCTCACGTGCCTCATGGCCACGGAGCTTATCTGGCCGGGTAGGTTTTTCAGCGTGCGCCTGCGCTTCTCCCGCGGAGTCATCACCATCGCGGTCATCGTTCTGCTGCTCGCGGTGGGGATCTCCGTTGGCCTCTATCACCTGCTCAAAAAGACGGAGCCGCTGGCCATTCCCGAAGCCCACTGCAGCGTCAAGACCCCCGTGGGCGACCGGGATCTCGACATCGAGCAGGCTCAGATATCGGCCACCATCGCGGCCGTCGCGGAGCGCCGCAAGCTGCCCGAACGGGCGGTGGTGATCGCCTACGCGACCGCGCTGCAGGAGTCGAAGCTCTTCAACCTCGACTACGGCGACCGCGACTCCGTCGGCGTGTTCCAGCAGCGCCAGTCGCAGGGGTGGGGCAAGCGCAAGCAGCTCCTCGACCCCGTCTACGCGACCAACCGGTTCTTCGCCGCGCTGGTCAAGGTCAAGAACTACCGGAAGCTCCCGCTGGAGGACGCCGCCCAGGCCGTGCAGCGCTCGGCGGGCGGCTACGCCTACGCCCAGCACGAGGAGGACGCCAAGATCCTCGCGGCGGCGTTCACCGGGCGTGTCCCGAAGGCCGTGCACTGCTGGTATCCGCCGCCCAAGGCGAGCACGCCCGCCCCCCAGGCCAAGACCGCCGAGGCGCGGCGCCAGCTCGCGCGGGCGCTCGGCGACCCGTCCATCTCGACGCGCAAGCGCGGCTGGCTGATCGCCGCCTGGTCGGTGGCCCACGCGCGGAAGTACGGGCTCAAGCACGTCGGCTTCAACGGCGCCACCTGGACCAACGACATGAATCTGGAGGGCTGGCAGTCGGGCGGCAAGGCGACCGACAGCAAGGTGGACATCTCCTAGACGGACACGCCTCAGGACGTGGCGCGGCTGACGATGCTGATCGAGCCGGGCGGCAGCGGCCTGGCGTAGCTGGCCGTCCATCTGCCGCCCTGGATCCGCTCGAAGGAGAGCAGCCGCCCGTCGGAGGCGCGGTAGTCGGCGAAGTCGAGCAGGCCCCGCTCGGCGTTGCCGGTGTTGCCCTCCGATCTGAACGCGGCCGTGCCCCGCTCGATCGGGTGGAACTCGACGCCCTCCATGATCAGCATGCTCTTGGCGGGCACCATGCCCTCGGTGGGCACCTCGGTCCAGACGAGCACCTCCAGGTGCGACGGCTCACCCTCGACCTGTCGTACCTGCACCGACAACCACTGCATGCGGCGGGAGCCGTCACGCAGCCGGTATTCGACCCACTGCATGCCCTGCCACGAGATGTACATGGCGCCGAGCACTCGCGCGGGCGATCCGTGCACCTCTATCCGGTCACCGACCTTGATGGTGCGGGGATCGACATAGTCCGATCCGGAGTACCCGGGCATGCTCACCGGTGCCGGCAGTGGGGCCTCGGTGGCCGCGATCTCGACCGGCTGTGCGGTCGCGCGACCCTTCCTTTCCTGGCGCATGGTGGCCAGGAAGGCACCCAGCAGCAGGAGGACGGTGGCGACGCTCAGCCCGAGTACGACCACGAAGGTCATGCTCATCGATCAGCTCGCTCCACTCGCGGTCTGCCTCAGCAAACGCCGTTATCAACTTATGTGTGCCCTGCTTCGCGGGGGATCCTACTGGAGGCGGCGCACCGCCGCACTGATGCGTTCATCAGTGGCGGTCATGGCGATGCGGATATGCCGCCCACCTGCCGATCCGTAGAATTCCCCCGGAGCAACCAAAATACCGATTTCGGAGAGCTTGCTGACCTGTTCCCAAGAACTGGTCCCGTCCGTCGCCCAGAAATACAGCCCGGCGGTCGAGTGCTCGATGCTCCAGCCCGCCTTCTCCAGCACCGGCCGCAGCTGGACACGCCGCCTGGCATAGCGCTCACGCTGCTCCTCGGCGTGCGCGTCGTCGCCCAGCGCGGCCGTCATGGCGGCCTGTACGGGGGCCGGCATGAGCATCCCCGCGTGCTTGCGGATCTCCAGGAGCCGCTTGACCAGAACCGGGTCGCCGGTCACGAACCCGGCGCGGTAACCGGCCAGGTTGGAGCGCTTGGACAGCGAGTGGACCGCGAGCAGCCCCTCGTGGGAGCCCTCGCAGACGTCGGGATGCAGGATGGAGACGGGTCGCTCCTCCCAGCCCAGCTCGATGTAGCACTCGTCGGAGGCGACGACCACGCCGCGCTCGCGCGCCCAGGCCACCACCTTGCGCAGGTGCTCGACGGGCAGCACCCGCCCCGTGGGGTTGCCGGGCGAGTTGACCCAGACGAGGTCCACGTGCTGCGGCCCCAGCGCGAGCAGGCCGTCGGAGGCCGTCGCCTCCGCTCCGGCCAGCCGGGCGCCCACGTCGTAGGTGGGATAGGCCAGCTCGGGGAAGACGACCCGCCGGGCACTCAGGTAGCTGGGCAGCCAGGCGACGAACTCCTTCGAACCGATCAGCGGCAGCACGTCGCTCGGCTCGACGGTGACCTCGTGCCTGCGGCGCAGCCAGCCGGCGGCGGCCTCGCGCAGCGCCTTCGTCCCGTGGGTGAGCGGGTAGCCGGGGCTGTTGGCGGCCTCGACGAGCGCGCTCTGGACGAGCGGCGGCACCGAGTCGACGGGCGTGCCGACCGACAGGTCGACGATGCCGTCGGGGTGCGCCAGCGCACGCGCCTTGTACGGCTCCAGCCGGTCCCAAGGGAAGTCGGGCAGGTTGTTCACGGTTCTCCAGGTATCAGGCGGGCACGCCTCCAGCTAATCAGGCGCGCGCGCCGTACGCCCGGCAGCGGGTCCGCCGTTGGGCCGCCCCGCTGCGGGGTGCGGGCTAGTGCTCTTCAGCCTGCGGCGGCAGCGCGGCGATGACAGGGTGGTCCTTGTCGATCTTGCCGACCTTGGAGGCGCCACCGGGCGAGCCCAAGTCCTCGAAGAAGTCGACGTTCGCCTTGTAGTACTCCTTCCACTGCTCGGGAAGGTCGTCTTCGTAGAAAATGGCCTCGACGGGGCACACTGGCTCACAAGCGCCGCAGTCCACGCACTCGTCGGGGTGGATGTAAAGCATGCGCTCGCCCTCGTAGATGCAATCAACGGGGCACTCCTCGATGCACGCCTTGTCCAGGACGTCCACGCAAGGCTGCGCGATGACGTAGGTCACCTCGAGCTCCTTCTTCTCCGCACCATGGCATGACTCTGACGGCGGTCTGCTAGTCCTAGTATTGCCGTGCTTGCCAACTGGCCGAAACGGAGGGTGGCAAACTCGTGGCGGCTCGCCTGGTGATCGCGATCACAACCGGGGATGTCGGCGCCCGGATCACCACCCGCAGACGGGTTCCGGAAGGCTTCCGTGACGCCGTCGGGATTCTCGAATCCTGGGACGGCGGCGTGCTGCGCGTCCGCAAGCGGGACGGCACTGTGGTGGAGATCTCCGAAGAGACGCTGGTGGCGGCCAAGGTCGTTCCGGCCGCGCCTCCTCGACCTGAACGGTAGTAACGGCGAGTATTCGTCCTGTGACCGTACGTACCTGCGCCGCCGCAACCGTCCTCATCGCCAGCGCCGGATGCGGCGCGTCGTCGTCCCCGGCCGAAAAGCCGCTTCCGCCGGTGAACGTCAAGGCCGCCTCCATGAAGCAGGGTTTCACGACCCTCGACAACCTCGCCGCGACCGCCAAGCGGGAAGGCTCGCTCACCGTGATCGGGCTTCCCCGCGACTGGGTCAACTACGGCGCGATCATCGACGCCTTTACCGACAAGTACGGCGTCAAGGTCAACGAGCTCGAGCCCGGCGCCAGCAGCCGGCGCGAGATCGATGCCGCCGCCCAGCTCAAGCCCGATGTGTTCGACCTCACCCTCGACGTCGCGGTGGCCGACGCCGCCAAGTTCGCCCCGTACAAGGTGCAGGGCTGGCAGGACCTGCCCGATCACATCAAGGACCCGGCCGGCGCCTGGTACGGCGTCTACGGCGCCTACATGTCGCTCGGCTACGACCCGCGCAAGGTCCCCGCCCCCGCCTCCTTCGCCGATCTGGCCGCCAAGCCGGGCTACCAGGTCGCGCTCGACGGCGACCCGCTGCACTCGGCGGCGGCCTTCGACGGCGTGATGGCCGCCTCGCTGGTCTCGGGCGCGCCACAGCCGCAGCGCGGCGTCGAGCTGTTCGCCAAGCTCAGGCAGGCGGGCCGGCTCACGGATCCGGCCAAGGCCAACGTGATCGTGGACTGGGACCACCTCAACGCCGCCCGCAGCGCCCGTGACGCGGAGGCGTGGAAGGTGACGATCCCGCGTGACGCGCCGCTCGGCGACTACCACGTGCAGGCGATCAGCAAGGACGCGCCGCATCCCGCCGCGGCCCGTCTCTGGCAGGAGTTCCTGTTCTCCGACGAGGGCCAGAACCTGCTGCAGAAGGGCTGGGCCCGCCCCGCCCGCGGGGAGGCGATGCTGATGCGCGGCACGCTCGACACGGAGCAGGCCGCCAAGATGCCCGTCGCCCCCGGGCCACCGGTGCTCCTCACGATTCCGCAGACAGATGCCGGAAAGTCCTACCTCAAGAAGCGATGGACGCAAAGTGTGCGATGAGACCATTGTGACTTGATATGTCGCGGAGACAATCAACCTCTAAAGTGAACAGACAGCACGGCCACAGGGGGCCCTTGTCTGACGAATGAGAGCTGATCGTCTTGCGATACGACACACCGAGCTTGGAGCGGTGGAGCAGTCGCGCCTACGACGGCAGTTTCGGCTACGTCTCGACGCAGGGCGCGCCCCTGGTGGACCTGCTCGATCCGCGGCCGGGAGAGCGCGTGCTCGACCTCGGCTGCGGCACCGGGGTGCTGACCGCCCAGATCGCGTCGCGGGGTGCCGACGTCCTCGGGATCGACGGCTCCCCCGCCATGATCGAGAAGGCCCTGGCCCTGTATCCGGGTGTCGACTTCATCGTCGGCGACGGGCACGACTTCAGTGTGGCGCTGGCCTATGACGCCGTCTTCTCCAACGCCGCACTGCACTGGATGAGCCGCGACCCCGTCTCCGTCATCGCCAACGTGCATGAGGCGCTCACGCCCGGCGGCCGGTTCGTGGCCGAGATGGGCGGCGCGGGCAACTGCGCGGAGCTCACCGCCGCCATGCACACCGCCTGGCGGGAGTACGGTCTGCGCGAGCCCGACCTGCCCTGGTACTTCCCCACTCCGGCCGAGTACGCCCGCCGGCTGGAGCAGGAGGGCTTCGTGGTCCGGCTGCTCGAGTACTTCGACCGGCCGACGCCGCTCGAGGAGTGCCCGCAGGGGGCCGCCGACTGGGTACGCATGTTCGCGTCCTCGGTCATCGACGGGCTGCCGAAGGACATCGTCGAGCCGCTGCTCCAGCGGGTCAACGAGCTCGCCGCGCCCGCTCTGCGCCGGGAGACGGGCTGGATGGCCGACTACGTCCGTCTACGCTTCGCCGCCGTCCGGCGCTGATACGTAGTGGATGATGCGTAGGGGAGTTTTGCCGGACTATGGTCTGTTCGTGGGCGGCGGAAAGAGTGGCGGAGAGAGTAAGGCTGCACCGCTGACGAAGTTGGGGAGCCTTGCGACGACACGGCGGCGTGAGGGGCTGGTGAACGGAACGGGATGAATTTCTGCCTGAGCGACCTCGTACCACCGTTGAGGTGGAGCGACGCGTCCACGATCACGCTGCTCACCGGGCAGCCGGAGCTTCCGGACGCCTGGTGGCGCAGCCTGCCCATGCCGCTCGTGCTCGCGGCCATCGGCCCCGAGCCGCTGGCCGAGTTGCTCACGGAGATCGCGCTTGAGCACTGGCCGGCCGCCGCCGTGGGCGACGTGCTGCCGGCGCTGCACGTCCTGGATCCGGACGAGGCCGACGAGCCGCAGGTGGCGATCGCGCTCGATCGCGCCGGGTCGTGGTCGGGGCTGCTCGCGCTGACCGGCAGGGAGCTGGTGGACCAGCCGTTCATCCAGGCGCGTCCGGTGCTCAACACGCTGTTCTCCGCGGCCCTGGTACACCTCGCACCCCAGCTCCAACGCCCGTCGGCGCCGGTCTCCGCTCCGACCCCGACCCCGGCCCCCGCCGCCCTCGCCGCCCTCGCGCACGAGGCCGTACCGGTCGCGCTGCCCGTGGAGGCGCCGCCGAGCGCCGAGCCGGTCGTCGAGGAGGCTCGCGTCGCCGAGCGGGCACCGATTGTCGAGGAGGCACCGGAGCGCGAGGAAGCGCCGGACGCCGAAGAGGCGGTGGCCGCCCAAAAGGCCGAGGACGCGGTAGAGGCTGAGGAGCCGGTAGAGGGTGAGGAGCCGGTGCTCGACGCCGACGACGAGCCGGTCGCCGAGGAGGCCGCCGAACCGGAGGCCGAGTCAGAGGCCGTTCTGGACGCCGCCGACGAGCCCGCGCCGGAGCCCGCCGCCGAGGAGGCCGCCGCGCTCGAAGCCGAGGGCGCGGAGCCGGAACCGGAGCCCGAACCTCAGGACGCCGAAGCCGAGCCCGCTTCCGAAGAGCCGAAGCCCAAGTACGACACACCGGACTTCGAGGCGGCCGAGTCGGAGGACCCGGAGCCGGCGGAGCCCGCGGGGCACGAGCTGCCCGGGCTGATCGAGGCCGCGTTCGCCGGTCTGGACGACAAGAGCTGGGCCGTCGCCCAGAACCGGGTCTTCACCGACCAGCCGTCCGCCGTGGACCAGCTCGCCAAGCTGTTCGCCGTCCCCGCCGCCGACATCTCCGCCACCGAGACCGAGTTGCGGGCCCGCCTCGGCCAGTGGCTGGCCAGCGAGGAGGCGGCTCCGTACCGGGCGCATCTGGACGAGCTGCGCCGGACGATCGGCCCGGCCGCTCCCAAGGACCAGCTGATCGGCGCGGCCGACTGGCACGCCCAGGAGATCCGCGCGCTGGAGGTCCCCGCCTGGCAGTTCGTGCTGGCCACGCTGCCGTCGGAGGCGCCCGCCAGGCCGTCTGAGCCGCCGGCCCCTTCGGAGCCGAAAATCATCGAGGTCCCCCCGGCATCCGCGTTCGCCCAGGTGCCGCCGATCCCGTCGCCGCCGCCGGGGACGCCGCAGTTCCAGGCGTTCGCTCCGGCCGAGGTCGTGGTGGGCGAGGGTAACGGGGCGTCGAACGAGCCGGCCAAGCCGTACCAGCCGCTGAAGGACGTCTCGCAGACCAGGCGGTGCTTCCGCCAGCCGGACGGCCGGTGGTGGCTGCGGATCGACGTGACGGCCGAGCAGCTCGGCGGCGGCGAGTGCGCGCTGCCCACGGGGTTCGCCACGTACCTCGGACTGTCGCCGGGAGAGAGCAGGACCGTGCGGAGCGCGGCCGGCGAGCTGACCATGGTCTGGCATGGCCGGCCGGTGCTCGAATCCGTCGAGCGGCTGCTCGCGGACGTCGGCGCGAAGGAGGGCGGGCACCTGTTCCTCACGCTGTCGGACGAGGGCGTGCTGCGGGCCAGGCACCTGCCGGTGGCCGCGCAGGGGGCCGAGAAGATCACCAAGGCGCTGCGCCTGGTCGGTTACACCGCCCCCGGCGGGACCCGCGACCAGGCCGCCAGGGTGATCGCCACCAGGATCGGGATGACCGGACCTGTCGGACTGCCCGACCTGCTCACCAGGCTCCGCGAACGCGGGGACCGCGACCTGCTGCAACTCTTGGACTGAGCCGTGCCGCGGCTGGCGATCGCCCCGGACTTCCCCCGGGACCTCAGCGCACTGGCACAGCCGGTGCGCAGGGACGCCGTTGTCGCACTCCGCCGCCTGCTGCTGAACGTCTCGGGCGCCCCGCACCCCGAGCGGGTCAGGGGCGCCAGGGACCCGCGGATCGCGACGCTCCGCCTCACGTCGGGCCATCGGGGGGTGGTGGTGCGTCAGCGGGACGTGTACTGGCTGCGTGCCGTGCTCCCGGACCCCGAGGCGTGGTCGTACGCGCAGCGCTACCGCTACGGGATCAACCCGGTGATCGGCGTCGTCGAGGAGTGGGACGCCGAGGCGCTCGAACGGGTCGAGCCCGCGTTACGGCGTTCGGCGAGTGCTTCGGGGTTGTTCGCCGCGATCTGCGATGGTGATCTGCTCGCGCTGGGCATCGACGTGCGCGCGCTGCCGCTGGTGCGGCTCATCAGCAACGAGGCCGACGTGGACGCGCTCGAACCGCTGCTCCCCCCGCCCCAGCACGCGCCGCTCGCGGTGCTGGCCAGGGGCGGCACGCTCTCCGAGGCCTGGCGGGAGCTGGACGCCTGCCGCGCCACGGACGAGGACGCCGACCACATCGATGTAAACGACTTCCACGCGGCGCTGCGCCGCAGCCCGGACCGGGCGGTGTTCGCCGCCGACAAGGTGGAGCTGGAACGGATCCTGGACGCGCCGGAATGGTGCGCGTTCCCGCGTCCGGAACAGCACCGGCTGGCCCGCGCCGCGCGCTACGAGCACCCGGTGCTGGTGATCGGCGGGCCGGGCACCGGCAAGACGATCATCGCGCTGCACCGGGCGGCCCATCTGGCCGCGCACGGGAGCGGGCCGGTGCTGCTGGTGACGTACTCGCAGGGGCTGGGCGAGGACCTGTCCGACCGGCTCGACCGGTTGATCGACGACGGGGTGACGCGCAAGCGGGTCGACGTGGACAACGCCGAGCGGCTGGCGATGCGCATCGTGGCCAGCGCGGAGGGCCAGCGCCCGGCGCTGATCGGCCCCGGCGCGCGTACGCTGGCCGAGCTGACCGACGAGGCGCTCCGGCTGCTGTCGAGGGCCACCGGCGACCTGCTCGACGACATCGAGCCGGGGCGCAAGCCGTACCGGCACGTCGTGGTGGACGAGGCGCAGGACATCAGCGCGTCGCAGTGGCGGCTGCTGCGAGCGGTGGCGCCGCGGGCGCACGACGACCTGTTCATCGTCGGCGACCCGCACCAGCGGATCACCGACACGCGCGTGACGCTCGGCTCGGTGGGCATCCCGGCCCTGCAGCGCACGCTCAAGGTGTCCTACCGGCTGCCGCAGGAGCCGCTGTCGTTCGCGGTCCGGCTGCGCGGCGGCGGGCCCGTCGACGGGCTGGTCAAGGGCATGTCCCCGCTGTACGGGCTCCACGCGCTGCGCAACGGTGAGCGGCCGGTGCTCAGGGCGTACGACTCGCCGGAGGCGGAGCTGGCCGGGCTGGTGGCCACGGTCGTCTCCTGGCTGGAGGACGGCGTCCCGGCCGATGAGATCGCCGTCGGCGCGCGCACGCCGAAGCTGGTCCGTGAGGCGCGCAAGGCGCTCGGGCGGGCGGACGTGCGGGTGTCGGCGTTCCAGAATCTGAAGGGGCTGGAGTTCGAGCGGGTCGCGCTCATCGGCGTGGCGGAGGGCGTGGTGCCCGAACCGCCGCCCGACGAGCCGGGCGCCCGGGCGAGAGCGCTGCAACGGGAACGGAGCATGCTGTACGTGGCCTGCACGCGGGCCCGATCCATGCTCTATATCTCCCATTCAGGAAGAGGTAGCCCTTTTCTGTCGCTCTGATCACATAGTCTGAACTGCGGATATCTTCCCATTGCCGGTTGGACCTCAATGAACCTCAGCCTGAGCGACCTCGCGCCACCGCTGCGCTGGACTTCTCCTGTGCAGATAGCGCCGATCGTGGAGGAGCCCCAGCTTCCCGAGGCGTGGTGGCAGACGATTCCCCTCGACCGCGCGTGCGCCGTCATCACCACGCAGACCGTGGCGGGCCATCTCGCCGATCTCGCCGTGGCCTGCTGGGGGCACCTGCTGGTCGGCGACATCCTGCCGCTGCTGCGTTTCTCCGACCCCGCCGAGGCCGAGCGTACGCCGGAGATGCTGGGCAAGGACGTGGTGCAGAAGCTGTTCAGCGGGGTGTTCGAGCGGCTGCTCGAACCTCCGTCTGAGGCGGTCGCCGCGTCCGTGGCGCGGCCGGACAAGCCACTGCCCGAATTGATCGACGCCCTGTTCGCGGCGCTGGACGAGCGGCAGCGGGCCATCGCCCGCGACCGCCTGTACGCCTCGCAGCGGGCCACACTTGACGAGCTGGCGCAGCGCTTCTCGGTCACGCGGGAGCGGATCCGGCAGATCGAACGCGACCTGCGCGACCATGTCGAAGCCTGGCTGGGCGGCCCGGAGGCGGTCTCGCTCGTCGCGCACGTCACCTGGCTGCGCGGCCGGCTCGGCTCGGCCGTACCCGCCGACGACCTGGCCGCGGCCGTGCCGTGGCACCGCGGCGAGCTGCGCACGCTGGGCATCCCCGTCTGGCGGTTCGTCCGCACGTTGCTGACCGGGTACGAGCAGGCCGACGGCTGGCTGATCGCGGGCGGCGCGGACGAGCTGAGGGAGAAGACGCGCCAGCTGTTCACCGACGGGCCGCGGCCGATCGGCGAGGCCGTCACCATGGTCACGCAGCTCGGCATCCGCGAGGACGTGGCCGAGCGGTGGATCCTGGCCGTGCCACAGCTGCGCGTGCTGGACCAGCACGTGGTGCCGTGGCCGCGCAGCATCAACGAGAAGGCGGAGGCGGTCCTGGCGGTGGCCGGGCGGCCGTTGACGCCTGAGGAGATCCAGGAGCGGATCGGCGAGGACTACAGCCTGGTCGGCATCCGCAACCAGCTCACCGCCGACGAGCGGTTCCGCCGCGTGGACCGGAACAAGTACGGGCTGACCAGATGGGGCGGCGACGAGTACCTGGGGATCAGGGAGATGATCGCCAGGGAGATCGAGCGCGCCGGCGGTGAGGCGTCGGTCAGCATGATCGTCTCGAACCTCACCTCCCGCTACGACGTCAGCGAGAGCTCGGTACGCGCCTACTCGGGCGGTCCCGGGTTCGAGCGGACGCAGCGGGGCTGGATCCGGGTGGCGGGCACCTCGCCGACCGGTGAGGCCGAGCCGTACCAGCCGCGCAGGGACGTGTCGGAGACCCGGCGCAGCTTCCGCAGCCGCGACGGCCGCTGGTGGCACCGCGTCGACGTCAACGCCGAGCACCTGCGCGGGTCGGGGTCGCCGCTGCCGACGGGGTTCGCGGCGTACCTGGGGATGGCTCCCGGCGGGCAGCTCACGGCCGCGACGCCCTCCGGGGACGTGGTGGTCAGCTGGCACAACCAGCCGACCATGGGGTCCATCAGGAACGTGCTGGCGGACTTCAAGGCCGGGGAGGGCGACCACGTCTTCCTCACCGTGTCCGACGGGGGCGAGCTGCTGACCCGCTACCTGCCCGCCGCGGCTCCGGGGATCCCGCCGCTGAACCGGGCGCTCTATCTGATCGGCTACACCGCTCCGGTCACCTCGGAGATGGAGGGGCTGCGGCTGATCGGGGCGCGCATCGGGTTGCCGGACACGGCGACGCGTGACGAGGTGCTGGCGCGGCTGCGGGAGCGGGGGGACCGGGACATCGTCGGCTTTTTGGGTGGCTGATGTTCCTTGGAGGCCGGGGGCTAGGCTCGGGGGATGTTGCGGATCTACGACACGCGCGCCAGGCAGGTCGAGGAGATCGCCCCCGCGCGCGCCATGCGCATGTACTCCTGCGGGCCGACGGTCTACCGCCACGCGCACGTCGGCAACCTGCGCTCGCAGCTGCTGTCCGACCTGATCCGGCGAGTCCTGGAGCGGCAGCGGGTGCGCATGGTGGTCTGCCAGAACATCACCGACGTGGGCCATCTGGCCGACGACTCGGAGGCCGGCGAGGACAAGGTGCTCATGCGTGCGCGGGCCGAGGGACGCTCGCCGCGTGACCTGGCCCGCTACTACGAGGACGCCTTCAAGCGGGACACCGCCGCCCTGAACATGCGGCCGCCGGAGCACATGCCCCGCGCGAGCGAGACGATCGAGCTGATGATCGAGCTGATCGCCAAGCTGATCGAGCGGGGACACGCGTACGCGCTTCCGGACGGGGCGGTGTACTTCGACGCCACCTCCTTCCCCACTTACGGCGAAATTTCCGGCAACCGCCTCGACTCCCTCCGTCCCGACGCCACCGACCCCCGCAAGCGCTTCCACGCCGACTGGGCCCTCTGGAAGCCCTCCGACGGCGAACTGTCCTGGGAGGCCCCCTGGGGCCGCGGCTTCCCCGGCTGGCACATCGAGTGCTCGGCCATGTCGCTGCACTTCCTCGGCGAGCGCATCGACCTCCACACCGCCGGCATCGACCTGCGCTTCCCCCACCACGAGGACGAGCGGGCCCAGTCGAACGCGGCGGCCGGCCACGAGGTGGTACGTCATTGGGTGCACGGGGAGCACCTGCTGTTCGACGGGCGGAAGATGGCCAAGTCCACCGGGAACGTGGTGCTGCTGTCGGACGTGACCGAGGCGGGCCTCGATCCGCTGGCCGTACGCCTGGCCTTCCTGGAACACCGCTACCGGCAGCAGCTCAACCTCACCTGGGACACCCTGCACGCGGCCGACAGGACCGTACGGCGCTGGCGGGCGCGGGTGGCGGAGTGGTCGGAGTCGCCCAGCGCGCCGATGGCGGCCGACCACGTGCGGCGGGCGGAGTCGGCCTTCGACGACGACCTCGACACGCCGGCCGCGCTGCGTGCGCTGCGGGAGCTGGAGCGGGACGAGTCGGTGGCGCCGGGGGCGAAGCTGGAGTCGTTCCTGCATCTGGACCAGGTGCTGGGGCTGGACCTGGCCGTCGAGATCGGGCGGTCTCGACGGCCGGCGTTGCCGCCGGGGGCGGCGGAGCTGCTGGCCGAACGGGCGCGGGCTCGGGAGTCCGGGGATTGGGCGGCGTCGGACCGGCTGCGCGAGTCCCTTGTGAGCATGGGCGTCCGGGTTTCCGATACGCCCTCCGGACAGGTGTGGGAGTAGGTTCCGCCTCGGCCGCGGTTCGTGCGGCCCTTCGTTCGCCCTGGCTGACGTCACCATGCCCGGGAACCCCGTAGGCGCCGGTGTTTCAGGAGGGGCTCGTGGGGCGGGAGTAGTGATCGTGGGCTGTCAGACTTGAGGGGCTGCGCGAGAGATGGAGGTCTTAGTGAGGTTGCGGCCCTACGCCTGGATGCCCTGGCCGTTCCGGTGGGTGGCGCGGGCACTGACCGTGGTCCTCGTCCTCGCGCTGGTGCTCGCCGGGGTGCTCGTGTACACGGCGCGACGGTCGTTCCCTCAGGTGGACGGAGCCGTACGGCTACCCGGTTTAACCGGGAATGTGGAGATTTATCGTGATAAAGCGGGAATTCCACAGATCTACGCGGACACGGCCGAGGATCTGTTCATGGCGCAGGGGTTCGTCCACGCGCAGGACCGGTTCTGGGAGATGGACTTCCGGCGGCACGTGACCTCAGGGCGGCTGTCGGAGCTGTTCGGCAAGGCGACGCTCGACAACGACAAGGCCATCCGGACCATGGGCTGGCGCAAGGTGGCCGAGCAGGAGCTGCCCGAGCTGGGCGACCGTACCCGCCGCTATCTCGACGCGTACGCCAAGGGGGTCAACTCCTGGCTCCAGGCCAACCCCAACGCCTCCGACCGGAGCCTCGAATACTCGGTGCTCAAGGTGCAGAACGGGTCCTACAAGCCCGAGCCGTGGACCGCGCTCGACTCCGTCGCCTGGCTCAAGGCCATGGCCTGGGACCTGCGTTCCAACATGGAGGACGAGATCGACCGCGCTTTGGCGCTGACGAAGCTGCCTCGGGCGCGGGTAGAGCAGCTGTACCCGGATTATCCGTACGACAGCCATATGCCGATCGTCACCCAGGGCACGATCGCCGACGACCGCTTCGACCAGCGCGACCGCCTGCCCGCACGCGACACCACCGGCGCTGCTCCACGCGACACCGCTGGCACCACTCCACGCGGGACCACCGGCACCACTCCACGCGGGACCACCGGCGCTACTCCACGCGGGACCACTGCCACTACTCCACGCGGGACCACTCCGCGCGGCCAAGGTGCCGCCAGGGCGCTCGCGCAGGCCGCGAAGGCGCTCGACGCGGTGCCCGGCACGATGAGCGCCGAGGACCGCGAGGGCATCGGGTCGAACTCGTGGGTGGTCTCCGGCGAGCACACGGCCAGTGGCAAGCCCTTGCTGGCGAACGACCCGCACCTGTCGGCGCAGATGCCGTCCGTCTGGTACCAGGTCGGGCTGCACTGCCGGAAGATCACCGAATCCTGCGCCTATGACGTGACCGGGTTCAGCTTCTCCGGCGTTCCCGGCGTGGTCATCGGCCACACCGACAAGATCGCCTGGGGCTTCACCAACCTGGGCCCCGACGTGGCCGACCTGTTCCTGGAGCGGGTGAAGGGCGACACGTACCTGTACAAGGGCGAGTCGGTGAAGCTGGAGACCAGGCAGGAAAAGATCAAGGTGGCCGGCGGCGCCACGGTCACCCTGAACGTCAGGAGCACCCGGCACGGCCCACTGATCAACGAGGTGATGGGCGACGTCGAACCGAGCGACGGCGCGAACGCCGTGGCCCTCCAGTGGACCGCCCTGACGCCCGGCACCACGGTCGACGCGATCTTCGCGCTGAACGCGGCCACCGACTGGCAGGAGTTCCGCGCCGCGGCCTCGCTCTTCGACGTGCCCGCGCAGAACCTGGTGTACGCCGACACCGAGGGCCACATCGGCTACCAGGCTCCCGGCCGGATCCCCGTACGCCAGAAGGGCGACGGCACGTGGCCGGTGCCCGGCTGGACCGGCGAGTACGACTGGCGCACCGCCCCCATCCCCTACGACCAGCTGCCCTCCTTGGAGGACCCCGCCGACGGCTACATCGTGACGGCCAACAACGCGGTCATCGACCCCCGGCAGTACCGGCCGCTGCTGACCAAGGACTGGGCGTACGGCTATCGCTCCCAGCGCATCATCGACCGGCTCAACCAGGAGATCGCGAAGGGCAAGGTCGACGCCACGACCATGTCCAAGATCCAGCAGGACACCCAGAACGGTCTGGCCAAGACCCTGGTCCCCGCCCTGATACGAGTGCCTCTGGCGGGCCCGGCCGTACAGGCCAGGCAGCTGCTGAAGAGCTGGGAGGGCTCGCAGGGCGTCGACTCGGCTCCCGCCGCGTACTTCAACGCGGTCTGGCGGCAACTGCTCAAGCTGACGTTCGACGACGACCTGCCCGCCGGTGCCAGGCCGAACGGCGGCGACCGCTGGTACGAGGTGATCAAGCGGCTGCTCGAAAGCCCCGACGACCCGTTCTGGGACGACACCACGACCAAGGGCCGTACCGAGACCCGCGACGACATCGTCCAGCAGGCGCTCGCCTCGGCCTACCAGGAGGTGTCCGACCGACTCGGCACGGACATCAAGGCCTGGCGCTGGGGCGACCTGCACCAACTGACACTCACCAACGGCTCACTCGGCACATCAGGCATCGCCCCCATCGAGGCGCTCTTCAACCGCGGCCCGTTCGAGGTCCCGGGCAGCAAGGACGCCCCGAACGCCACCGGCTGGAACGCGCAGCGCGACTACACGGTGACTTCGGTACCGTCGATGCGGATGATCGTCGACCTGGGCGACCTGGACAAGTCTGGATGGATCAACCTGACGGGGGCTTCGGGGCACGCGTTCCACGACAACTACTGGGATCAGGCACCGCTGTGGGCAAAGGGAGAATTACTCCCGATGTATTCGAAACCGGCAACCGTCAAAAAGGCCGCCGTCCACACGCTGCGCCTCACTCCTTGACCTTGACTTGGCGGGGTTGACCCTGCCCTGGCGGGGCAATCCCTGACCACGCGACCCACTCGCTGACCCCTGCGCCTCACCCCCCGATCTGAGGCCTACTCCCTGACCTGGCAGCTCACTTCCTGACCCTTGCGCTTCACCCCCGACCAGGCGCCTCACCCCTGAGGTAGCGCCTACGACCACAGCTGTATGTGGAATCAAGACCCTGGGCTGACGCCCGCAGCCCCACCTCCACGTCACCATGGCGGACATGACCCGCCTCTGGTACCTGATCGGACTGCTCCTGATCATCTCCGGGCTCGTCCACCTGGGCGTGCTCGTGGTCGACGGCGGGCCGTGGGACGGCCCTGTGTCGTGGCGCAAACCGTTCACGTTCGGGGTCTCGTTCGGGTTAAGCGTGCTTTCGCTCACCTGGGTGTCCCAATGCATCCGGCTACGCGGACGCAACATCCTCCTGGGCGTCTTCGCCGTGGCCTCGGTCGTGGAGGTCACACTCATCAGCGTGCAGGCGTGGCGCGGCGTGCCCTCGCATTTCAACATGTCCACCGACGTGGACTCGCTCATAGCCAGAATCCTGGCCGCCGGCGGCTTCACCCTGATCGCCGTAGCAATCTTCATGACCATCTCCGCCTTCCGCCCATCACTCCCGATTCCCGGCGAGTCACCAAGCAAGGGCCCCGGCGGCTCTTCCACCACGGGTCTAGCACCCACCACGAGTCCTGGTGGGTCACCCAGCACGAGTCTTAGTGGGTCGCCCAGTGTCCGTCTGGCCGAATCGTCGCCCAGCACGCGTCTGGCCGTCCAGGCCGGGTTCGGCACGTTCCTCGCGGCGATGGCCTTCGGGGGCATCATGATCGCCCGCGGAGTGGTCGAGACCCTGACCGGCTCTCAGCAGCTTGCCTACACGGTGGCCGGATCGCTCAAGCCCGCCCACGCCATCCTCATGCACGGCGTGCTGCTCCTACCCGCCCTGGCCTGGCTCCTCTCCCGCACCCACCCGTCCGAGCAGACCCGCCTGCGTGTCGTACGACTGGCGATCTGGACGTACATCACCGTCTCCGCGATCGTCTCGACCCTGGCCCTCTTCGACATCACCATCGTCAGCCCGTCAACCGCCTCCGTGCTCTGCGCGGGCGCGATCTCAGGCCTGGCCATCGGCGCGCTGACCCTGGGCACGCTCCTCCCCCGCCCGCAGACGCACAGCCCTCACACATCAGGAGACGAAGGAACATGACTCCCCCACCCGCTGGCGCACACCCCACACATCAGGAAACGAAGGAACGCGACTCCCCGATCGCCAGATCCCATAGACCTTCTCGTGGCAAGCTCTGGGCGCGCCAAGCGGACCGTGCGGCCTCGATCGGCGCCAGCAGCGGCTCCCCCGACAGCACGAACGTGCCCCAGTGCATGGTGGCCATCCGTCGCGCCCCGACGTCCAGACAGCCCCGCACCGCCTCCTCGGGGTTGACGTGCGCGGCCTTCATGAACCAGTGCGGCTCATACGCCCCCACCGGCATGAGCGCCAGGTCCAGCCCACCGAACCTGTCCCCGATCTGCGCCAGCCGGTCTCCATAGCCGGTGTCGCCCGCGAAGTAGACCGAGCGGTCGATCACCCACCCACCCCAAAGCGTCTTGCACGTGTCCCAGACGGTCCGCCGACTCCAGTGGTGGGCGGGTACGAAGTCGAACGTGACATCGCCGATCGACGTGGACTCCCACCAGTCCAGCTCCGTCACCCGGGTGAAGCCGCGCCGGTCGAACCAGGCCTTCAGCCGGGCGGGCACGAGGATCGGCGTGTCCCTCGGCAGCTTGCGCATGGTGGGCGCGTCCAGGTGGTCGTAGTGGTTGTGGCTGATCACCACGGCGTCGATCCTCGGCAGGTCGCTCCAGGCGACACCCGGAGGCGTCAGCCGCTGCCGTACACCAGGAATCCTGCGCGACCACACCGGATCGGTCAGGATCGTTAACCCTCTGATCTGCAGGACGAATGTGGAGTGACCCACCCAGGTGACCATGGTCTCGCCGGTGGCGGCCCGAGGAAGACCGCCGTTACGCAGCACCGGAATCTGGTCGGCGTCACCGATGTCCGGACGGAACGCGCCGTGCCAGGTGACGCTCAGCAGCTCACGAAACTCGGGGAGGGGGGCGGTGAGGCGGTCCTTGAAGCTGTCCGGCCAGTGCGGGACTTCGATCGTCTGCGTCATACGCGTCGCTCTGCCCTACGTAGCGGATCAGTCACTCCCACCAATCCCGACCTGCACCCCTTCCCCACCAGAGGGGTACACGGATCACCCCAACGGACACCAAACCCCGCCCTACCAGAGGCATGCACGGACCCCCCGACCAACCCCAACGCCCGCCTCCTCTCGGCCAGAGGCGGGGCGGGCCACCCCGACCAACACCCCCTCCCCACCAGAGGCGCACATTGATCACCCCGACCAGCCACGACCCCCGACCGGACGGAGCCCAGCCAGAGACGGACACGGATCACCCAACCCACCGCGACCCCGACCGGATGGAGCACGGTCAGAGGCGTACATGGGTCATCCGGAGTCACCGCGTCCCGCGCTCCTTCTCCACCAGAGGGGTGCGCGTGGGTACCCACCGTCGTCGAGTCCGGCCAGCCGTTCGAAGACGTTGTACGAGGCCTGGTGCCCACAGACCACTACGGACACGAGCATGGCCACCAAGTAGAGCGGAAGCATCGGCAGGCCGACACACCAGGCCCACTGGGTGGCGTGCCGGCCCTCGTGCCGGATGAGCTGGTCTTCGAGCGAGTCGCGCCTGGTCAGGACGACATTTCCGACGGTGAAGGCCCCGGCGATGGGGAAGCGGTAGCGGTAGCCCAACGCGAGGATGAGGCCGTTGGGCCCACTCTGCCTCGCGGCACCACCTACGACGGAGATCAACAGACCGAGCGGGGTGGAGAGGTTGACGTAGTTCACCGCCCGCCGGAACCGATAGCGCCTGTTCATGCGTTTCAGCCTTGACCAATCTTGACAAGACGGAATAATGATCCGCGTCCTGAAATCTCCCCCAAGAGCAGGATTATGAGATTCACCATCGTGGGCGCGCTGGTCGGCACCATGGCCTTGGCTGGAGCCGGCGGAGTCGCGATCACCCAGACGTCAGCGTCCGATCCCCTCAATTCCACTGGCCCTCCTCTCCGCGTAGAGGTGGCGTTACCCGCCGCCGCCCCGACGACGACCCCCGCCCCTAAAGTCGGGAAGTACACCGCGAAGACGAAGGTCGTCAAGAAGAAGGGCGTCTCGTATCTGGATGTCTCCATCAAGTACGACGGAGCGGCCAGGTTCAGTGTGAAACAGAAGGTCTGCAAGGCCAAGTCGTGCAAGACCACGGCCACCGACCTCCCCGTGACCACCGGCGCCGGGCAGATCAGCAAGAAGATCGGCAAGGGCAGCTACAAGGTCAAGGGCAAACCCGGCATCAAGGTCAACGTCCTGCCCTGGCCCACCCGTACCGTGACAGCCACCCCAACGGCGACGGCCACGGCGACGATCACCGGCACCCCTGGCACCAGCGATTCGGCAACCGATACGGCTACCACGACAGTGACCGAAACAGCCACGGCGACCACCACGGTCACCCAGCAGGCCACAGTCACGGTCACTGAAGCCGCCCCGGCGGCCACCGTCACCGCCACGGTCACCTTCACCTGCCAACCCAGCACCGCAGAACCGTTGGCCCCCACCGAAACCCCAACAACCCCAGGAACCCCGACAACCTCGGTAATCCCGACAACCTCGATTACCCCGGAACCCACCCCGACCCCGACCCCGCCGGTCACTGCGTCGAACACGACGTCTGAGACAGCGACCGAGACTGCGTCGAGCACAGCGCCCGAGGCAGCGCCCGAGACGGCGACATCGACCGAGTCCGCTGCAGACCCGGTCCCCACGTGCCCGGCAGCGGCGGAAACGCCGTCGGCGACCCCCACGGCGGAAACACCGGCGCTCACGGACACGCCGTCCGAAACACCGGCGCCAACGGACACGACCCCGGCTCCCGAGGCCCAATAACCCCGCCCCGCCGACCCGGCTCCCCTTCCGGCGCCGGGTCGGCGGTCACCGTGCACCTCGGCACACAGACACCTAGGCGCACAGGCGTACGAGCACATGGCCACACGCGCGGGAGGCGCCCAGGCACACAGGGCCCCGTTGTGCTCCGATGCCGGGTCTACGGTGAGTCCAGCGGGCCGTAGGCACGCATCGCGGCGGTCGGCCCGAGGGGGTTCCAAAAGGATCTTTCGCCTTTGGTTTTAAGGCGTGCTTAGGCTCCTACAGGTCCTGACGCAACGGGCGTTGGTTTGCCGCCGGCCAGCCCGGTCGGATAGGAAGCTCGCATGCTAAAGGGCAGCAAAGTCGGGCTCAGGGCCCGGCACGAGGACGACATCCCGATCCTTCAGGTCGAGCTCTACGACGACGTGGTCACCCACTCGCGGGCCCAAGGCCGGCCGTGGCGGCCGATCACGCCCGGCTCGAGGGACTCGCCGCTCGTGGTGGACGACAAGGAGCAGGGGCACGTCCCGTTCTCCGTGGTGGAGCTGGACGGTGGCACGCTGGTCGGCACGGCGGTGCTGTGGGGCATCGACAACCACAACCGGTCCGCGCACATCGGGCTGGGGCTGCTGGCGTCCTCCCGCGGCAAGGGCTACGGCACCGACGTGGTCGCGGTGCTGTGCCACTACGGTTTCGTCGTACTCGGCCTGCAGCGGCTGCAGATCGAGACGCTGTCGGACAACGCCGCGATGCTGCGCTCCGCCGAGCGCAACGGCTTCGTCCGCGAGGGCGTGCTGCGCTCCTCGGCCTGGGTGATGGGCGAGTTCCTGGACGAGGTACTGCTCGGGCTCCTCGTCCAGGACTGGAGGCCGGACTCGAAGGGCTAGGCTGCCGCCCGACGGTCAAGGGCGGGCCGCGGAGCCGACATGTGCGGCCGAGAGACAGGACGGCTCATCGCGTTAGAGCCTCTTAAGGCTCAGCGGCCGTCTGACACTCCCGCAGCGGCTGCTCGGCTTGCGTTGGGCGGCAGCGGCGGGAAGACCAGGCTTCCGCCTCGGCCACGTACGGACTACCGGGTGGGCAGGCGGGCAGGTGGAATGATCATTCTTGAGCCCGAGCCCCGGGCCGGAGGCAGCTCTGAGGTGAGCGGATGAACAGCGGCCTCCTTGACTTGAACAAAGAACACCCCTGCCCTGAGCCTTTTCATGGGCTCTGGTCGGCTTCTTGGTTGCGGACGGTTCGACCTTTCTTCAGGCTGCGAGCTGACAGCAGGCGGTAACGAACATGGTTTGATTGGACTGGGATCCATCAGCTTCCCCATGGTGCTGCACTGGATCATTCATTTCAGACGGAGTTGAGCGTAATGCAGGTGTACTACCCCAAGCTCATTGCACCGATACGGAGAGTGGGGAGGCGAGAATTCGACCTAGCGCGACACATCGTCGTGATGGCGATTGTGAATCGCACGCCAAACTCGGGCCTAGATCCGAATCGGTCGATGGAGCTTGGTGAGGCGATCGCGACTGCGGAGCGGGCGCTACGGGATGGCGCGGAATGGCTTGACGTAGGGGGTCGGGCGTTCCGCTCTGATCAGCCGCCGTTGTCGGGGGCGGAAGAGATAGACCGGGTGGTGCCAGTGATCAAAGGCATCCGGGAGAAGAGCGACGCCGTTATCAGTGTGGACACCCACCTCCCGGAGGTCGCGGAGGCGGCTTACAAAGCGGGTGCCGATGTGATCAATGACACGAACGGGCTCCGTTCGCCGGGAATGGCGAGCCTTATTGCCGAGACGGGGATGAGCGTTGTCATTACCCACAGCATCGGAGGGCCGGGGGAGGTAGTAGCGAGTCCCCAATATGGGGATATCGTCAGCGAGGTGACAGCGTTTCTTCGTCAGCGGGCGGACGCCGCGGTCGGGCACGGCATCAAACCGGAGAAAATCTTTATCGATCCAGGTCACGACCTGAACAAGACCACCGAGCACTCGAACACGATAACTCGCCGGTTGGGAGAGATCGCGGCGATTGGATATCCCGTACTAGTGGCGTGCAGCAATAAGCATTTCATTCGGGAAAGCCTCGGGGTAGGGCGAGACAGCGAAGAGCTGAAGGTAGGAACGATCGCGGCGAACACGATGTGTGTTCATCAGGGCGCGCGGGTCGTACGGGTCCATGATGTCGCAGGGAATGTCACTGCGATGAGAGCGGCGGAATCACTACTCGGTTTGGCGTAAATCTGTGCGGCGGGAGCCAAGCCACCCACCTGATGCGTAGCGTCCGAAGGGCGAGCGTTAAGCGAGCGGCGGCTTGGCGGACATCTTCTGAGGTGCGCGGCCGGTGCGTGAGCTCGGCGAGTCGAGCAGGCCTACATCACGCAGTATGACGCGCCACCCCCCAAACGATATGACGCGGGGGTGCTCAGCTCAGGGAGAGCGCCTTTCGGAGCGGGACGGGCGGTAGCGTGCCCTCAGTCCCCAGCCGCACACCCGGGCCGGCCGTGAATCATGCTCATAAGGTCTTGTAGCGGCCCTGGTGGTAAAGCAGCGGACGGTCGTCGGCCCGCGCGCCGAGCGCGGTAACCCCACCCACCACGATCGAGTGGTCGCCGCCCTCATGGACGGAGGTCGTCCGGGCCTCCAGCGTCGCCACGGCGTCGGTGAAGAGGGCCACGCCCGATTCGCCCCGATGGTGCGTCCAACGCTCCAGCTGCCCGTCGAGCTCCCGCCCCCGATGCGCGAAGAACCGCGACGCGTCCTCCATGGAGGCCGGCAGCACCGAGACCCCCCACACACCCGCCTCCACCACGGCGTCGTGGAATCGGGCGACCTTCTCCGCGCAGAACAGTACGAGCAGCGGGTCCAGTGACACGGACGTGAACGAGTTCACGGTCATCGCGTGATCGATCCCGTCGAGCCTGGTCGTGACGATCGCGACGCCGGTGGCGAACCGGCCGACCACCTTGCGGTAGATGTCCCGATCGACGTGCTGCTCTGTGGAACCATGGTGCACGATCGCTACTTTATGCCTCTAAGTCGGGTTCCTTGGTTGCTGGCCATGCAACAACCAGGAACCGCCGCCCGACGAGGGCGCCAGCCAGAAGGCCACGAGCACCGCCGCCATGCCCCCGTACAGGTAGACGAACCCGGCGGGGCCGTTACCGGAGATCACCAGGTCGCCCTGCGACAGCTTGAGCGAGAACGGCATGGACACCAGCAGCCACCCGAACGCCGTCACCGACACCCCGAGGCGCGAACCCATGAGCTTGCCCGCCCCGAGACAGACCGCGAAGAGCGCGAGCAGCCAGCCGATCGCCGAGCCCGGGATCAGCCCGATGAACGGGAGAGGACCGAGGTGCCATATCGCCTGCGTGAACCCGCCCACGATGCCCATGACCAGCCCCAACACGAACAGCATGCCGTAGGCGGCCCCACCCAACGCCGACTCGGCGTGGCTGCGTTGCTCCATGAAGAACGAGGTTAGTGGATGCCCGCGAAGAGATCGTTCTCGCGGTTGTGCGGCGCTCCCATCCCGCCCGCCTCGATCGGCGCGCCAGGCATCGCGTGGCCGGGCGTGCCGAGCGCCAGGATGTAGTGCTCGACGCCCAGCGCCTCCTGGCCGATGTTGTTCGAGAGCGCGAACCACGGGTCGTTCACACTGATCTGCGTGGCGTGCGCGCGCATGGCGTCCAGCTTGTTGCCGACCCACGGCCGCGCGTCGATCTCCGTGGTGATCACCTCGTCGGGGCTGGCGAACGGCATGTCGTCGACGTCCTCGACGAGAAAGCCGACGTCGGCCGCACGCAGCGCCTCAGCCATGCGCCGCATCACCGACTTGGCGACGGCCGTGTGGTAGAACTTCGTGATCCGCCACGGCGCGCCTTCCCCGAAGCGCGGGTCGGCGGCGAGTTCGTACGCCCGCCGCGAAACGCGATGTGCCTGAATGTGGTCGGGATGCCCATAGAACCCGTTGTCGTCATAAGTGACCAGGACCTGCGGCCGTACCTCGCGGATGACCTTGACCAGCTCGCCCGCCGCCTCGTCGAGTTCGGCCTGCCAGAACGCGTTGGACCGGTCGTTGGAGGCGACGCCCATCATGCCCGAATCGCGCCAACGGCCCGGCACGCCCAGAAAGCGGTGGTCCTCGACGCCGAGCGCCTTGCAGGCCATCGCGAGTTCGGCGATGCGGTGCGTGCCCAACGTGTCGTCGCGGTCGGCGGCCAGGTGGGCGAGCTCCGGGGGGATGACCTCCCCCTCCTCACCGAGCGTGCAGGTCACGAGCGTGACGTGCGCGCCCTCCGCCGCGTACTTGGCCATCGTCGCGCCGGTGCCGATCGACTCGTCGTCGGGGTGGGCGTGCACCAGCAGCAGCCGTCGGTCAGTCATGCGTTCGAGCGTACTGGCAGGATTAGGGCATGAGTGAGAGCTTCCCGCGCCTGTCGGCCAGGACCCGCAGGTTCACCCTCGGAGTGCCCAGGGGCTTCACGATCTCCCCCGACGGCGGCAAAGTCGTGTTCCTGCGTACGAAGTCCGGCACCGACCCGGTGACGTGCCTGTGGGAACTCGACACCGAGACGCACGTCGAACGCCTCGTGGTCGACCCGCGCACGCTCGACGCCGACGACGGCGATCTCCCGCCAGAGGAGCGCGCCCGGCGCGAGCGCAGCCGCGAGCAGGCGGGCGGCGTGGTCGGCTACAGCACCGACTCCTCGGTGAGCAGGGCCGCCTTCGCGCTGGCCGGTGGCCTGTACGTCACCGACCTGCCCAACGGCGACACCCGGCGGCTGGAGACGCCGGGCGCGGTCATCGACCCGCGCATCTCCCCCGACGGCCAGCGTGTCGCGTACGTCAGCGGGGGCGCCCTACGGGTGCACGACCTCGCGGCAGACGACGACCGCGCCCTCGCGGAGCCCGAGTCGCCGACCGTCACATACGGCCTGGCCGAGTTCATCGCCGCCGAGGAGATGGACCGGATGCGTGGCCACTGGTGGTCGCCGTCGAGCGACGCGCTCCTGGTCGAACGGGCCGACGAGGCCCCGGTCCACACCTGGCACATCGCCGACCCGGCCAACCCGGACCGGCCCGCGACGGCCCAGCGCTATCCGGCCGCCGGCACGCCCAACGCGGTGACCCAGTTGTTCGTGCTCGGAGTCGACGGGTCGCGCGTGGCGGTGCCGTACGAGGACGAATACCTCACGACGGCCGCCTGGAGCTCCCATGCGCTGTCGATCGTGACCATGTCGCGTGATCAGAAGAGGCTGCGCTTGTTCGCGGTCGATCCGGCGACCGGCGAGTCCACGCTGATCCGTGAGGACACCGATCCGGCGTGGGTCGACGTCGTCACCGGCGTGCCCGCCCACCTCGACGACGGCTCGCTGGTCTGGGTGGCCGCCGCCGACGGCGGCAATCGCCTGTTCGTGGGTGATCGCGCCGTCACCCCGCCCACTCTGCAAGTACGCGCGGTGCTCGACGTCGACCACGACAGTGTGCTGTTCAGCGCCAGCGGCGACCCCACCGAGATCCAGCTGTGGACCTGGGACGGCCACTCGCTGCTGCCCGTGTCGACCCGGTCCGGCGTGTTCTCTGGGCGGATGTCCGGCGGCGTCGGCGTACTGACCGAGCAGAGCCTCGACACCGAGGGCGTGTCCACCACGGTCGTACGGCGTGACGGCATGGCCATCCCGATCCCCTCTCTGGCCGAGCGCCCTGGCCTCGACCTGCGGGTCTCACTCGGCCGCTCCGGCCGCCGCGACCTCTCCACCGCCGTGGTGCTGCCCTCCTGGCACGAGCAGGGCTCGCGCAAGCTGCCGGTCTTGATGGATCCGTACGGCGGGCCGCACGCGCAGCGGGTGCTCAACCGTCGCGGCGGCTACCTGGAGAGCCAGTGGTTCGCCGAGCAGGGCTTCGCCGTCATCGTGGCCGACGGCCGCGGCACCCCGGGCAGGGGCCCCGCCTTCGAACGCGCCGTACTCAACGACCTGGCCACGCCCCCGCTGGAGGACCAGATCGACGCCCTGCAGGGGGTGGCCGAGCAGTACCCCGATGACCTCGACCTGACGAAGGTGGCCATCAGGGGCTGGTCGTTCGGCGGCTTCCTGGCGGCGCTGGCCGTGCTGCGCCGGCCCGACGTGTTCCATGCCGCGGTGGCGGGCGCGCCGGTGACGGACTGGCGGTTGTACGACACGTGTTACACGGAGCGGTACCTGGGGCATCCGGACGAGCAGGCTGACGTGTACGACAACTCCTCGCTGTTCGGCGATGCGGCCAAGCTGGAGCGGCCGCTGCTGCTGATCCACGGACTGGCCGACGACAACGTCGTGGCCGCGCACACGCTTCGCCTGTCGTCGGCGCTCCTGGCGGCGGGGCGGCAGCACAGTGTGCTTCCGCTGTCGGGCGTCACCCATATGACGCCGCAGGAGGTCGTGGCGGAGAACTTGCTGCTGCTGCAGGTGGAGTTCCTGAAGAGGTCCTTGGGCGTGTGACCGCCTGGGCCGTGGCCCGGCTTCTCGCGCTGCAGGTAACTGTAGGAGGGCGTCCCGCCCTGTAGATGCCACCGGGGCCGGGCAGCGCTGCCTCCCCGCGCTGTGGGTGGCGGTGGCACTGGTTGGGCGGCGGCTCCTCGGGATGGGCCGCGTCTCAGATGTCATCAGCCCGTGGCATGACATGCCACGGGCTGATCCAGCTCCCTCCAGACCAGCCCGTGGTCCGATGTGCCCGGAACCCCCTCTGCGGGATCGTCGTGCGCATGCTCAAGCACATCTCCCTCTCCATCGCCATCGCCCTCCTCGGCTCCGGCGTCCAGTCGCAGCAGGCGGCCACCCTCGACTGGGCCGCCTGCCCCAACGACAAAGTGGGGATGACCTGCGCCGACCTCCAGGTCCCCGCCGACTGGCAGAAACCCGACGGCCGCAAGATCACCCTCAAGCTGGGCCGGCTGAAGGCCACCGGCACCACCTCGGAAGGATCGGTCCTGGTGGCCTACGGCGGCCCCGGCGCCCCCGGCATCGCCTTGAGCCAGACCTACGCGGACCTCTGGGCCAAGCTGCGCGAACGGATGGACGTCATCACCTGGGACACCCGCGGCTACGGCGCGCAGTTCAGCGGCCTCAGCACCGGACTGGCCTGCACCTGGACCCGAGTCCCCCTGCCCGACTTCCCCAAAGACGACGCTGACTTCGGACGGCTCTCCGACACCAACCGCGGCTACGCGGAGGCCTGCCGCAACAAGGACCCCGAGCTGTTCGCCAACATGAGCTCGGCCGACCACGCCAGAGACATGGAGGCCATCAGAAAGGCTCTGGGCGACGGCAAACTCAACTTCTACGGCGCCTCCTACGCCGGGATCTACGCGCAGGACTACGCCCGGCTCTTCCCCGGCCAGGTGCGCACCGTGGTGATCGACGGCACGATCAGCCACAGCGGCACCGACTGGACCGCCGACATGGTCAACATGGCCAAGGACAACGAGTCATCCTTCAGCCGCTTCTTCACCTGGTGCGCCGGCGCCGGCAAGTGCCGAGAGCTGTCCGCTCAGTGGCGCGGCCTTGTCGTCAAGGCCGACCGCTCTCCGGTCCCGGCCAAGTCAGCAGGAATCGCCTATACGGGGGGCGACCTGCAATCCCTCGCCATGGGGTTCGCCCACCAGGGTCCCGACAGCTATCCCAAGCTGGCGGAGGCCCTCCGCAAGGCCGTACGCGGCGACGCCTCCGGCTTCGTCCCCGCCCGCGGCTCCCGCTACCCCGACCAGTCGACCGGCGTCACCGAATGCACCGACTGGCCACGCCCCGCCGACCGCGCCGAGCTCGACAAGACGATCGCCCGGCTCCGCAAGGCCGCCCCCAACGCGGGCGCGGCCAACACCTTGGCGACGGGCACACTCGGCTGCATCGGCTGGCCGGTATCAGTGACCAACCCGCCCGCGCCTCTCCCCAAGGGCCTGCCGCCAATGCTCGGCGCTGGTGCCTGGCGCGAGTCCGACGCGGTCGCCCGGATTCTCACGCAGGTACCGGGCAGCACCACCATCCGCCATGAGGGCCCAGGACACACGCTCTTCGCCTTCAACGAGTGCGCCCGCAACCACATGATCCGCTACTTCACGGACCGCACCTTGCCGTCCCCTGAGACGAAGTGCTGACCGCCCCTGGAAGCCGACTCATCGACGACCAAAGAGTGGCCCATCAGGATCCGGTGACCGAGAGCCGGCAGCCCAGAGCCGGTGACCAGGAGCTGATGGTCAGAACCCAGCGACCAAGAGTCGGTGGCCACGACCCGGTGGCCACGACCCGGTGGTCAGGAGCTGGCGGTTGGGAGTCGGTGGCAATGACCCGGTCGCCAGGAGCCAGCGACCGGAAGTGAGCCCTCAAGCGTCGATGACCAGGAGTACGGAGTAGACGTCAGGAGTGCTGTGCCAGCCACTCTGCCGACTCGTCCGTGGCGAGGGAGCGGGTGGTGGCCGGAGTCCCGTGCCAGCTGCTCCACAGAGCCGCGTACGAGCCGCCCTCCGCCACCAGCTCATCGTGCGACCCGAGCTCGCTGATCCGTCCGTCCTCGACCACCGCCACCCGGTCCGCGTCGTGCGCCGTGTAGAGGCGGTGGGCGATGGCGATCACCGTCCGACCGTCGAGCACCGCCGCCAGCGAGCGCTCCAGGTGCCGGGCGGCTCGGGGGTCGATGAGCGAGGTGGCCTCGTCCAGCACCAGCGTGTGCGGGTCCGCCAGCACCAGGCGGGCCAGCGCCAGCTGCTGGGCGTGGGCAGGAGAGACGGTCAGCCCGCCGGACCCGACGACCGTGTCGAGTCCGTCGGGCAGGGCGAGCACCCAGTCGAGCGAGTCGACCGCCGCGAGCGCCGCGCGCACGGCGGTGTCGTCGGCGTCCGGGCGGGCGATCAGCAGGTTGTCGCGGAGCGTGCCCTTGAAGACGTGGTGTTCCTGGGTGACCAGCGCGACGTGGCCGCGCAGGTCGTCGAGGGGCAGGTCGACCAGGGGCACACCGCCCACCGACACCGCGCCCGTACGCGGGCCGTGGATGCCCGCCAGCAGCCTGCCGAGCGTCGACTTGCCCGCGCCGGAAGGGCCGACCATGGCAAGTCGCTCTCCCGGCCGGACGGTCAGCGACACGCCGTGCAGCACATCGCGGCCCTCGCGGTAGGCGTAGCGGACGTCGTCGGCCTCCAGCAGTTCGCCCGTGGGCTGTGCGGTGGAGGCGATCCGGTCGTCGGGCACATTCGCCACGCCGAGCAGCCGGGCCATGGCGGCCCCGCCCACCTGCAGCTCCTCGATCCACATGAGAAAGCGGTCAAGCGGGTCGATGAGCTGCTGCGCGTACAGGATGGCGGCGGTGACCTGGGCCAGCGACACCCAGCCGTTGGTGTAGAACAGGCCGCCGATGAGCAGGGTCGAGGCGACCGGGATCACATAGCCCAGCTCGACGGCGGGATACCAGATCGTGCGCAGCCACAGCGTGTAGCGTTCGGCGGCGAACGAGCCGCGGATGTCGTTCGCGGTCCGCGCCTCCCGCCGCCGCTGGAGGCCGAGCGCCTCCACGGCCCTGGCGCCCTCGACGGTCTCGGCCAGGCCCTCGGTCATGTCCGCGTAGGCGGCGTTCTCGCGCAGGTAGCCGTCGCGGGCGCGGTTGAGGTACCAGCGGGTGGAGATCCAGAGCAGTGGCACCGCGATCAGCATCGGCAGCATGAACAGCGGGCTGACCAGCACCACCGCGCCCACGGTGATCGTGAAAGTGACGATCGCGATCAGCGTCTCGGGCACGGCGTGCCGGACGGTCTGGGAGAGGGAGTCGACGTCGCGGGAGGTCCTGGTGATCAGGTCGCCGGAGCCGGCCCGCTCCACCGTCGACAGCGGCAGGCCAAGCACCCGGTTGACGAACTCCTCACGCAGCTCGGCGAGGACCTTCTCGCCGAGCTTGGCCGAGGCGAGCACCGCGTAACGCACCAGTGCGCCCTGCCCGAACAGGAACGCGCCGATGCCGACGGCGAAGAGCAGCACGTTGACGTGGCCGCCGTCCTGGACGTTCTGCACCAGTTTGCCGAGTTGCCAGGGCACGGCCAGGCCCACGATCGCCGCGAGCCCGTGCAGGGCCAGCACGACGATGAGCTGGCGCGGATACTTGAGCGTCAGCCGCCTGGCGTAGGCGCGCACCTGTCTCTGGTCGGCGACCGGCAGGATCTCGCGGGCCATCGTCAGTCCTCCCCTCTCGTCACGGTCGTGGTGTATTCCGGCGAGGTCGCCAGCAGGTCGCGGTGCGTACCCTCGGCGAGCACCCGGCCGTTCTCGACGTAGATCACGTGGTCGGTGCGGTCGAGCACCAGCGGGCTGGTCGTGCAGACCAGCGTGGTCTTGCCGACACGGGCCTTGGCCAGCCGCTCGCCGATGCGGGCCTCGCTGTGGGCGTCGACGGCGCTGGTCGGCTCGACCAGGATGAGCACCTCCGGATCAGCCAGCAGTGCCCTGACCAGCCGGAGCCGCTGCTGCTGCCCGCCGGAGAACTCCCGGCCCGCCTCGGCCACCAGAGAGTCGAGACCGTCGGGCAGGGCCTCGATGATGTCCTCGGCGCAGGCGGCGTACAGCGCCTGCGCCACCCGCTCGCCGGAAGCGTCGCCACGAACATCGCCGCGGACGTCGCCACGAACATCGCCGCGGACGTCGCCACGAACATCGCCGCGGACGTCGCCACGGACATCGCCGCGGAGGTCGAGCTCGTCGCGGACGTCGAGCTCGTCGCGGAGTCTGCCGGTGAACAGGCGGGCGCCGTTGTCGGCGACCAGGATGCGCGAACGGATCTCGGCCATCGGCAGCGTCGCCAGGTCGGTCCCGCCGAAGGTGACGTCGCCGTCGGCGTAGCGGCCCAGCCGGTCGGCGATGGCGATGGCGTCCTCCGGCAGAGCGGCCGCGATCGCGGTCAGGACGCCGGGCTGGACGGTGACGCCGCTGTAGGAGTCGCGCAGCACGCCGCCCTCACTGGTGCCGGTGCCCCCTGACACCTCGGGCTCGATGGACAGAATGCGCACCACGCGGCGGGCCGCCACATGACCCTTGGTCAGTTTGTCGGCGACCTCGGTGAGCGTACGCATCGGGCCGATCAGGAAGACCGCATAGCCGTAGAAGGCGACGAGCTGACCAGCGGTGATCTCACCGCCGATCGCGAACGACGCGCCTATCCCGGTGACGACCGCGATGAGCACTCCCGGCAGCAGGATCTGCGCGCCTTCGAGCAGCGATTCGATCTTGGACACGTTGACGCCCGCGTCCCGTACACGCTGAGACTCCTCGCGGTAGCGCGCGGCGAACACCTGCTCGCCGCCGATGCCGCGCAGCACCCGCAGGCCCGCCACTATGTCGGCCGACCTGGTGGACAGCTCGCCCATCAGGTCGCGCTGGGCCTTCTGCCGCCTGTGCAGCGGCTTGAGCAGCGGCCCGATCGCGACGGCCATCAGCGGCACGCCGAACATCACCAGCAGGCCCAACGGCAGCGAAGTGGAGATGAGGATCACGGTGACCGCGACGATCGCCACGACGGAGCCGGTGCCACGCGGCAGGACCTCCATCGAGTTGCCGATGTGGGAGATATCGGAGTTGCCGACGCTGACGACCTCGCCGGTCGAGACCCGCTTGGGCAGCGTGGCACCGAGCCGCGCGGCCTGCCTGGCGGTCACTTGTACGGTGCGGTAGGCGGCGGCCAGCCAGTTGTAGACCGCCATCCGGTGCCGCATGATCCCGGTGAACGCCTGCAGCATGCCGATCGCGAGCATGATCGCCGACCAGGTCAGCAGCGCGTCGGTGTCCTTGGCCGTGACGGCGTCGATGCCCTTGCCGAGCACGGCGGGGACCAGCGCCTGCAACAGCCACCAGGCGGTGGCGAAGCCGATGCCGCCCAGCAATGCCGGAGCCTGGGCACGCGCGTTCCACCACAGGTACCGGAGCGGGCTGCGGATGTCGGGCATGCCGAAATCGGCTTCTGGAAGGGATCGCATAGCTCATCAAGGTTGACAAGGCGCCGGCTGACCCGGCAAACCATTTTCCGACTCGAGCATGGCAACGAGTGCTGACCGATCAGGTCCGGCAGTCTCCGACCTGAGCACCCGAAGCGGTGCGCACCGACCAGATCCACCGGTCTCCGACCTGAACACCTCACCGATGCTGACTGACCAAGTGCTGCGGTTTCCCACCTGAACACCACACCGGCACTCACTGACCAGATCCACCGGTCCGTTGTCTTGGCGGCCAGCTGCGCGTACGACCTGCCCGCGACGAACCGCACCGATCTGGATCGCCGACCCCTGCCAGATCGGCGTTCCGGCCACGACACTCCCTGCGAAGGCGTCCGATGACATCCCGCAGAGCGGTGTAGCTTCTCACCCGCTCAGCCGTGTTCGCTCACGTAGGAAACGCACAACGAGATCGTTGATCCGCCCCTGGGCGGGACACCACCGGCGTTCCGCCAAGGCGTTCTGGCGGAGGCGCTCCGACCACGCCGAGCGCCGACCCGCGCGCCGACTGCCGGATGCGGCTGCGCATCGGCGGCTCGACCCGCACCTGCTGCAAGCGGCGTGTCGGCGTGCCACGGCAGTCCCGCCGATCCACCGGTCCGGCCACGGCAGTCTCACCGGTCCGGCCACGGCGATCCTGCGTGGATGGTCCTGCGGGGCGGTCCGGCGTCCCGATCATCCGGCGAGCGCCTGCCGCCGATCATCCAGGCGGACGGCTGCCGCCGGATTGCCCTTGCGCCCGGCCCCAGCAGGTAGCAGGGAGCGCGCAGCGGGGACACGCCGAAGCGCTTTACAGGACGCATGTTCGCATCGGGCTGACACTTCGTCGCGCTTTTGCCGTTCAGCCGCCCGGTGCCTGCGGTTTCCCTACCATTCTACCGCCGACCCGGTCTTACACCGTGTATCGAGGGTGGCTCAGGTGATTCCGGGGATCTTCCCGGTACGCCAGAATCGGTCCCTGTGAAGCACGGGTACACCAACAGCACGGTCGGCGACGACACATGGGTCGTCAAGTGTTACGAAGGTCCTGACGCGGCGATCCGCCTCAAGACCGAGAGCAGGTTCCTGCGCCGACTGCGCGGGCGGCTGCCTGTGCCCGCCGTACACCGGGTGACCCCGACGAGCGTGACCACGCGCTACGTACGCGGGGCGCACGGCCAGGACCTGCTCGACGAGGGCCGCGTGACCGAGGTCCTCGCCGGATGCGGGCAGACGCTGGCCCGCATCCATCGGCTGGGGATCGTGCACGGCGACTACGGGCCGCAGAACCTGCTGTTCGACCCGGCCACGTTCGAGACGGCGGCGATCCTCGACTGGGAGTGGGCGCATCCTGGCGAGCCGATCGAGGACCTCGCGTGGTGCGAGTGGATCGTACGCATGCACCACCCGGAACACGTATCGCGTCTGCCGTCCTTCTTCGACGCGTACGGCGGCCCGGTGCCGTCCTGGCCGGACCGTCACGCGGCCATGGTGGCGCGCTGCCGTGCCCTGCTCGACTTCACCGGACGGTGGGAGCCGGGCGGCGACGGCGAGAAACTGTGGCGCGAGCGTCTCGACATCACCGCCTCCTGGACCGACGCGGCCTGACGCCGACGCGGGGCGGGCTTCAGGGCTTCAGGGCTTCAGGGCGGCGGGCGGCCGGTCAGAGCAGTCGCAGTCGCCAGTCGTTGCAGCGCATCGGATGACCGACCGGGTACTCGAAGTCAACCTCCCCGACGAAGGTGAACCCGGCCTTGCGGCAGATCGCGTTGGACGCCGGATGCTCCACCGACGGGTAAGCGTGCAGGTGCTGGTGCCTGCCCCCCGCCCGAGCCTTGGTCGCGATGGCGATGGCGGCAGCCGTCGCGATACCCCGCCCCTGAAACTCCGGCAAAATCCCCCATCCCGTCTCATAAACGGTTTCACCCTGCCATTCGCGCTCCCAGAAGCCGATCGACCCGACCGTCTCCAGCTCAGGCTCGACGACCACGCTGAACATGGCGCCCACGCCCGGATCATCCAGCTTGAGGTAGCGCTCGTGCCGCCCGACCACCTCTTCCTCGGTCTCGGGACCGCCCAGGTGCTCGGTCATCTCGGGAGCGTTGAGGCGGCGCAGCAGCTCCAGGTCACCCTGCGACCAGGGCTCAAGTCGGACAAAAGGTATCTCCATCCCGCGGATGGTACTGAACGAGTCTGACAATCACCGCGTTCCGGACTTACCTTGCGACCGATCTTGCAATATCCGGATCAACTCTGCGGCTCGGCGCCTGGTGTCCTGTCTGGTTGAGGTTGAGGCAGTCCCGCTGATGCCGAGGTATCCGAGCGCCGGAGAAGGCCCGTAGCTGCCAGCGGGCACGTCGCTGCGCTGTCAGGATGGGAGCATGTCCGGCGATCTTCCGCTACGAGCCACCTTCGACCGCGCGGCTGACTTCTATCAGGACGCCCGCCCCGACTACCCGGCCGAGCTGTATTCCGACCTGCTGGCGATCACCGCGATCACGCCACCCGCGCACCTGCTCGAAGTCGGATGCGGTCCGGGCAAAGCCACGCTGCCCTTGGCACGGATGGGCTTCCGGATCACCGCGGTCGAACTCGGCGCTGCTCTGGCGGCCGAAGCCCGGCAGCGCCTCGCCGAATTCGCCGACGTTTCCGTGATCACGTCGTCATTCGAAGACTGGGAGCCGCCGCCGGGGGTCCGTTTCGATCTCGCCTACGCGGCCACGGCGTGGAAATGGGTGGACCCGGCGGTCAAGTACGCGAAAGCAGCCGCGCTGCTCGCCCCGGGCGGCCATTTGGCCGTGTGGAACGCCGACCACGCGTTCCCGGCAGGTTTCGACCCGTTCTTCACCGAGATCCAGAAGGTCTACGAAGAGATCGGCGAAGGCGATGGCAGCCCGTGGCCGCCGCGTGAGAACCGGCCCGACCCCACCGCCACCGAGTTCGATGCCTCCGGACACTTCACGGTGGTCGGGACGAGACGCTACGTGTGGGCTTTGCGCTACACGACAGACGAATACATCGCGCTGCTCGACACGTTCTCCGGCCACATCGCCATGGAGCCAGCCAAACGGGAACACCTCTACCGTGAGGTGCGTCGCCTCCTCGCCGCACGCCCGGACGGACGACTCGTCCGCCACTGGTCGGTCGGCCTCACCATCGGCCGACGCCTATGACCTGGAGACGCCCGTGCACCGGATCTTGACACTCTCTCCCCGGAAACCGCACACCGACCTGCTTGGCTCGTGGTCATGACGACCATCGCGTACCTGGACAAACTCGCCGCCAGCGCCCCCGGCCGCGCGTACAAGCGGGACCTGCTGACCATGATGGACCTGCGGCCCGGCCAGACCGTGCTCGACATAGGTTGCGGCCCCGGCACCGACCTGGCCGACCTCTCCGACGGCGTGACCCCTTCGGGTACGGTGATCGGCCTCGACCACGACCCCGCCATGGCGGACCAGGCCCGGCTACGGCTGGCCGACCGTGCCAACGTCGAGATCCGCGTCGGCGACGCCCACGCGATGCCACTCGACGATGGCACCGTCGACCGGGCGCGTACGGACCGGGTGCTGCAGCACGTACCGGACCCGGGGCGGGTGCTGGCGGAGTTCCGCCGCGTGGCCCGGCCGGGCGCCACCATCGCCATGGCCGAACCCGACTGGCACGGCCTGCTGATCGACTCACCGGCCGGCCCGGGCCTCGTCCGGTACGTCACCACGGAGGTGATCAGGAACCCGGCCATCGGACGGAGCCTCGCCCGCCTCGCCGAACAGGCCGGACTGACCGTACGGACGGCGACGGTGTTCAGCCCGGTGATCCGGGACCTGGAGACGGCCGAGCAGCTCTTCGGCCTGCGCGGCACCCTCTCCAGGGCCGTGCGGGCGGGCTACCTGGACGACTCCGCCGACCTCGGCTCCGGGCCCTTCCTGGTCAGTTGCACGCTGTTCATGGTGGTGGCCGACGCACCTTGACAGGCGCCAACGCCCCGGCACAGGCGGTCTCACAACAAGCGGGCCGCACAAAACACGTACGGCCCGCAGCCCCCTACTTGGCGTTCGCCTTGAGGTAGTCGCTGTTCATCTGCGCGATGGTGTCCAGCGGAATGCCCTTGGGACACACAGCGGTGCACTCACCCGTGTTCGTGCACCCGCCGAACCCCTCGGCGTCCATCTGGTCCACCATCGCCTTGGCCCGCGTCAGACGCTCCGGCTGGCCCTGTGGAAGCAGCGACAGGTGGGTGATCTTGGCGGCCGTGAAGAGTGACGCCGACCCGTTCGGGCAGGCCGCCACGCAGGCGCCACAGCCGATGCAGGTGGCGGCGTCGAAGGCGTCGTCGGCGTCCTCCTTGCGCACCGGGATGCTGTGGGCGTCGGGCGCCGAGCCGGCCGGAACCGAGACGAAGCCGCCGGCCTGGATGATGCGGTCGAACGCCGACCGGTCCACCACCAGGTCCTTCACCACCGGGAACGGGGCCGCGCGCCACGGCTCGATGGTGATGGTGGCGCCGTCCTCGAAGTGCCGCATGTGGAGCTGGCAGGTGGTGGTGGCGCGCTGCTCGCCGTGCGCGACGCCGTTGATGACCATGCCGCACATGCCGCAGATGCCCTCGCGGCAGTCGTGGTCGAAGGCCACCGGGTCGTCGCCCGACAGGATGAGGCGCTCGTTGAGGACGTCGAGCATCTCCAGGAAGGACATGTCCGGGGAGACGTCTTCAACCCGGTAAGTGGCCATCTTGCCGGGAGCTGACGGGCCGCTCTGGCGCCAGACCTTCAAAGTCAAGTTCACTTGTAGCTCCGCTGGGTCATCTTGACGTACTCGTACTCGAGCGCTTCCTTGTGCAGCACCGGTCCGTCCCCGGAGAACTCCCAGGCCGACACGTGTGCGAAGTGCTCGTCATCGCGCAGGGCCTCGCCGTCGGCGTCCTGCGACTCGGCGCGGAAGTGGCCGCCGCACGACTCGGTGCGGATCAGCGCGTCCAGGCACATGAGCTCGGCCAGGTCGAAGAAGTCCGCGACCCGCCCGGCCTTCTCCAGGACCTGGTTCAGCTCCTCGGCGGTGCCCGAGACCTTGACGTCCCGCCAGAACTCCTCGCGCAGCTCCGGAATGCGCTCCAGCGCCTTGCGCAGCGACTCCTCGGTGCGCTCCATGCCGCAGTAGTCCCACATGAGCTTGCCGAGCTCGCGGTGGAAGGAGTCGGGGGTACGCGTGCCGTTCACCGCGAGCAGCCTGTCGATCTTGGTACGTACCTTGATCTCGGCCTCGGCCACGGCGTCCTCGGAGACCTCCCCGAACGGCCCGGCCGCCAGGTAGTCGCCGAGCGTGGTGGGCAGCACGAAGTAGCCGTCGGCCAGACCCTGCATCAGCGCCGAGGCGCCGAGACGGTTGGCGCCGTGGTCGGAGAAGTTGGCCTCGCCGATCACGAACAGGCCGGGGATCGTGGACTGCAGGTCGTAGTCCACCCACAGGCCGCCCATGGTGTAGTGGACGGCCGGGTAGATGCGCATCGGCGACTCGTAGGGGTTCTCGCCCGTGATGCGCTCGTACATCTCGAAGAGGTTGCCGTACTTCTTCTCCACGGCATCCCGGCCGAGACGGTTGATCGCGTCGGCGAAGTCCAGGTAGACCCCGAGCCCGCCGGGTCCGACGCCGCGACCCTCGTCGCAGACGTTCTTGGCGGCGCGGGAGGCGATGTCCCGGGGGACGAGGTTCCCGAAAGCCGGATAAATCCGCTCCAGGTAGTAATCGCGTTCGTCTTCTGGAATGTCGCCGGGCGCCCGGGAGTCGCCGCCGACGAGCGGCACCCACACCCGGCCGTCGTTGCGCAGCGACTCCGACATCAGCGTCAGCTTCGACTGGTACTCGCCCGACACCGGGATGCAGGTCGGGTGGATCTGCGTGTAGCAGGGGTTGGCGAAGTACGCGCCACGCTCGTGCGCCCGCCAGATCGCCGTGGTGTTGCAGCCCTTGGCGTTCGTGGACAGGAAGAACACGTTCCCGTAACCGCCGGAGGCCAGCACGACGGCATCGGCCACGTGCCGCTCGATCTCCCCGGTGACCATGTCGCGGACGATGATTCCGCGCGCCCGGCCGTCGGCCACGATCACGTCGAGCATCTCGTGCCGGGTGAACATCTCCACGGTCCCGGCCGCGATCTGCCGCTCCAGGGCCTGGTAGGCGCCGAGCAGCAGCTGCTGGCCCGTCTGGCCACGCGCGTAGAACGTACGCGACACCTGCGCGCCGCCGAATGAGCGGGTGTCCAGCAGCCCGCCGTACTCACGGGCGAACGGGACGCCCTGGGCCACGGCCTGGTCGATGATGTTCACGGAGACCTGGGCGAGGCGGTAGACGTTCGACTCGCGGGCCCGGAAGTCACCGCCCTTTACCGTGTCGTAGAAAAGGCGATAAATCGAGTCACCGTCGCCGCGGTAGTTCTTCGCGGCGTTGATCCCGCCCTGCGCGGCGATGGAGTGCGCGCGGCGCGGCGTGTCCTGATAGCAGAACGACTTGACGTTGTAGCCCAGCTCCCCCAGCGTCGCGGCGGCGGAACCGCCCGCCAGGCCGGTGCCGACCACGATCACGTTGAGCTTGCGCTTGTTGGCCGGGTTGACGAGCTTGGCGGCGAACTTCCGCTTCTCCCACCGCTCCTCGATGGGACCCGCGGGGGCCTTGGCGTCCTTGATCTCCGGGCCTTCGGTGTACTTCACTTGATCACTCCGAACGTGACGGCGAGCGGCGGCGCGAGGAAGCCGATGACCAGGACCGCGGACACCAGCGCCGCGACCGGGCGAAGGGCCTTGAAACGGGTGGCCCAGCCGAGGGTCTGGAACATGCTCCAGATGCCGTGCCGCAGGTGCAGGCCGACCATGACGACGGCCACGACGTAGAAGAGCGTGACCCACCAGCGCGACAGGTCGAACCCGGCGATCAGCCGGTCGGCCGGCGCGGCGTCGTACCCCTTGGGGTTCACCACGCCGAAGCTCAGGTCGAGCAGGTGCCAGACCAGGAAGAGCAGGATCGTGACGCCGCCCCACCGCATGATGTGCGTGGTGTAGCCCTTGGCCTGCGACTTCTTGGCCACGTACTTCACCGGCCGGGCCTGGCGGGCCCGCCGCGCCAGCGAGATCGCGGCCCACATGTGCAGGACCACCGCGATGACGAGGCCGGCCTCCAGGAGCGTCAGCACCGTCCGGTACGGCGCGAGCGGCTCCAGCAGCGTGCGGAGCGCCTCGGCGTACTCGTTGAAGGAGTCCTTGCCGAGGAAGATCTTGAGGTTGCCCAGCATGTGAAGGATCAAGAAGAGCACCATCGCGGCGCCCGTGACGGCCATGATGGCCTTCTTGCCATTGGACGAGCGCAGGAATCCGCCGCGCTTTCCGCTGGGTGTCGGCTTGCTCGGCGCGGGCTTCAACACTGGCGCGGTAGCGGCGCCTCGCTCAATCGTGGCTGTCACGTCTTCCGACGCTAGATATCCAGCCATGATCCGTCCAAGTCATGACGGGCCTGGTTTCCATAGCCTTCGGCTATGATGCTTGGTTTGTACGGTCGGCGTAAGGAAATCCCTCGAGCCGGTGCGAGGTAAATCACATGCAGCTGCAACAGCTCGCCTACTTCGTGGCCGTCGCGGAGACCAGGCACTTCACTCAGGCCGCCGAACGGATGCGGGTCGCCCAGCCGTCACTCAGCAAGCAGATCAAGGCATTGGAGAGCGACCTCGGCGCCCCGCTGTTCTCCAGGGCGCGCGGCAACGTCACGCTGACCCCGGCGGGAGAGGCGCTGCTGCCGCTCGCCCGCCGGATGCTGGCCGACGCCGGCACCGCCCGGCAGGAGGTGGCCGAGCTCGCCGGACTGCGCAGGGGCCGGGTCCGGCTCGGCGCCACGCCGTCACTGTGCGCCGGGCTGCTGGCCGACGCGCTGGCCCGCTTCCACCTCGCCTATCCGGGGATCGAGCTGCTGGTCGAGGAGGACGGCTCGCGCGACCTGGTCAGAGCGCTGGCCCGCGGGCAGCTCGACCTGTCCCTCATCATCACGCCGCTGCAGGGCGACGACCCGTCCCTGGTGACCGAGGAGATCCTGCGCGAGAACCTGGTCGTGGTGACGCCCTCCCACCAGCCGGAACGCAAGCCGTACCTGCGCATGGAGGATCTGCGCGGCCGGGGGATGGTGATGTTCAGGCGCGGCTACGACCTGCGCGAGGCGACGCTGGCGGCCTGCCGCCAGGCCGGGTTCGAGCCCAGGTTCGCGGTGGAGGGCGGCGAGATGGACGCCGTCCTGCGCTTCGTGGAGGCGGGGCTGGGGCTGGCCGTGGTGCCGTCCATGGTGCTCGACGGGCGGCCGGGGCTGACCGGCACTCCCCTGGCGCCGCCGGGACTGAGCCGCACCATCGCGCTGGCCCACCGCAAGGACGTGGAGCCGACCAGAGCGGCGCAGGCCTTCCGTACGACCCTGCTCTCCTTCGTCGTCGAAGCCGGTCATGAGCGCACCCTTCCGCAAGGGGTGGAGCTCATCGCAGAATCAAACCCAACAGCCGGACTTCTATGAAGAGGCGCGTGTGACGGCAACTCTCAACGAAACGCTGACGCTGCTCCTCATCGAGGACGACGCCGGTGACGCGTTCCTCGTCGAGGAGCTCCTGAAGCAGGCCGAGGCGCCGCCGCACATCACCTGGGTCCGCAGCCTGGCCGAGGGCAAGGCCAAGCTCGACGCCCGGATCCAGTGCGTACTCGTCGACCTCACACTCCCTGACGCCACCGGCCTGGAAGCGCTGGAGCAGGTGCTGGGGGCGGCGCCGCACGCGGCCGTACTGGTGCTCACCGGGCTGCGCGACGCCCACGTGGGGGTCGCCGCGGTCCAGGCCGGAGCGCAGGACTACCTCGTCAAGCAGGACGTCGACGCGCGGCTGCTGGCCAGGGCCATCCGCTACGCGATGGAGCGCAAGCGGGCCGATCTGGCGCAGCTCAGGCTGGTCGCGGCCGAGCTGACGGCCAAGGAGAACGCCCGTCTGGAGAGCGGCCTGCTGCCGGTCGCCCTGCTGCACACCGACGCGCTGGAGCACACCACCCGCTACCTGCCGGGCAGCCAGGGGTCGCTGCTGGCCGGCGACTTCTTCGACACCGTGGAGACGCCCGACGGGGCGGTGCACGTCGTGGTCGGCGACGTCTGCGGGCACGGACCCGACGAGGCCGCGCTCGGCGTGGCGCTGCGCATCGCCTGGCGCACGCTGGTGCTCGCCGGGCAGACCGGCGAGCGGCTGCTGCGCACGCTCGACGCCGTCCTGCGCGCCGAGCGCCAGACTCCGGAGATCTTCACCACGCTCTGCATGGCGACGATCACGCCAGACCTGCGCAACGCCAGGATGCGGGTGGCCGGCCATCCACCGCCGGTCCTGGTCCGCGATGGGGTTGTCAGCGTGGTCGACGGCGCGCCCTCGGGGCCGCCGCTCGGCATCTTCTCCGACGCCGAATGGACCGTCCTCGACGTGCCTCTGGGCGGGGAATGGTCCATGATGCTCTACACCGACGGCCTGATCGAGGCCGCGGTGGGCGAGCAAAAGGAGCTGCTCGGCGTGGACGGCCTGGTCGACCTGGTACGCGAGCACGGCTCGATCGATCTCGACCGGCTCATCAGGCACGTGGGCACGCTCAGCGACGACCTCGCCGTGGTCCGCGTCAGCAGGAGGTCGTCGTGAGTATCCATCCGCTGCCCCCGCCGAAGCCGGCGACGGGCGTCGGCAGACTGCCGATGGGCCGCTGGTTCCTCGCCGTCGGCGTGGTGAGCGCCGTGGTGTTCGTGCTGGGGGCCACGCTGATCATGAAGCTGGTCGCCGACGTACGGGAGCGGGGTCTGCGGCCTGACGTCGCGGTCCAGCTCGACCGGCTGAACGTGGCGCTGGTCGTGCTGCTGGCCGTGATGGCCGTGGTGGGGGTCGGGCTGCTGTTCATCGTCCGCTACGCCGTACTCAAGCCCATCGCCCAGCTGACCGACCAGGTGCGCACGGTCGCGGCGGGCGACTTCGACCACCAGTTGAGCGTGGCGCGGCCGGCGGAGCTGGCCGAGCTGTCGAGCCACGTCGACTCCATGCGCGCGCGCATCGTGTCGGCCTGGCGGCGGGCCGAGGAGCAGACCGACGAGCTGCGCAGGTCCAACGGGGAGCTGGAGCAGTTCGCCTATGTCGCCAGTCACGACCTGCAGGAGCCGCTGCGCAAAGTGGCCAGCTTCACGCAGATGCTGGAGCAGAGGTACGGCGACCGGCTCGACGACCGGGCCAAGGAGTACATCCGCTACGCGGTCGACGGCGCCAAGCGCATGCAGTTGCTCATCAACGACCTGCTCGACTTCTCCAGGGTGGGCCGGGTCACCGGCGAGCGGGTGGTCACCGACACGGACGCGGCGCTCACCACGGCCGTGGACAACCTGTCGGCCGCGATCGAGGACACCGGGACGGTCGTCACCCGCGACGCCATGCCCAAGGTCGTCGGCAACCGTGGCCAGCTCACCCAGCTCTTCCAGAACCTGATCGAGAACGCCGTCAAGTTCCGCTCCGACCTGCCGCCGCAGGTGCACATCGGGGTCAAGCGGGCCGGGCGGATGTGGGAGTTCAGCTGCTCGGACAACGGGATCGGGGTGGACGCCAAGTACGCCGACCGCATCTTCCTGATCTTCCAGCGCCTGCATCCACGGGACGTGTATCCAGGGACCGGCATCGGGCTCGCGCTCTGCCGCAAGATCGTCGAGTATCACGGCGGCCAGCTCTGGCTCGACGGCGGAGACGGCGAGGCCAAGGAGGGCGAAGGGAAGGGCGCGACGTTCCGCTGGACCCTGCCCGCGGCTGGAGATGAAGATGACGACTGACTGGCGGCCGATCGAGGTGCTCCTGGTCGAGGACGACCAGGGTGACGTGCTCCTCACCAAGGAGGCGTTCGACTTCAACAAGGTCCGCAACCGCCTGCACGTGGTCAACGACGGCGAGCAGGCGATGGCCTTCCTGCGCCGGGAGGACGGTTACCACGACGCGCCGACGCCCGACCTCATCCTGCTCGACCTGAACCTGCCCCGGATGGGCGGCTTGGAAGTGCTCACCGAGGTGAAGGCCGACGCAGTGCTGCGCACGATCCCCGTGGTGATCCTGACGACCTCGGAGGCCGAGGAGGACATCCTGCACAGCTATCGGCTGCACGCCAATGCGTACGTCTCCAAGCCGGTAGATTTTGAGCAATTTATCCGAGTTGTCCGCCAAATAGATGATTTTTTCGTGACTGTGGTTAAGCTGCCGAGCAAAGGGCAGCCCACGTGACAGGGGTACGTGACAGGAATCACAGCGAGTCATCGAAAAAGTGAGTGACCCTCCTCACAAATCCCGAGGCGGTCGTCGTAACGTATCCCCCACCAAAGCGCTCTGCGAGCGGAGGCCATGCCCCGCCGTGCACGCGCCAAGCGAACGACCCGGATTCCCTGCGAGCAGGGTCCGCGGGAGGTGGAGAGGTCCGCGATGACCCAAACGACGCCCGATGCTCCTGTCAGAAGGCAGCGTGCGCAGATAAAGGTGCGCACGCTGCGCACCGACAGATGGTGGCTGGCCCCGCTGCTGACGTTCCTGGCACTCAGTGCCTTCCTCGTCTACGGCGTGTGGGCGATCATTGACAGCAGCTACTACATCGATCCGTACATCGCCCCGTTCTCGTCGCCGTGTCTGACGACCTCGTGCGCCGAGGGCGCGCGGCTGTTCGGCTGGGCGCCGATCGGTGACTGGTACACACTGCCGCCCGGTCTGCTGATCCTCGGCCTGCCCGGCGGGTTCCGGCTGACCTGCTACTACTACCGGAAGTCCTACTACCGGTCCTTCTGGCTGTCGCCGCCCGCGTGCGCCGTTCAGGAGCCGCACGGCAAGTACAGCGGTGAGACGCGCTTCCCGCTGATCATGCAGAACATCCACCGGTACTTCTTCTACGCGGCCATCGTCATCGGCGCGATCCTGAGCTACGACGCGATCCTGGCGGTCGTCCACAAGCCGCTCGGCCTGGGTTCGTGGATCCTGATCGCCAACGCCGTCCTGATCGTCGCCTACACGCTGTCGTGCCACTCGTGCCGGCACATCACCGCGGGCCGGCTCAACCACTTCTCCCGGCACCCGCTTCGCTACCGGGCCTGGACGTTCGTCTCCAAGCTCAACGCCAAGCACCAGCCACTCGCGTGGGCCTCGATGTTCTCCGTCATGGGCGCCGACCTCTATGTCCGCCTGGTCGCCAAGGGCATCATCGCCTTCCCGTTCGCTTAAGGCCCTTTCTGTTAGGACAATTTCTGTGGAGATCGAGCGTCACGAATACGACGTCGTCGTCATCGGCGCGGGCGGCGCCGGGCTGCGGGCCGCCATCGAGGCCCGGCAGCAGGGCAAGCGGACGGCGATCGTCTGCAAGTCGCTGTTCGGCAAGGCCCACACGGTCATGGCCGAGGGCGGCGCGGCCGCCGCGATGGGCAACGTCAACTCAGACGACAACTGGATGGTGCACTTCCGTGACACCATGCGGGGCGGCAAGTTCCTGAACAACTGGCGCATGGCCGAACTCCACGCCAAGGAGGCCCCCGACCGGGTCTGGGAGCTGGAGGCGTGGGGCGCGCTGTTCGACCGCACCAAGGACGGCAAGATCAGCCAGCGTAACTTCGGCGGGCACGAGTACCCCCGGCTGGCCCACGTCGGCGACCGCACCGGCCTGGAGCTGATCCGCACGCTGCAGCAGCGCGTCGTCGCGCTGCAGCAGGAGGACTTCGAGACGCACGGCGATCACGAGGCCTACATCAAGGTCTTCGCGGAATGTACGGTCACCCGCCTGCTCAAGGACGGCGACCGCATCTCGGGTGGCTTCGGCTACTGGCGCGAGTCCGGAAATTTCGTAGTCTTCGATGCGCCCGCCGTCGTGCTCGCGACCGGCGGCATCGGCAAGTCCTACGTGGTCACCTCCAACTCCTGGGAGTACACCGGTGACGGCCACGCCCTGGCCCTGCTGGCCGGCGCGAAGCTGATCAACATGGAGTTCATCCAGTTCCACCCCACGGGGATGGTCTGGCCGCCGTCCGTACGCGGCATCCTCGTCACCGAGTCGGTCCGCGGCGACGGCGGCGTGCTGCGCAACTCCGACGGCGAGCGCTTCATGTTCAACTACATCCCCGAGGTGTTCAAGGACAAGTACGCCACCAGTGAGGAGGAGGGCGACCGCTGGTACACCGACCAGGCCAACAACCGCCGCCCCCCGGAGCTGCTGCCGCGTGACGAGGTGGCTCGGGCGATCAACTCCGAGGTGAAGGCGGGGCGCGGCTCTCCCCAGGGCGGCGTCTTCCTCGACGTGTCCAGCCGGCTCCCGGCCGAGGAGATCAAGCGGCGGCTGCCGTCGATGCACCACCAGTTCAAGGAGCTGGCCGACGTCGACATCACCGCCGAGCCCATGCAGGTGGGCCCGACCTGCCACTACATCATGGGCGGCGTCGAGGTCGACGCCGACACCGGCGCGGCGGCCGTGCCGGGGCTCTTCGCCGCGGGCGAGGTCTCGGGCGGCATGCACGGCTCCAACCGCCTGGGCGGCAACTCGCTGTCCGACCTGCTGGTCTTCGGCCGCCGGGCGGGCGCCGGAGCCGCCGCGTACATCGACGGCCTGCCCGCCAGGCCCAAGGTGAGCCAGGAGCTCGTGGAGGAGGCGCACGCCGAGGCCCTGGCCCCGCTGGGCCGCTCCGGCGAGAACCCCTACGAGGTGCACCACGAGCTCCAGCGGACGATGAACGAGCTCGTCGGCATCATCCGCAAGGCCGAAGAGGTGTCCGAGGCCCTGGAGGCCGTGGAGAAGCTCAAGGAGCGGGTGCAGCTGGTCGGCGCGGCCGGCTCGCGGATCTACAACCCCGGCTGGCACCTCGCGATCGACCTGCGCAACATGGTCCTCGTCTCGGAGTGCGTGGCGCGGGCCGCGCTGCTACGCGAGGAGAGCCGCGGCGGGCACACCCGTGACGACTTCCCCGGCATGAACCCGGCCTGGCGCCGCAAGCTGCTCGTCTGCTCGACGGAGGACGGCTCGTCCGTCTCGGTCGAGGAGAAGGTGCAGCCTACGATGGCCGACCACCTGATCAAGCTGTTCGACCGGGACGAGCTGGCGAAATACCTCACCGACGAAGAGATGACCGAGTTCGACGGGATCGCAAAGTCATGAGCTACAAGGCAAAGTTCAAGGTATGGCGCGGTGAGGGCGGTGAGGGCAAGCTCGAGGACTTCACCGTCGAGGTGAACGAGGGCGAGGTCGTCCTCGACATCATCCACCGCCTGCAGGCCACGCAGGCGCCGGACCTGGCGGTCCGCTGGAACTGCAAGGCCGGCAAGTGCGGCTCCTGCTCGATGGAGATCAACGGCAAGCCCCGGCTGGGCTGCATGACGCGGATGTCCACCTTCACCGAGGACGAGACGATCACCGTCACGCCGATGCGTACGTTCCCCGTCATCAAGGACCTCGTCACCGACGTCTCGTTCAACTACGAAAAAGCACGCGAAATCCCGTCCTTCACCCCGCCGGAGGGCGTGCGGCCGGGCGAATACCGGATGAAGCAGGTCGACGTCGAGCGGTCCCAGGAGTTCCGCAAGTGCATCGAATGCTTCATGTGCAACAACATCTGCCACGTCATCCGTGACCACGAGGAGAACAAGCCCGCCTTCGCCGGGCCGCGCTTCCTCATGCGCATCGCGGAGCTCGACATGCACCCGTACGACGTGGCGGACCGGCAGGAGTCGGCCCAGGAAGAGCACGGGCTGGGCTACTGCAACATCACCAAGTGCTGCACCGAGGTCTGTCCCGAGCACATCAAGATCACCGACAACGCGCTCATCCCGATGAAGGAGCGCGTGGCCGATCGCAAGTACGACCCGATCGTGTGGCTGGGCAACAAGATCTTCAAGCGCGCCAAGTAGCGTCGTACTCGTACTGAAGCAGGCCGGTGAGGACTTCCCTCACCGGCCTTTTTCTCATGGCCGCGTGACTTTATGACTCTTTTTGCTAATGTGGTCAACAAGTCACATGGAGGTCGCACGATGCCGCTGGGAAGACCGAGCGAGGCGGCCGACCGCGCCGACCGGATCCTCGACGCGGCGGCCGAGCTGACCGTGCGCCTCGGCGTTCGCAAGGTGACGATCGACGACATCGCCCAGCGGGCCGACATCGGCAAGGGCACCGTCTACCTGCACTGGCGTACCAAACAGCAGCTCTTCGAGGCCCTGTTCGTGCGCGAGGCCATCATCTACGTCGAGACGCTGCTGGCGGAGTTGCGCCGCGACCCGGCCGTGGTGCTGCCCCACCGCATGCTCAGCACGCTGTTCCTGGTGAGCTGCCGCCGGCCGGTGCTGCGGGCGCTCCTCGCCGGTAACCTGCCGCTGCTCGAGGGCAGGATGGCGGACAGCGCGACGCGCAGCCACGAACTGCTCGCCACCGCGCGCTTCCACGAGGTGCTGCTCCGTCACGGCCTGCTCCGCGACGATGTCGAGCACCTGATCTACGGCCTGACCGCGACGCAGGCGAGCTTCTACCTCCTGGGCACCGTGGTCACCGTGCCCGACGAGCCGGACGCTGAGGCCAAGGCCAGGGTGCTCGCGCACATCGTCCGGCACGCGTACGAGCCAGCCGAGCGGCCGGACGCGCAGGTGATCGCCGCCGCCGCCGCGGAGATCATCGCCGCCTCGGAAGCCCTGATACCGCCGTACCGGGAGTGGCTCTACGCCGCGTACCCCTGATGAAAGGTCGTTCCATGGCAGCCAAGATCTGCCTCGTCACAGGCGCGTCTGCCGGCATCGGCCGCGCCACCGCACTCGAACTGCTGCGTGCCGGCCACACGGTGTACGGCGTGGCCCGGCGTGTCGAGCGGATGGAGGACATCCGCGAGGCCGGCGGCCACACCCTCGCGATGGACGTCACCAAGGAGGAGGACCTGCGCCGCGTCGTCGACACCATCCTCGCCGAGCAGGAGCGCATCGACGTGCTGGTGAACAACGCCGGCGTCGGCGTGTACGGGGCCGCCGAGGACGTGCCGCTCGACACCGCGCGCCACCAGTTCGAGGTCAACATGTTCGGGCCCGCCCGGCTGATCCAGCTGGTCCTGCCGGGCATGCGCGAGCGCCGCTCCGGCGCGATCGTCAACGTCTCCTCGATCGCCGGGGTGATCTCACTCCCGCTCGGCGCCTGGTACCACGCCTCGAAGCACGCCCTGGAAGGCTATTCCGACACCCTGCGCCAGGAGGTCGGCCGCTTCGGCATCAAGGTGGTGGTCGTCCAGCCCGGCCTCATCAAGACGGAGTTCGAGTCGAGCACTCCCCACGACCTGCGAGAGGTCTCCGGCAAAGGCGCCTACGCCTCTGTCGCGAACGCGATGGCGGACCGCGCGGAAGCCGCTTTCGCCGGGAAGAACAAGGCCTCGGACCCCTCCGTGGTCGCCCAGACCATTCGCACGGCCATCGACGCCAAGGCCCCCAAGCCGCGGTACGCCGTCGGCTACCTGGCCAAGCTGCTGCTGAGAATCCACCGGCTGCTCCCGGACCGCGCCTTCGACAAACTCGTCACCCGTACGTCTTAGATCTCGGGATTTTCCGACGGACCCTGACCCGGGCGGCGGGCCGGAGTCGCGAGGACGTCGCGGAACTCTCCGCGCGCGATTACGCGTGACCAGGCTGTGGATCACGTGCCGTAGATTGTCGGCGTTGATCCATTCGATAGAGCTGGTTGGCTCGTGTTCGGCGGGGTCACTGAGCGTTAGTGAGCGTTTCGACGGCAATGGCGGCATGTGACCGACGACCTGGCAGGAGACGGCAATGCGGTGGCGTTTCGGGGTATTGGTCGGCTTGGCTTTGGCTGGGGTTTCGACGATTCCGGGAGCGGCTCCAGTCGGTGTGTCCTGCGTGCTCTCACCGTCGTACGCGGCGGATGTCCTCGACGATCTCATCGCTGAAGTTGAGGTGACGCAGGAACCTGTCCCTACGGTCAGCCTGTCGTTTCCTCCGGGGATGGACGTCAAGGCGTATGAAGGGCCTCCTCCTTTCGGGGAGGAGCGTGTCAAAGCGGAGGACGTGGTGCTCCGGCACGTTGCGTCGCACGGGTGCGGCGGCGATACGTGATCACTATCTTGGCGATCTCGGCGTCGGCGGACGGCTGTGCGGCGGGGAGGCGAGCCCGCTACTTCACCAGCAGCGTATGTCCGTCCAGGTGCGGTCATACATGCCGTCCAGGTGGATGATCACCTCGTTCGTGGCAGAGGTCTCATCCAGCTGAACGCCGGGCTCGTCGAACAGTGTCCAGGCCGTGATCTCGAAGTCATCGAGGTCTCCGTCGGGATCCTCGATCTTCGCCTGGCGGTAGTGGTTCAGCACCTCCTGGACGGGCCGGTGGGTGGAGACCTCGAAGCGGATGGTGTACCAGCAGTCTCCGGAGTCGCCGGTCACCTCCACTTGCGGATCGATGTACCCGAAGTCCGCTCCGGGCGGCGGCGGATACTCCTGGATGCGGTCCACCATGCGCGCCAGCCGATAGTCGTTGAGCCAAACGGGCGTCATAACGATCGCCCCGAGTAACACGAACGGCACCAACGACAAACCCAGGCAACCGATCCGCCGAGCTACGCGTGAACGTCCGGACTTTTCCGATAATGCGGGTTCAGCCGCGGCTGGGGGAGTCGACATGGATGACATACTCGCGTACCGCGCGAAAAACGGGTCATCGAGCGGTCAGGGCGGTGAGTCGCGTGCCGAATCCGACGGCCGGACGCCACAGTCGCGAGATCGTACGACCGCGTTACGCGCGACGTCCCCAGCGGCGCTTGGGCTTCTGCGGGGGCAACGGCTGGATGGCGGTCACATCGGCGGGCGCTCCTTCGGCGGCCGACCCTTCGAGTGTGGGCCCTTCGAGGGTAGGCCCTCCGGCGCCAGGCCCTTCGATGCCAGGCCCTTCGGTGCCGGGTCGGGGCTGGCCGATGCTCTGCCACGGCTCGGCGTCGCCGGTCTCGGCGGCTGAGGCGGCGCCCAGCGGGCGCTCAGGCGAGTCTTCGTACGGACCGGCACCACCGGGCGGGATGTCCGCGGGCGGCTGCTCAGCCGGGACCAGAGCCTCGAACGGAGCCCGGTACGACTCCCCCTCGGGCTCGGGTCGGCTGAAGGCATCGAAGTCGGACTTGGTCGGCTCCTGGCTGAACGTGTCGAACTCGTCCGGATGCAGCACCACAGGCTCGCTCGCCGCCGTGGGCGGCTGCGCGGGGCCGTAGCCAGGCTGGCCGTACATGTTCGGGTCCTGATAGACCGCGCCGTACTGGACCTGTCCCCCCGGATAGGTCTGTACGGGGACGAAGCTGATGATCGGCGCGTACGCCGTACCGCCCGGATAACCGGGCGCCGGGAAAGCGGCGGTGGCATAGCCAGGGCCTGCTGGATAGCCGCCCCCTCCCGGTCCGCCGGGGGCTCCCGGGAAGCCGGGCTGGCCCGGGCCGCCCTGCGGGCCCGCCTTGCGCACGGCCGCCGCGTGGGCCATCCGGCGCAGTCTTCCCTCGAAGATGAGCACCGCGAACAGCACCAGCAGCACCAGGACGAGTGCCGGGATGCTGAGTTGCTGGGTCAGCGTCCGCTGGTCGTACTCGGGGGCCGCGTTACGCAGCTCGAGCGGGACCGATTCCTCCGTCGAGCTCTCCGTCAAGCTCGGCGACGGCGTCGTCGAAGGGGTCTCGACGGGCGCCACGGTGGGCAGGACGACGTCCGTGTCCGTGGGCTCGGGCGTGGACGAGGTGGTCGCGGACGGCACCTCCACGGTCTGCGACGGCAACGGCTGCAGCTGCGAGGGCGTGGTCTTGGGCGTGCTGGGAGTCGAGCTCGGCGTCTTCGAGTGCTTCGGGGCGCTCGTCTTCGTCGTCGTCTTCGTGGGCGCGGTGACGGTCTTGGTGATCGTCGTTTCCGGGTCCGGAGTCGGGGTGTCCATCGTCGTGGTGACCGTGACGGTGGTCTCCGGCGTGATGTCGCACACCTCGCCGGCATCGCAGGGCTCGACGGCGGGGTCGTAGGCGACTGCGGAGGCGCTCGCGCTCTGGATGACGAAGGGAACCGCACCGGCACCCGTCAGCCCTAAGGCGAGGATCAGTGCGGACACGGCCGTCGCTCGCGTACGTGCCACCTGTGCCCTCCGCGCAGTCCCGAAACCATGGTCAAGGGAATCCTAGCCGGGTAAAAGTAACAGTAAAGACGGAATTACAACACCTTTCGTCGCAATCGCGCCCGTTGTGCCCTGGCGACCAGCCACAGCCCACCGAGCAGCACCGCGATCCCGCTGGCGACCCACGGCAGTCCGCGTACGCCTGCCAGGGGATTCACCCGCTCGGCCGGTTGAAAGCGGTTACCCGGAATGGCGAATGGCAGGGGCGGCCCCACTTCTTCGGCCGATGTCATGGCTCCCCACCCGGCTCCCGCACCGGCGCCGAAACCCGGAGTTCCAAGTCCCGGAGCGCCGCCTGCGGGGGTGCCGCCTTGTGGGGCGCTCAGTGCTGGAGCCCCGGCTCTCGGCATGCCACCGGTGCCGACTCCCGAAGTGCCGCCGACTCCCGGAGCGCCGAGCCCCGACCTCGGCGGAGGAAGGACCTGGGGAACCTGGGGCAGGGTCAGTGCGGGCTCGCGCCGCAGCTCAGGTGCCGGGACCTGGACGGCCGTCCCGTTCGGTACGGCGCTGGACGCGTGCGCATGACCGGCTGAGACCATCCGCAGATGGGACTTCGCGGTATGCCCGTTTCTAGGGCGTACGCTTCCGGCGACCGCCGTCTTGTCCGGGCGAGCGTCCTCGGCGCCGCGTTGGACGCGCACCGCTCGGCCGCTCAGCGTGACATCACCACGCGGGATCTCGACGAACGTCCCCGCGCTGTCATCGGCGGACTCCCCACGCACCGCCCCCTGTCCGCGCGCCCCCTTCGGGAGGGTCTGGGTGGACGTCTTCGGCCCCTTCGGCAGGGTCGCGACAGGTGCGGCCGGTCTGCCGCTCGCCCTGACAGGGGCGCTCACTGGAGCCTTGACAGAGGTCGTGGTCGAGCCGACGACGGTCGCGAAACCGCCGCTCGTGTCACGCGCCCGAGCCGCCGCCGTGAGCACGACCTCCTTCGGCCCGCTCGGCACGGTGAGCAGCACGTCCACCGACCGATCCCCCGCCACATCACCCAGCGCACACACCCGCGCCCCAGGGACCGCACCCGGAGCCACCCCGCCCGGCGCGACTCCGCCGCCTGGGTGCGTCCCGCCAGGCGCGGCCAGACTCGGCGCGCTCATACCCTGCGCCGTCACACCCGACGCGCTGACCGCCGGCGCGGTCGGCACGAGCGTGGTCCTCAGCGTCGCGGCCAGCGTCGATGACGGCCCGGACGCCAGCACGCCTCGCGACGCCGCCACCCCGGCGACCGGTCGCCCGCCCACCGAAGCCTGTCCGCTCCCAAAATCCTGCCCACCCGGCAAAGCCTGCCCGACGGCCGCCTGCCCACCCTGAACGGCCGGCCCACCCGGAACCGCCAGCCCACTCGGGACCTGCCCGCCCGGAACCGCCTGCCCGCCCGGGACCGCTCGCCCCTCGACCGCCTGATCCCCCGGCCCGCCCACGACTCCCGGACCCGTGTCCAACAGCCCACCGGCGGGCAAGCTGGGGCACGTCATCGACGTCAGCGCCTGTGCCGGGCTGGTCGACACCGCGAGCCGGGCGTCGCGGCCCGCCCCCTCCAGCCTCACCCGAAACCGCAGGGCGTCCCCCGTACGTGCCCATCGCCCGACTTCGCCGGCATCGCCCAGCCGCTCGAAGACCAGTGCGATCCCAGCACCTCCAGCGGCCCTGAAGACCTCGGCCGCCACGGGCTCGCACTGGATGCCCGCCAAAACCGACGCCCCCGCGAAGGCCAGTGCCCCCGCCACGATCCAGCCATGTCTGACCACGTCGCCTCCCCTCAGGCCGCGTGACATTACGCTCAGTAATCGTTATGTCACCCAGGGGAGATGGTTAACCCTTTCGGAGCAGATCTTCCACGGCTTTCATCACCGGCAGGTCCGCCCCGAGCCAGGCCACGTCGTAATACTCGTCAGGCCCGAGCCACCGCAGCGCCAGATGCTCCTTGGCCTCCGGCACGCCCGAGGCCAAGGTGGCCAGCCAGGCCCGCATGACGTACCCCTCGGACAGCGGCCAGTCGCCGCCCACCCGCGCGCCCACGGACACGGTCACGCCGAGCTCCTCGCGGCACTCCCTGATCAGCGCCTCGATCTCGCTCTCGCCGGGATCCACCTTGCCGCCCGGGAACTCCCACCCACCGGCCAGTGCGGGCGGCTCGGCCCGCTGCGCGGCGAGTACGCGCCCATCCGAGGAGACGATCACCGCCGCCACCACGATCACCGTCATACCGCCACCACGACCATCATCATGCCGTCACCACGATCACTGTCATAGTGCGGCATTCTGCAGCTTCTTGAGCTGTTCGAGCACGTCGGGGTTCTGTAACGGACGGGTGAAACCCATAATATTGCCGCGCGCTTGGTACGTCGTCACCTTGATCGGCCCGCACAGCGTGCAGCGGGCCTCCACCATCTTGCCCTTCGACACGATCATTCCGACGTGCCCGGGGTTGTCCGGCCCCGTGCCCGGCCCGGCGTTGAAGAACACCAGGTCACCCGCCTGCTCGTCACCCTGCGAGATCTTCACGCCGAACGGCCACTGCCCGAACGTGGTCCGCGGGATCGACAGCCCGGCCGCCCGGTAGGCGGCGTAGATGATGCCCGAGCAGTCGAACGCGTCGGGCCCGGTCCCGCCCCACAGGTACGGCTTGCCGCGCTGGGCCAGCGCGAACTCCAGGATCTTGGCCACCACGTCACTCGGCGCGGCCTCGACCAGCGGATCGTCACACGCCTCGTCGGCCTGCGGCGGCACCTCGACGTCACCGGACTTGGCGTAACCCTTGGCGATCTGCTCGACCTGGTCGACGTACCACCAGGCGCGGTTGTAGATGAACAGCGCCTGCCGTACCTTCTCCGGAGCGCCGTTGCGCTTGAGCATCTTCGCGGCGCCCAGGATCGCGTCGGCGGGGTTGTAGATGTCACCCACGCCGTCACCGTCGCCGTCGGAGGCGTACCCGTTGAACTTCGACGACATCGCGATCTGCGCCTTGCCGCCCCACGTGCCGATCAGGAACTGCATCGGCCCGGCCGCGCCCGCGTAGTTGGTGCCGCTCTTGACGCCCGCCATGTTCGAGCGGCCGTGATCGGTCTCGCGCTTGCCGACGGCGGCCAGGATGTTCCACTGGACGCCGACCTTCGTGCCGAACTTCTTGTACAGCTCCAGGTAGTCGGCCGGGATGTCGGAGGCGCCGGTGTCGGACACCTCCTGTACGGGCGTGTCGCCGTTGACGCAGTCAGTACGGGCGGTGCTCCCGCTGCCGAGGAACGACGGGATCGAGGTCATGAGCATCGGCGACATGATGACGACGGCCAGAAGCAGCACCCCGGCGGCTCCGACCGCCAGGGCGACGCGAGCGCGGGAGGTGTTCACCCCTGGGTGTCTCCGTCCTGGCCCGCGTCGGCGGGTTGCAGGTCGAAGACCCGCCAGTCGGAGCCCATCTGACTCACGGTGACCGCGTAGTCGTCCACGAGCTGCTTGTTGCCGCTCTTGGCGGTGATCTGCTGCGTGCCGGTCACCACGAAGACGACGGACGACTTCTCGACCTGCCTGATCTCCTTCATCTTGGCCGTCCCCGCCGCCACGAGCTCGTCGGCGCGGTCGCGCTCGACGGTGCCGGGCGAGGTGCGCGTCCTGGCGAGCACATTGCCGAACTCGGCCGTGGTGAACACCTTGACCCGATCCACATAGGCCGAGGGCTCCTCGTCGTAGCGGAACGTTCCGTACGCGGCGGTGAACCGCTCGGCCAGGTCGGCCGCCGCGGCGAGCTGCTCCTTGGTCATCGGCAGGTAGGAGTAGATGTCGAACGGCTTGCCGCTGGCGGTCGCCAGCGGCTTGCTCGGCGCGGCCGGTGAGACGGTCGTGGTGTGGCCGGTGGACGCCTGCCCCGCTTCCGGTTCGCCGGAGTCCGGCCACATCGTCAGGTAGATGCCGACGGCGGCGATGACCACCACGATGGCGGCGAAGGCGACGCCCCGCCTGTCACCCGGCTGCGCCATGATCAGTCCCTGTCCGGATTGCTGGGCTTGAGCCAGAACGGCACGGACGGCTCGCCCTCACCGGAGCCGCCGCCACCACGGCGGCTGCTCGGCAGCCAGAGCGGTGGCGCCTCCGAGGAACGGCCCTTCGGCTCGTCGGCCGGGCGCCGACCGCCTGAACCGCCACCACCGAACATCCCGCCGCCCGACGAACCACGACTCGCCGACCGGGACCCGCCAGAACCGCCGGAACCCCCCGAACCGCCCGAGCCACCGTTGCCACCCGAACGACCGGAGCCACTCAGCCACGATCCACCCGACCCGGACCCGCCCGACCTGGAGCCGCCCGACCCGCCGAACCGCGTGCCACCCGACCTGGAGCCGCCCGAAGAGCCACCGGAGCCGCCCGCGCCACGACGTGACGCCCAGCCACCCCCGGAACGCCCGCCGAACCAGCCACCTCCACCGGCCCCGCCACTCCCCGCACCAGCGCTCCCAGCACCGACACTCCCAGGACCGGCGGCGGACCCACCTGACGGGCCGCCCGACGTCCGCGCCCCACCTGGCTGCGGAGTGCCACGGGTGCGAGTCGGTGTACCGCTCAGGTTGAGCGGCGGCGCGGCCCCGGCACGCGGCGCCGGCACCTGCCGGCCCGCGGCCTTCCCGTCCTGCTTGTCGGTGTTCAGCGGCGCGGCCGTGGCGGGCACCCGGGTGCCGGACGCGGCCGCCCCCTCCGCGCTCTCCTGCCCACGGGCCCGGCCCTGGGCGACCGTGGACGCCGCCGCCGCGGTGCCCGCCGACGCGCCCATCGCGGCCGCCTGGATGAGCGGCTCGGCCTTGCGCGCACCCCAGCGGCCGATCCTGGCCGCCGCCACCGGCGGCAGCGCGGAAGACGACCGCTCGAGTACGGAGGAGGACGCGGCGTCGCCGAGCATGCGCGTGGTCAGCGTGTGCCCGTTCATCGAGGCGAACAGGTGCTGGAACGGCCGCCGGTAGAAGAACACCGCGATCGTCAGCAACGCCATGAACAGGATCTGCAGCCCCCACGGCATGGCGGTCGAGATGATCAGCGCATAGCCGTACACCAGCACGCCGAGCACGAGCGCGAGCACGGCCTGCCGGAGCAGCGTGCCGATCAGCATCTCCACCCAGCGCATGGCGATGATCCGCCCGCTGCCCGGATGCACGCCGATCAGCAGGAACACCGGCCCGAGGATGAGCAGCAGCAGGAAGCCGACCTTCAGCACCAGCAGCGAGACCGCCACCAGGAAGATGAGCACCCCGGCGACCAGGGCGGCGATCAGCGCGCCGATGGCCACGCCGAGCCTGCTGGTCCAGTCGCGGCCGGAGAAGATCATGTAGCGGGAGTCGTTCTTGAGCTTCTCGGCGATCTCGGCGTACTTCGCCTGGTGCGCGCCGACGTCCGGCGCCGGTTGATCAGCCGTCGCGGCGGGGATCGACTGGGTCTCCAGCATCGTACGGCCGAAGTCGCGCACGATCGGCTGGTTGGGGTCGGCGGTGCCGAACAGGCCCATCAGCCACGGCTTGCAGACCAGCGTGGACCACAGCGCCTCGGCGTTCTGGTCGACCCCTGGCGTGCCGGTCTGGCCGTAACCGCCCGCCTTGACCTGCGGGTTCGTCTGGCCGGGGCCGGGCAGGCAGGAGGCGCCGCCCGCGCCGGGCAGGCCGGAGAAGGCCGAGTTGACGACCTCGCCGGTCTTGTCCGTGACGATCGTGCCGAGGCCGGTGAAGTCGCCGGGCCGGCTGAAGAACCAGGTCGCGACCGTGACCGCGAGCACCATCCAGATCACGCCTTCGGCGGTGGTGGTGGCCCGCTTGCGGATCAGTCCGTACCAGGCCAGCCAGATGGCGCCGAGGATGACGATCGGCCGGAGCAGCGGCCAGTACATCGCGTTGGACAGGTTCGTCACGATGTCATCGACCACGTCCTTGATGGACTGCAGCGGCCCTTCCGTGGCCGCTGCCTGGTAGGTGGTGATGGTCACCCGGTCGATCGCCTTGGCCCACAGGAAGATCGTGTTGGCCCAGGTGTTGCCGAGCACCGCGGCGAAGTCGGAGCAGCCCAGGTCGTAGGTGTGCCAGAACTGGCCACTCATGCCGAACTGGGCGTAGTTGGTGGTCGGCGCCGCCGGCGCGCCGCCCTCGGGGACGGGCGGCTGCATCATGCCGTCGGAGCCGCTGCCGATCACCTCGGGAGCGAGCGCGCCGGACAGGTCACAGGGAGCCGCCGCGGCGGGTGAGAGCGCGCCCACCACGATCGGCACCACGAGGATGCCCACGAGCAGGGCCAGAGCTAGCGCGAGCCGCCTGGGTAGCCGGATCTTCATGACCGCACCTCCTGCGCTCTGCCGCCCACTCCCCCTTGAAGATCATGATGCCCGTTGTCGCTGGGTTTGTCGTGTGTCGGATTGGTGTCGAGCCAGCGGAGCAGGTCTTCGGAGATCAGGTCTACTCCGATGCGGCCCGCCCTGCCATCCAGATCGCGGAAAATGCATTCGCCGTTGCCGAGCGATCTCAGCACCGCCTTGTGCTCTTCCGACGCCTCCACGCCCAGCAGGGACATCACGTGCTCGACCTCCACCCGCTCGGTGGACCTGAACGCGAAGACCGAGGACAGACAGTTGGTGACCTGCTCGTTCAGCAGGTCACCGGCATTCTGTGAGACGAGCACCAGCGCGGTGTTGCGAGAACGACCCATGCGGCTGACCTCCGGCACCAGCTTCGCACCCTCCGGCGTGGACGTGATCGCCCATGCCTCGTCCAAGAAGATCGCCTTGGGCGCGCGGCGGTCCAGGCTGTTCATCAGCCGCCGGGCGAACTGGGAGACCAGGTAGAGCAGCGCGACCGACAGCCGCTGCTCGTAGGAGTAGTCGTCGCGGCCCGTCGCCACGTCGGGCAGCGTCAGGCCGCCGAGCGTGAACACGGTCGTCCAGCCCTCGGTGTCGACCTGGTCGCCTCCTGAGGGGTCGAAGCAGAGTTTGGCCAGCCGCATCTCCGACATGGAGCGGAGTACGGCGCCGAGGTTCTTGGAGGCGGCGTCCGTGGACTGCTCCAGGAACTCCACCACCTTGCCGAGCGACGGGTCCACGCCGTTGGAGACAGCCGCGACTGCCTGGATCATCGCCGACTCGCGTTCCTCCGACATCCGGGGCAGCAGCAGGCGCAGCGTCTCGGTGGCCATGGTCTTCTTGGCCGCGATGTCGTCGCCGAACGAGAACGGGTCGAGCAGGCCGGGCGCGGCCGAGCCGAGCGGGATGACGCGGGCCTTGCGCTCGCGCTTCTGCAGCAGCTGCACCAGCGACTCGGCGTCGCCCTTGGGGTCGATCACGGCGACGGTGACGCCGCGCAGCGCCATCTGATAGATCATCAGCAGCGCGAGCGTGGTCTTGCCGCCACCGGGCTCGCCGGTGATCGCGATGGCCGTCGGCCGGTTGCGGGTGGCCGCGACCAGCGGGTCGAAGTGCACGATGCTGCGGGCTCTGCCGACGGTCTCCCCGATGTACGGCCCGAGCCAGCCCTCGCTGCCGTCGCCCAGCCGGTCGCCCAGGTCCACGGTCGCCGTGGCCATGCCGCCGGCGATCGTCCGCAGCGGCTGCCGCTGGGCGTAGGCGTTGACCCTGACCTTCTCGCCCGGCAGCGCCTCGCAGAACAGCGAGAACTGGTCGCCCGTCGAGCTGACCACGTCGATGCCCATGTCACGGTAGTGCTCGACGACCGCTTCGACCCGTTGTACGCACAGGTCCTCGGTCGGGGCCGACACGATCAGCCGGTGCCAGCCGTACACGAAGGGCAGCCGCTCCTTCGTGATGCCGTGCTCCAGCATGCGGGCCGCGTCGATCTGCTCGGCGAGCGCGAGCGGCGCCTCCGCGCCTGCCTCGCGGATGTGGATGTCCATGTCGCGCGCGTGCGCGAGCTTGCGCGCGACGTCCTTCGACGCCTTGACCGGCGGGATCAGCCGCATCCTCGACGAGATCTCGACGGGGAAGGGCAACTGGTCGGCGAAGTGCAGCCACGGCTCGCCGTCCGGGAACGGCATGATGTCCGGGAAGCGGGCGAACGACAGCTGCGCGACATAGGAGTCGCCCTGCGGCTGCACGATGCGCAGCAGCGACCTGCCGTTGTGGATCTCGCCCTCGACCAGCGACTCGATCTCGCCCTTGCCCCAGCGCCGCTTCGGGCTCGCCGACGGCGGCGGATCGCCGAGCGCGCCCGCGGCCGAGTGCTGGAAGAGCCACGCCACCTCCACGGAGGTGGCATGCCTGGCATAGAGGGCGCTGGAGGCGAGTGCCCGGCCCAGCCGTTCGGCCTGCTCGGTCCATCTGCCGATCTCGCCGTCCGGGACGTGGTCGTCCTCGAGCCCGAGTGCCTTCTCCGTACGCTGGTAGAAGCCGAAGAGCTGCCCCAGCACGCCCGCGCCCACCTGCTTGCCCCGGGGACCGAGGCGGACACCGATGTAGACCTCCTTGGACCAGAAGTCCTTGGCCCACACGTGCCGGTACATCTCCTCCAGATAGTCGCGCCAGCCCGACCCCTCGTCGGAGGTGGCGTTGAGCGCCATCGCCCATTCGGCCGCGGGATAGGTGCGGTGCGCGACCCTCAGGTGTACTTCGGCATCGGGCATCCGGATCGTGGCCAGCGCGATCGTGATGTTGGTGGCCAGCGCCTCACGCTCTTCGGGCGTGACGAATTCGTAGCTGATCGTCGGAAGTCGGAAATACGCCCATGCGCAGGTGTTGGTGAGCAGGATGCGGTCGTCGAAATAGCGGACCGCCAGGCGCTGATGCGCTCGGGACCCCCTGCTCATGCCGCCCCCTCGGCGCATGAACAAGTCAGACCTGCTCGCATGTTCACTTATCGCTCACCGATTCTCGTGCCCGGGGGGTCACTCGCCAACTCCTCTTCGCTCGGACGGACCGTCTGTGCCGCAAAGCCCGCGACCACGACCCCGGCGAGGGCGAGGTAGGCCCGCCGCCCGGCCGCGCGCAACTGCCCAGGATCGACCACCCCGTCGCCGCCCGGCGCCAGGTCGTCCTCCCAGGGGACCCTGACGATGGCCCGGCACCTGCCGCTGGCCACCGACTCCGCCTGCTCGACGTCGGCCATCGAACGCCTGCTCACGCCGTTGACCACCATGACCGCCCGCCTGCGCAGGTCCGCGCAGCCGTGCCCGTCGAGCCACTCGTACGTCATCGCCACCGCCTCGGGCGCCTCCTCACTCGCGGGGACCACCAGGACCAGCTGGTCGGCGTACGGAAGCACGCGAGCCGCGAGCGCGGCGGCCGGGTCCAGGACGGCCAGCTTGTAGTGCCGGTCGAGCAGGTGCATGGCCTGGCCCAGCCGGTGGTCGGAGAACAGCGTCCGGTCGGACAGCCGCTGCTCGGCGTCCGCGTCGGTGTCGGCGCCGATCACCTCGAGCCCCGACCCGGTGCGGGTGGTGTAGCCCCGCATGGTCAGGTAGCCGCTGACCCGCTCGAGCCCCGCCAGCAGCGAGGCCAGCGTCTCGGGGGTCTCCGGGTCGATCCTGCTGGTCAGGGTGTTGCCACCGATGTTGGCGTCGATGGCCACGACCCGGTCGTCGCGATATTGGGCGAAGGTGTGCCCCAGCATCAGCGCGGTCGTGCTCTGCCCGGCGCCGCCGGTGCAGCCGAGCACCACGACCCGGCGACTGCCGCTGAACACCGCCCGCGTCCGGGCCTCGTCGATCTCCGATCCGTCGGTCCGCACGCTGCCGCCGCCGACGACCACCTGCGCGATCCGCCGCCAGCCGCCGGAGTCGCGGCCGACCACGGACTCGACCCGCCGCACCCGCTCGCCCGGCGTCGGCCCCTGAGTGATCTGCCTGGCCGCGGGCGCCCGCACGACCTGCTCGCTCTGCCCGCTTTGGAACGGCCCGCTGCTCGCCGCCTCGTCCGCGTACGTCCCGCTGCCCGCCGCCTTGTCCGAGTACGCCCCGCTGTCGCTTGCCGGCGCGGCTCGCTCGCCCTTCGCGGGACTGGTCCCTTGACTGCCTCGCTCGCTCCTGGCCGGGCCGTTCTCCTGACGGGCCCGCTCGCTCTTGGCGGGGCCGATCTGGTGGACGGACGCGGTGGTCTCGGACTCGAGGGCGGACGAGGTGGTCTCGGGGGCGGACGCGGTGGTCGCGGGCTCGTCGCGAGTCGTTCCGGCCTTCTGGGCCTCGTCGTCGCGCGTCACCGGCCGGATGTATCGCACCGGCTTGCTGTCGGGGTTGAGCGGCGGCCAGAGCCGCTGCACGTCCGGGAACACGAGCGGCGGGCTCTGCCTGGGCGGCTTCCCCTTCCGGTGCTGGTCACGCGCCACCTCATCCGCCCCGGCCGCGCGCACCTCCTCGGCACCGGTCACGCGCTCGCCTTCGGGACCGGTCACGCGCACGTCCTCGGGACCGGTCACGCGCTCGTCTTCGGGACCGGTCACGCGCTCGTCTTCGGGACCGGTCGCACGCAGCTCCTCGGCACCGATCACGCGCACGTCCTCGGGACCGGCGTCGTCGGCCCGCCGCGATCCCTCGCTCCGGCCCACTCCCGAGGACCCGCCCGCCTCCGCCACTCCACCGGCCACGGCCTCACGAGACGCGGCTTCGCTGTGCGGCGCCTCAGCGCGGGTCACGTCAGCGGGGGCCGCGTCAGCGCGCGCCGCCTCGGTGTGGGTCGCCTCAGAGCGGGTCGCCTCGCTGCGCGCCGCCGTGTCGGCGCTCACCGCCTCAGAGGGGACCGCCTCAACGCGGGCCGTCGTCTCGGCGCGAGTCGTCTCAGCATGGGTCGCCTCGCTGGGCGCCGTCGTGTCGGCGCTCGCCGCCAACCTACGCAGTCGCCGCAGCGCCTCCGTGTCGATCGGCTTTCCGGCCACCCGGGTAGCGTCCTCGCCGCTCCTGTCGATCGGCTTCTCGGCCACCCTGCCGACGTCTTCGCCACCCCTGTCGGCCGGCTTCCCGGTCGCCCGGTCTTCGCCGCCCTCATCCCTCTGTACGGCGATCAGAGGCGGCTCCGTCGACCGTGAACCGGTCTCAGCGGTCTTACCCGCTCTCGGCCCCGCACCCGAGGTCCTGGCCGGCGACGAGCCCGTCGTGGCCGGCCGTGCGCCCATCGCGAGCGTCTTGTCCGGGCGTACGGAGGACTCAGGCTGGAGTACCGGCGGCTGGACCGCGAGCTCGGTGCCCAGGGCGGGCGCGGTGCCGCGGCGGGTGACCGAGCCCCAGCCGGGGCGGGCGGGCCCTCGGGAGTGGGCCGGAGCGAGGGATCGCGGCGGGCCGACGACGCCGGTCCCGAGGACGTGCGCGTGA